>CAMAWP010000004.1 GCA_945861765.1 Akkermansia muciniphila | reverse complement strand
TCAGTCACTACTTTGCCCGTGAGCTGGCATCATTGGTTGACTTGGAAGAAGACGGGTTGGTTGAAAAGAGAGCCAATCACCTCTCAGTTACCGAGCTGGGCCGCTTCTTTATTCGCAACATCGCCATGCGCTTCGACGCTTATCTGGACACGGACAAGGAACGTCGCTTTTCTAAAACGATCTGAGAACGAGAATGGGACTGATATGAAATCAATCGCGATTATCGGAGGCGGCATCACTGGATTGACGACAGCTTTTCGTCTTCAGCAAAAGAACATTCCGGTCACCCTTTATGAAGCCAGCGCGCGGGTTGGCGGAGTGATTGAAACAAGCCGTCACGAGGGTTATCTGGCCGAGTTCGGGCCGAACACTATTCTCGACACCTCTCCGAAGATAGGCGCACTCATTCGAGATTTGGGATTGGAGCAGCGGCGTCTTTACGCCGACGCGTGTGCCGGCAATCGTTACATCGTTCGCGGAGGCAAACCGCTTCTGGTGCCTGATTCGCCGCTCGCCTTTCTGATGACTTCGCTCTTCTCGCCCGCGGCTAAGTTGCGCTTGCTAGCCGAACCGTTCATTCGTCCGGTCGGGGAAGACCATGAGGAGAGCCTGGCTGAGTTCGTCACCCGCCGAATTGGCAGCGAGTTTCTTGATTACGCAATCAACCCGCTCGTGGCAGGCATCTACGCTGGCGATCCTGCGAGGCTCTCCGTGAAACACGCCTTTCCAAAACTTTACGCCCTGGAAAAGCGGTATGGCTCGCTGATTCTTGGTCAAATCCTTGGGGCGCGGGAACGCAAGGCTCGCCCTGAGGTTTCCAAGGATCGAGCCAGAAAGCTTTCGTTTGACGAAGGTTTGCAGGTCCTCACGGACACGCTGTCCGAGCGACTCACGAAGGAAATACAGTTCCAATCGCCGGTCAATCGTTTCCGGCAAACCTCACGCGGTTGGGTTGTCGAGACACGCGCAGAGGGCCGCCTGGAGCAGACAGAACACGAAGCCGTTGTTTTCGCCGGACCAACGTATAGGCTGCCCGAGCTTCAACTGCTTTCTGACCGCTGTCTCAGTTGGTCGCCGTTAGCTCAGATTCACTATCCGCCAGTGGCGAGCGTCGTTCTTGGGTTCCGGCGCGAGGATGTGGCCCATCCCCTCGACGGGTTCGGCGTGCTGATTCCCGAGGTGGAAGGTTTCAAGATTCTTGGAACACTCTTTTCATCCTCGTTGTTCCCAGGCCGAGCTCCTGAGGGACATGTCACATTGACGAGTTACATCGGCGGCGACAGAGCGCCCGAGCTTGCGCTCTCCGATCCCGAGACGCTCGTCAATCTGACCTTGAAGGACCTGAGCGTGATTCTTGGCGTCAAGGGACGTCCAACCTTCAAGCATCCGGTTCTCTTTTCCAAAGCGATTCCGCAATACGAAGTCGGTTATGGACGCTATAAAGATTTAATGAACGACATCGAAGAGAAGGCGTCGGGATTCTTTATGGCCGGCCATTATCGCAATGGGATTTCGTTGAGCGACTCCATCGTCGCCGGGCATGATGTGGCCGAGAAAGTTGAGAGGTTTCTAGCCGCTCCCGCGACGGGCGCGATGTCTGGCGCCCCTGAGTTCGCAACCCACCTCGCGGCGTGATGAAAAAAGGCGTGTTACTCGTTAATCTCGGCTCTCCTGATTCTCCTGCCGTTGGCGATGTCAGGAGGTTTTTGCGGGAGTTCTTAATGGATGGACGCGTTCTCGACGCGCCCTATCTCGTCCGCTGGTTCGTGGTGCATGGTTGCATTCTGCCGTTTCGACCAAAGAAATCGGCCGAGGCCTACCGCAAGATATGGCAGCCCGCAGGTTCTCCGCTGGTTCTTACGAGCCGCAAAGTGCAGGCGCGACTTCAGGAACGCGTCTCTCTTCCCGTGGAGCTGGCGATGCGATATCAAAAGCCTTCCATCCGCGAAGCCGTCCAGAAATTGCAAGAGCTACATGTCGAGGATCTGTTGCTCATCCCGTTGTTTCCGCACTATGCCATGTCCAGCTTTGAAACGGCTGTGGAGCGAGTTCAGGAAGTGGTCGCAACGCTCGCTCCGCGGATGTCGGTCAAGGTGTTGCCCCCTTACTATGACGCTCCCGATTACATCGCGGCGTTGGTCGCCAGCGCGGAAGAACAATTGCAGCAACAGTACGATCATCTTCTTTTTAGCTTTCACGGGGTGCCGGAACGACACCTTCGCAAGTCAGATCCCACGGGCTGCCATTGTCTAAAGGTTGAGAACTGTTGCGCCGCGCCCAGTCCTGCTCACGCAACGTGCTACCGCGCTCAGTGTTTCAAGACGGTCGAGGCATTCGTCACGAGGGCCGGCGTGACGCGATACTCCATTGCGTTTCAATCCCGGTTGGGCAGAGACCCTTGGCTCAAACCGTTCACCGACCAAGAACTCGTCCGACTCGCTGAAATTGGAGTTAAGAAGCTCTTGGTGATCTGTCCTGCTTTCGTGTCGGACTGCCTCGAAACCTTGGAAGAAATTGGCCTGCGTGGTCGGGAACAATTTATCGAAGCGGGAGGACAAGACCTTCAGTTGATTCCGTGCCTGAATGATCATCCCTCGTGGGTGGCGGCGCTCGAGAAATGGATCAGCGGTTTTGAAGCCACGTTCGATGCTGCTTCGCCCAACAACGGTAAATCGTTGGTGGCAGCGCGTGAAAGAGGTCAGCGTTAGCTCGCGAAATTGATCTGCTGACCGTTCCGGCCTGATCCAGCGGTCAGGGCGAGACCGCACGGTAGAAATGCGCCGCCGAATCACTGGCCGCCGCTTCCGTGAATTCAAGGCTGCCCGATACCGTCGGCTGAGCGATGCCGAGCGAGATCCAGCGCCCCAGATCAACTGAGGTCTCGATGCGCACGACCTGGCCGGGAGGCACCGCGATGCGAAGCTGGAAACGGTGACCGCTGGAAGAAACGAACACCGTCTGCGCTGCCACTGTTCCCTTCAGGATGCGAAGCACACCTCCGGAGTCAGCCGTCTCGTTGCCGCCTGGGCTCACGGTGACAGTTTCCGTCGCACCTGCCGCCACACTCGTAACGGTGTACCGACCGTTCGGGCTCAGGCCCGTGATCAGATGCATCGTGGCCTCCGTGGAAACCGTGTACGTCGTCCCGTTGAATGGCGCATCCAAAGCGACTGGAAACAGGATCGCGGTGGTTGCGACCAGGGCGCCGCTGAACGCCGTGCCACCCGACGACTCGATGAGTTTCGTCGAATCGGGCAGCGCGCCGGCATCGGCGCCTTGCAGGACATGCAGAAACCGAGCCTCCTTTGGGTTCCCGGGAGCCTCCACGCGGAGCCGGTGCGTCATCGGTTCGCCTTTGGCGACATCGCCCCGAATGGGTTGGTCGGAGTTTTTCTCGATCACTGGCGACACTTCGGACGGCAGCAGCGTTGTGACGAACAGTTGCTGGCCAGCAGCCGTTCTCATCGCCGCGCGATTTCCTGCGATCACGGCGTTAGTCGGCAGGTTCAGCCAAAATCGTTTGAAGCGATTCGTCGCCAGGGTGGCGGCGCGATCATACACCACCACGTGGTCCGGCTTGAGCCAGACGATCGAGCGGCTTACATGCGTGATGTTCGTGACGTCAGCCCCGGGGTAGTTGTAGAGTGCCGTCGCGTCTCCTAGCAGGTAAACAAAGCGGTCATTCAGGCTGCGAGCTTTGAACGTTGGATCAGTCGCTACATAAAGAAACTGTGAGCCTCGCAGCCATTCAATCTGACGATAATCCTCCGGGTCTCGGCCCGGATTGTCGTTCTGCACGGCAAGCGTGTTGTGGTTGTCGGACGCTCCCGCATCGAGGTCGTAGCCGGCGCGTTCTTTGGTCAGCCATTCTCCACGCCGGTAAAGCTCGAACTGGTTGCCATCGCCGTTTTGATGATCAATCCCCGGCCAGCTTAATTTATAAGTGAACCATGTCGCGTTGGTTTCCCAGCCGGTGCGCGTCAGCAAGCGTCCGATGCCGGACGCGAAATGCGTCGTGGCAAACTGCGAGCGCAAATCGGTCGATTGCGGAGCCGTGGGATCAAACAGGAGAAAGTAGAAAATGCCCGGGGTGGATGAATTCGAATCCCGAACGCGGCTGGGCAAGTTCTCGCTACCACCCGGCTGCAGATGTTCCTGAGCCCAGCGGATGGCGGTCCATCGGTCCAACTTACCCGCGCGTCGCTCATGCAGTCCGAGCGGTCCCAGCAACGAGATGCGGTCACGAGGAAAATACTCCTCCTGATCTCCATAAGAGGCGGTTTCATAGACTGGCCCCAGGTAGTCATAAGCCGGATTCACGCGGCGAGCCGGTGTAATGGAATTGAAGTAGGCGGGCAGCATCTCGTTCCAGAAGGGATTATTTTCCCATCGCACCTGAAGTCCCCATCGAGTGGCGTCATCTTCACCCGAGGTTTCGAGCGCCCACATGAATTGCGCAAGGTAACCGTTGGAAGCTGGACTATATTCCTCGCCCTCCGCGAACATCCCACCCTGGCAGTCGGTCTTCATCAGGGCATCCAGCAAGTACAACCATGAGCCGGTCGCCACGCGCAGGGAGTCGCGCAGCTTGCCCCCGGAATCATCCGCCGGATCAAGAGCGATCCCGAGCAGCCCGAGGTTGCGAGTGAAGGCGGTGAAGTAATTGTTGCAGCTCCAGCGCACGTTTGCGCGATCCGCCAACAATACAGGGTCGTTCACAACCCCGATCGGTTCAGGGTGATGGTAGCCATCTCGCACAATCTCACCCGCCCAGCGGAGGAACACCGTTCGAATGGTGGTCTTGTCCGCAACCGTCAGGTGGGGATAGATCCAGTCCACCGTCAACGGAAACGCTTCACCCAGCGCTCGCGCACGGTTCGAGTCCTCCGTGAAAAACCCCGGTCTGCGGAATGGCGTGCCTTCTGCGGGGCCAAGCACCGCCCGGTTCATGACATGCATCAGCAGACTCCGAGCGCGTCGAGCGTAGTCGTCGCGCACGGTCCCATCAGGGCTGATGAGTGACATGAATGCAAAGAGTTGCGCGTACTTTTCGGTCGCATACGTCTCCGGCTGCAAGTCGCCCGTGTCTTCCTGCGGAACCCTGGACGGCTGGGCGGGCATGCCTGCTTCGGCAGGGGTGCCGTCCATGTCCGCTTTCCACTGCTCCGCCATCTCTGCAAGAGCGGAGTAAACGGGATTGCTCACAGTCGCCCGGGCGCGCAGACCCGCCAGGTCGTCTGCTCGCAGCCAGAGGCGTGGATGTCCCGTGACGGGTTCGGACGCCACCCCACGCGTCAAGCCTGCGGCCAGCAGCATGCAGAGCGCCAGTATTCGGCTGAAAATTGGAAAGACAATGTGGCCGACAGGCCGATGTCGAGTGCGAGGTGCCTGGGGCGTGGCAAGTGGATCAGGGCTGTTGGGCGCAAGTCGAGATTTCATCGATAACATTCAGCAGGAAGTCTGGACGGAGATCAGGGCACAGATCGTCGAGGCTGTCGCATCGTTCGAACTGACTGATAGGAAGTTGAGTTGCCACGTCGGAGTTGACGGTAGTCATCCAGTGACGTTGACACAAGAGAAATGCCCGTCGAACCCAGCGATGATCGTGAGTTGGATGAGAAGGGGTGGAGCTTTGCATACGGCAGCTTCGTTCCGCGCGGTCGCGTTTTATCAGCCGGCGGAGGGAGTTTAAACATTCGGCAAGCGGACTGCTAGAGGAGCGAAGGCGATGAATATGCAGAACATTTTACTGAGATGGTCTAATGAGCGAGCCTGGGACTAAACCGCGAAACAAGCTGAAGGCAGGCGTGATTTTCGTGGTGATGCGCGGGGTTGAGCTTGCCTTCCGGCGTGGGCATCCGGATTATCCTGTTCGAAAGAATGTCGCAAAATGACCACCCAGCCTAAAACGCAACCGGTGTCACGCCTGCTCAATGGCTACGCGCAGGAAAATTATTTTGACGAGATGTTGGATGAAGCCGGTGAGGTGCGTCCGCACTATCGCCGTTTTCGCGAGCTGTTCCAATCGCTCACACCTTCGGAGTTTGATCTCAAACGCCAGTCCGTGGACCTCGCGTTCCTTCGGCAGGGCGTCACCTTCAACGTCTATGGTGACTCGGCGGGCACGGAGAAAATTTTCCCATTTGATCTGCTCCCTCGCATCATTCCCGCCGCCGAGTGGGAAATGATCGAACGCGGTCTCGCCCAGCGTATCACCGCGCTGAATCTTTTTCTGCACGACATTTATCACGAGCAGAAGATTCTCAAGGATGGGATCATCCCGCCATTCTACGTGCTTTCGGGAAAACATTTCCGCCGCGAGTTTGTGAACTTCAATGTGCCCCGGGACATCTACATCCATGTCTGCGGAACGGATTTGATTCGCGATGAAAAGGGGCAATACATGGTTCTTGAGGACAACGGGCGCTGTCCGTCCGGGATTAGCTACGTGTTGGAAAATCGCCGCGCCATGAAGCGCTCGTTTCCGGGCATGTTCGAGAGCATCGGCGTGCGGCCGGTGGAGGATTATCCGCGCGAGTTGCTGGGGATGCTGCAACATATCGCGCCCGCCGGAGTGTCCGAACCGACCGTTGTGTTGCTCACGCCGGGAGCTCACAACTCGGCGTATTTTGAGCACACCTATCTCGCCCGGCAGATGGGCATTAAGATTGTCGAAGGCCGCGATCTTGTGGTGCGCGATGCCCGGGTATTGATGCGGACGACGAAGGGCTTGCAGCCGGTTCACGTCATTTACCGTCGGATTGATGATGATTTTCTGGACCCAACGGTTTTCCGTCGCGACTCGATGCTTGGCGTTCCCGGCCTCGTGAACGCGTACCGTGCCGGACACGTTTCGCTCGCCAACTCCATCGGCACGGGCATCGCCGATGACAAGGTCATGTATTACTTCGTGCCACGGATGATCAAATACTATCTCGACCAGGACCCGATCCTCCCGAATGTGTCCACGTTCCTCGCCAACGAGGAGTCGGACAAGAAATATATTCTCGAAAACCTCCACCAGCTCGTTGTTAAAACTGCGAACGAATCGGGCGGTTACGGCATGTTGATCGGGCCGAAGGCAACGAAAGCCGAGATCGAAGACTTCCGGCAAAAAGTCACCGCCGAGCCACGCAGTTACATCGCCCAGCCGACCATTTCGCTCTCCCGTCACCCGACCCACGTTGAGGAGGGTGGCTTTGAAGGGCGGCACATTGATTTGCGGCCCTACATCATTTACGGCGAGAAAATTGAAATCATTCCCGGCGGGCTGACGCGCGTGGCCCTGCGGAAGGGTTCGTTGGTCGTGAACTCGTCGCAGGGTGGGGGGAGCAAAGACACTTGGGTTCTTTACGGAGACGAATGACATGTTGAGCCGCGTCGCCAACTCCCTCTACTGGATGTTCCGCTATATCGAGCGCGCGGAGAACATCGCCCGTATTGTTGACGTCAATCTGCAACTGCTCCTCGATCTGCGGGATCTCAACGAGAAGCGATTGGCTGAACACTGGCTGCCGATCGTGCAAACCACCGGGGACGAGGCGCAATTCTTCGCGCTCCACAAGAAAGCAACCGCGCGGAACGTCACCGAGTTTCTTGTTTTCCAGTTGGAGAATCCCAATTCCATTGTTTCGTCCATTTGTCAGGCCCGCGAAAATGCTCGCATGGTGCGCGACCAGATCACCATCGAGTTGTGGGAGGAATTGAACCGACTTTACTGGTTCGTCAAAACCCCGGTGGCTCGGCAGGTTTGGAAAGACAGTCCCAGTGAATTCTTCCAGCAGATCAAGGCCGGCTCGCTTCATATCATCGGGCTGACCGACGCCACCCTCATTCATAACGAAGGCTGGTGGTTTGCCCAGGTCGGCAAATTCCTTGAGCGCGCCGACAAGACCTCGCGCATCCTTGACCTGCGTTATGAAACTCTTCCGGCCAAGGGCGTGCCGAAGATGGTCAGTCAGGAGGAGGCCCTCGAATGGTCCGCCATTCTCCGTTCCTGCAGCGCGTGGGACGCCTACAAAACCATCCACGGCGCGGAGGTCAACCCGCGCCTCGTCGTGGAGTTTCTGTTGCTCAACGAGGATTTTCCGCGCTCGGTGCGCTTCTGTGTGAGTGAGCTTAACCATGCCTTGCGCCGCATCTCCGGCGTGGCCGAGGGGCGGTTCAGCAATGACGCGGAAAAGCACGCCGGCCGACTCGAGGCGGAATTGCAATTCAGCACCATTGACGAGGTGTTCGCCGCTGGGTTGCACGGTTACCTCGACGTTCTGCAAGGCAAGCTCAACGACATCGGCGGCGCGCTCTTCAATGCCTATATTTTTCAGCCATTCAATAATCTGGAGGACGAGATCATGGTGCAGCAGGAGGAGCAACAGCAGCAGAGCGCGGCTCGCCTGGAAATGTCCGAGGGGCGACCCGATGAAGCGGGCAGCGCGCGCTTGTTTGCAGGCGCGGAATTGGGTAACCGTGGTGACGCATGTTTGCATCGAATTCCATGATCGCAGTAAATCAGGCCACTCCGGCCCATTTGATCGCCCACATCAATGTCAAGCTTGCCCTGATAGGCTGCCAGCCGGTCAAAACCACGGGCGGCGCGGAATCTTCCGAAACCCTGGCCGCGCTCGCCGCGCAATATCAGGAAAAGGACCGGCTGCTCGGCCAATACCTCTGCCCGGCGGATCAGCGCATCCAGACTTTTCTTTACGATTATCTGGATGATGTGCCCGTTTCCAAACTCCCGCCGCGCACGTTTGTGCTCGATCGTCCGGGGTTGGCGCGTGTGCTCTCGCTCCCGGTGGACCGCGACGAATTCGCGTCGGACATCGTCAGCTCGTACCGGGTCCGCCAGGGCGTGTTGCACAATCCGCGCAGCGACAGGCGCACTACCGCAGGCATTTTCCACATCACGGAGGGCGGCCTGCCCATTCCGGACGACAAGATCGCCGTGCCAAAGGCCGTCTTCGGCAAAATGCTCGCGCTCGCGCTCAATCCCCCGCACGACCTGCTGCGGCTGCCGTTCACAGACACGCAACCCAAATCGGCGGAATGTTTCGTTTCGCTGTTGCTGCGGCCGATCGTGTGTCCGGAAGTGCCGGGTTACACTTCGGAGAAAGCGATGGAGATCCGCTTCTTCGTGCCGGGAAACCTGGTCAGCAATCTGGACTTCGTCGAAAGTATCTTCGGCAACGGCGGCGATCCGCTGCTGCCGCAGAACGACGTCGGCCTCGACGTGGAACATTGGACGGGCCACACCGGGTGCGTCATTCTCGCCCCGCATCTGGTGCGGGCGACGAAGAAGGCCGTGGGCTTGCCGCATTGGGATCAAGCCACTGAGCGCCAGCGCCGCGACGGCCAGTGCTGGAAAGGTGAGGACGAACTCTACAACAACGGCGGCGCGTTTAAGCTCACCTGTCGCGACGAGGCCGGCGTGATTGTCACGCTCATCGCGGACAACTATTTCGGCTACTGCAAGAAGGAGGTCAAAACCCAGATCAGTTACGCGGCCAATCTCTACGGCGCGTGCGAGGAGGAGCATGCCGGCGGCGCGCTGGTGTTCGCCGCCTACGACCTGGGCGAGGAGTTCAGCGGCGACGCGCACGTCAAGCGCAAGGGCCATTCGTTCGCCGAGGTCCAAACCGTTTACGCCGGCATGATGGACCTGAAGCCCGGCGGCTACGGCGTGGACAAGACATTTGCGGACATCCTCTATGTGCCGGAGGACGCGCTCTTCGATTTGCACAGCCAGCGGATCTCATGGAAGAACGGGGCAGGGGAACAAGCGATCAGGTTGCTGCCCGGAAAAACCTATGTGCGTCCGTCGGGATACAAAGTGCGGATGGAAAAACCCGCCGCCCACCGCCCCTGGCGGCTGGTAGGCACTTCCGCCGAGGGCACGCTCTGCCACAAGCCCTGCACCGTTTCCGGTGGCGGCAAATCGGAAATCTCCAAACCCATCACCGACGCCATCCTCACCGGTCCGGTGTTCGTGGCGGATTTCAAAAAAGACTTCAACCAGGTCGTGACACTGATCAACCGCGATTACAGCGGACGCTTCCAGGACCCGACCCGCGTGGATCGTCGCGCCATTCTCAGCGCGGAACGCTCGCTCGGGTCGGTGATCAAGCTGCTCACGCCGGACGAGCATGATTATTCGTCCGAATACAACGCATGGCTGGCCAGTGTTCCTCAATACATCAAGGAACTGGTGTTTGTCGTGAAGCGCTATTACGAGCCGGACTGGGGCCGCGACTGGCGCGAACACTTCAGCGTGGACATCATCAACGGCACGCCCGCCAATGAACTGAAGTGCGACAGCCGCAAGCTGGTCACGACCTACCTGCGCGTGGGGTTCGACAGCGACGGCGCCTGGCGCACGTTTGGATTGCGCAAGGATTTCAGCCCCGCAGTTAAAATCCAGACCGAAGATGACATCACCGTCTCGGTCGTGGTACCGCCGGGTGCGTTGAAGGATTTTACCCCAGCCGACCCGGCCGCGTCGTTGAAGTTCGTCAAGAATTGTGAATACCGCCTCTTCCAGCGTCCGGACGACGCCATTCATCGCGGTTACGACAAGCAAACCGAGGGCGACTTCGCGCGTCTCGACAATTTCTTCTCCAACTACGAACCGCTGACGCCCGCCGCCGCGCGCGAGATGATCGAGGAGGCGTTGGCCTTTTGTCAGTTCACCGACCCGATGCAGGCATTGATCCGATCCGTCGCGGACACGGGCGAGCCTGGTTACTTTGTCAGTTCAGCCAACCCCCGGATCGTGGACAGCAAACCCAGCAAGAACCCGCGCTACCTGCAACTGCGCCCCGACCTTGTCCAGCCGCGCGAAAGCTACCTTGCGGACGTGAGCACCCGGCTGCGTCGGCGGGTGCCGCTCACCCAGCCGGTTTACAATCCGGTCGCGGCCGTGCTGCCGGGGCGGCGGAACAACCCGCCCGAGCCCGGCATCCGCCCGCTGGCGGTGTTCAACCCGATCCATTACCTCGAACTGCCGGAATTGTTCATGGAATTCATTTGCAGCATGACCGGCAAATCACCCTCGACCACGGGGGCCGGCTCGGAAGGCGCGCTGACCAAAGGTCCGTTCAACGCGCTACCCCCGGTCATTGATCTGAACAATGCACTCGTCTCGTGGTTGCTCACTGGCCACCACGGCTTCGTCACCGCCTCCGGCCACGTCGGCCCCAACTTCCGGGTGGACCACGACATCAGCCTGCTCGTGCCCGAGGTGTGGTGTCGCATGGAACCCGACGAGCGCGACCCGAAATCCCTCCTCGCCAGCCAGTTCCTCGACCGGTGCGTGGACTTCACCCACCGCGGCCGGCCCGTGCTCGCCAGCCGGCTTGGCTACCGCATCAATCTGCGCTTCGTGCATCACTTCTTCGGTCGTGTGTTCAACCATCCGAACGCCGTCTTCACCGAGGAAATGCTCAAGCCGGAATTGCAGGACCTGGACGTGTTCGCGGACGGCATGGACAACATCATCGCCACGCAAAAGCGCGTCGCCCAGATGTATTTTGAAGACGGCAGTGTGAAGCAGGCCTGCCCGCCGCTCCAGGCGCTGTTGCACCTCATGCGGCAGGACGAGTGGGAGGGCAAAGACCTCAACCATCCGGAATTTCGAAAACTGTTCACCCGCGAAAACCTGCTGGGCAGCGACTGGTATGCCGCGCGCCTGAAAGCCAAGCAGGGCGTTGACATCAAGCTTTGGCGCCGGCACGTCGAATACCTCGAAAGATTCCACAAGCGCGCCAGCCACGCCGACGAAGCTGCCCGCCTCGGCATTCCGCGTCGCCTCGCCCGCGCCCGTAAAAAGCTGGAAGATGTCGAGTCGCCCGCCTATCTCGAATCCCTTTCCGGCACCCTCGGAGCCGAGCCCCTAGAATCGTATTTGTAACCATGTCCATCCACGTCGCGCTTCACCACAAGACCCATTACAAGTATGACAGGCTGGTCACGCTTGGGCCTCAGGTCATACGGCTGCGTCCCGCGCCGCACTCTCGCACTCGCATCCTAAGTTACTCGCTCCGAGTTTTGCCCGAGAAGCACTTCATCAACTGGGTGCAGGACCCGCAGTCGAATTACGCGGCACGCCTCGTCTTTGATAAACCCACCCGCGAATTGCTCGTCGAGGTGGACCTGGTCGTCGAGATGGCGGTGTTCAACCCGTTCGACTTTTTCCTCGAGCCGAAGGCGGAAAGATTTCCCTTCGCCTATGATCCTGCCCTCGACCACGAACTCGCGCCGTTCCAGCGCAAGTGCTGGCTTACGCCGCAGTTCACCAAGTATCTGACCGCCGTGCGGCGCGATTTGCTGGGGGAGGTCAAAGGGCGGACAGAATTGGAACGTCTCGAAGTCCCTGAAAAGGACAAGCCGCGTACCAATGATTTTCTTGTTGCCATCAACCAGCGCCTGTGGAAGGACATTAAATACGCCATCCGCCTCGAGCCCGGCGTGCAAACGCCCGAGGAAACCCTCACCCTCGCCTGCGGTTCATGTCGTGATTCCGCGTGGCTGCTCTGCCAGTTGTTGCGTCACTGCGGGCTCGCGGCGCGGTTCGTCAGCGGTTACCTGATCCAGCTCAAGGCTGACGTGAAACCGCTCGATGGCCCCAGCGGTGCGGAGAAGGACTTCACCGATCTACACGCGTGGTGTGAGGTTTATCTGCCGGGCGGGGGTTGGATTGGTCTTGATCCCACCAGCGGTTTACTCGCTGGCGAGGGCCACATCCCGCTCGCTTGCACGCCCGATCCGGCGAGCGCAGCGCCAATTTCCGGCGGCGTGGACGAGTGCGAAACTGAGTTCGAGTTCGACATGAGCGTGACGCGCGTTCACGAATCGCCGCGCGTCACCAAACCTTACACCGAGGAGCAATGGACGCAGATCGAGAAGCTCGGCCACGCAATTGACGCGGCGCTCAAGAAGGGGGACGTCCGCCTCACGATGGGCGGCGAGCCGACGTTTATTTCCATTGATGATCCCGACGGCGCGGAATGGAATTTTACCGCCGTCTCGCACAAGAAGCGCCTTCTCTCGGGCGAACTCATCAAGCGGTTGCGGAAAAAATTCGCGCCCGGCTCGCTCCTGCACTACGGCCAAGGCAAATGGTATCCCGGCGAACCGTTGCCGCGTTGGGCGCTTGCGGCGTACTGGCGTAAAGACGGCGTGCCGATTTGGAAGGACGACTCGCTCATCGCTGATGAATCGAAGGACTACGGCCACGGAGCGAAGGAAGCGAAGGAACTTCTCTCCCGCATCGCCGCTTTGGTCGGCGGTGATCCGAAGCATCTGATTCCCGCCTACGAAGACGCGTTCTACTACACCTGGAAGGAGCGGCGGCTTCCGTCGAACGTCACGCCGGACAAAACGAACCTCAAGGACAAACTGGAACGTGAACGCATCGCGCGCATCTTTCAGCAAGGCCTCGGTGCGGTCGTCGGCTACGCGCTCCCGATTAAGCGCGGCGGCGGCGGCTGGGTCTCTGGCTCGTGGTTTTTGCGCGATGACGACACTCTCTGGCTCACTCCCGGTGACTCCCCGATGGGCCTGCGACTGCCGCTCGATTCCATTCCGTGGGTTGCCGAAAAGGATTTTCCTTGGCCGCGACAACAAGATCCCTCCCAACCCAAACTACGCGAGTTGCCGAAGGAGTTTCCTTATCGGCAGCGCTTCGTCGGTCGCGTGGAAACGGCCACGTCGCCGGGTGAAGGTCGCGGTCAGCGTGCTCAACAACTCGGTGACAAATCGCCCGACGAGAATCCGTCGCGCCGTCCCGCGTCCGGGGAAAGCGCGCCGTGGATCATCCGCACCGCGCTGTGTGTCTCACCACGTGAGGGACGGCTACACGTTTTCATGCCTCCGGTCGAGACGACGGAGGATTATCTCGATCTCATCGCGGGCATTGAAGCGGTCGCGAACGCGACTGGCCTTCCCGTGATCATCGAGGGCGAGACCCCGCCGAAAGACCCACGGCTGAACAAGCTCGCCGTGACGCCCGACCCCGGCGTCATCGAGGTCAACATGCACCCGAGTAAGACTTGGGACGAACTCGTCGAGCGCACTGAAATCCTCTACGAGGAAGCGCGCCAGACCCGGCTCGGCACGGAGAAATTCATGCTCGACGGTCGCCACACCGGCACCGGTGGGGGCAATCACATCATTCTCGGAGGCGAGACGCCGCAGGACTCGCCGATGCTGCGTCGGCCCGACTTGCTGCGCTCGCTGCTCGCGTATTGGCAGAATCATCCATCGTTGAGCTGGCTGTTCAGCGGTTTGTTTATCGGCCCGACTTCGCAAGCCCCGCGCATGGATGAGGCGCGGAACGATTCGCTTTATGAACTGGATGTCGCGTTCAAGGAGATGGACCGCCAGGTCGGTTTGTCTGGAGCGACTCCGCCTTGGCTGGTGGATCGTTTGTTCCGCAACTTGTTGATTGACGCGAGCGGCAATACCCATCGCTCCGAGTTTTCGATTGATAAACTGTACGCGCCCGAAAGCAGCAGTGGCCGCCTCGGCCTCGTCGAGATGCGTGCGTTTGAAATGCCGCCCCACGCGCGGATGAGCCTCGCTCAGCATCTGGTGCTACGCGGTCTCATTGCGAAATTCTGGGCCGAACCCTACAACAATGACCTCGTCCGCTGGGGCACGGACATCCACGACCGCTGGATGCTCCCGCACTTCTGCGAAGCAGACTTCAAAGATGTTGTCCAGGATTTGCGGGACGCTGGGCACCCGTTCGAATTCGATTGGTTTGCTCCCCACTTCGAGTTTCGTTTCCCGCGCATCGGCGATCTGGAGCAGCGCGGTATTCAGATTGAACTCCGCACCGCGCTCGAACCCTGGCACGTGCTCGGCGAAGAGCCCGGCGGCGGTGGCGCAGTGCGTTACGTGGACAGCTCGCTCGAACGCCTCCAAGTTAAGGCGCGCGGTCTGACCGCTGACCGATTCGTCATCACTTGCAACGGCCATCGCGTCCCGCTGCATCCGACCGGCACAAACGGCGAAGCGGTGGCTGGCGTGCGCTATCGTGCGTGGCAACCGCCAACCTGTCTGCAACCCACGATTCCTTCCCATGCCCCGCTGCGGTTCGACCTTTATGACACATGGAATCAGCGCTCGCTTGGCGGCTGCACCTATCACGTCGCCCATCCCGGTGGACTCGGCCCCGACACATTTCCGGTGAATAGTTACGAGGCCGAGAGCCGCCGCCTCGGTCGTTTTTTTCGGCACGGGCATGAGCAGGGCAAGTTCACGCCGCCGCCGCAAATCCCCAACACCGATTTTCCTTTCACACTCGATTTGCGCAATGTCTGACGCGGATGACATCAAACGAGTGCCTAATCAGCGACAGATGTTTCAATCGCAACCGCAATCAGTGCCAGGCGAGACCAGCGCTGCCGAGACGGCTGATCGTGTGCCGGCGAGCTTGCTTTCCGGGTACGAGCCAAGCTCCGCGGCGTTCGACGAGTTTCTGAGCGAGAGCGGCGAACCGCGCGCCCATTATGCGAGGCTTCTGCGCGCGCTGGAAGAGTTCAGCTCGGCGGAATTGCACCGATGGTCGGATACCTGCCAACGGCTCGTCCACGAGCAAGGCATCACCTACAACGTCTATGGCGATCCGCGCGGGATGGAGCGTCCGTGGCAACTCGATCCGATTCCTTTCATCATCGCGCCAGACGAATGGCGCGCGCTTGAGACCGGCCTGATTCAGCGCGCGACATTGCTGAACAAAATTCTTGCCGACTGCTACGGCGCGCAGGATTTGATACGCTCGCGGTGGCTTTCGCCGGCGATGGTTTTCGGGCAACCGGATTTCCTGCGCCCGTGCCATGGCATTCGCGCGCCGGGTGACACGTTTCTGAATTTCTACGCCGCCGATTTGGCTCGTTCGCCGGACGGGCGTTGGTGGGTCGTTTCCGATCGCACGCAGATTCCCACCGGCGCGGGTTACGCGCTGGCGAACCGCCTCGTCACCTCTCGTATTTTGCCGGAACCGTTCCGTGATAATCATGTCCAGCGGCTCGCCGGATTCTTCCGCGACGCCCAAGCGATGCTCGCTCAGCTCGCGCCGCGCCCTTCGGACAAGGCTCGGGTGGTCATGCTCACGCCCGGGCCGCATAACGAAACCTACTTCGAGCAGGCGTATCTCTCTCGTTACCTCGGCTACATGCTCGTCGAAGGACAGGATTTAACCGTGCGTGATAATCACGTGTTCCTGAAAACCTTGAGCGGGCTCGAACGCGTGGACGTCATCCTGCGTCGCGTGGACGACGATTTTTGCGACCCGCTCGAATTGCGCAACGACTCCATTCTGGGGGTGCCTGGTCTTGTCGAAGCGGTGCGCGCGGGCAATGTGGTCGTCGCGAACGCGCTCGGCAGCGGACTGGTGCAAAGCCCGGCTTTCATGTCGTTCCTGCCGGAGCTGTGTCGTCACTTGCTCGGGGACAAGTTGAAATTGCCATCGGTCGCGACGTGGTGGTGCGGTCAGCAAGCTGCCCGGCAATATGTGTTTGAGCATCTGGATGAACTGGTGGTGAAGCCCGCGTTCCGGACGCACCTCCGCGGGCCCGATCCCGAGAAGCCATTGACCAAGAAGGAGCGAGACGCGCTGCGTCGGCAGATAGAATTTGACCCTGACTTATTCGTTGCCCAAGAGCGCGTGGAACTTTCGTCAGCACCCTCGTGGGACGGGAGAGGGCTGGCCGCGCGGCCCATCAGCCTGCGGGTTTATCTTGTCGCGAGCGGCGGTAGCTATCACGTCATGCCCGGGGGGCTGACTCGCGTTTCACCCGACAGCGGTGGACAATTCATCTCGTTGCAACGGGGTGGCAGCATCAAAGACACATGGATTGGCTCGGAAACTCCGGTGGAGGAAGTCTCGCTGTTGCATCGGCCGGGGCAAAGCTTTGAGCTGCGCCGGACAGGGAATAATCTGCCGTCGCGACTCGCCGACAATTTCTTCTGGCTCGGCCGTTACGCGGAGCGTGCGGATGCCACGGCGCGGCTGTTGCGTAGCGCGTTGGTGCGTTTCAATCCCGAGCGCACGGGTGGCACGCTCGGACTGCTGGCACCACTGCTGCAAACGCTCGAAAGGCAGGGACAGTTGCCCGGGATTTCGAGCAAGTCGGAGCTGGGCCAAAGCGCCGAGGCCTTCGAGGCGGAGCTGCTGGCGGCCATCTTTGATCCGGTGCACCCAGGAAGTTTGCATCAGACGGCCGACCAGTTGCAACGACTCGCGATGCTCGTGCGCGACCGCACTTCGAACGACATGTGGCGGGTGTTGAGCCAGCTCAATGACCGGCTCGCCACGCCGACCGCAAGCCGTGTGATGCTCGCGGGCGACGCCGTGGGTGTGTTGAGTCAAACATTGCTTGGGCTCGCGGCGTTTCACGGTCTGGCGCGTGAGAACATGACACGGGCGCAGGCATGGCGGTTCCTGGATATGGGCTTGAGGCTCGAGCGCGCGGTCTATCTTGGCACGCTGCTCGACGCGACGTTGGGTTCCCCCGAGGCTGATAATCCCAGCGCGCTGGAGGCCGTGCTCGAGGTGGCGGACAGTTCCATCACCTACCGCTCTCGCTACAATCTGCTGACCCATGTCCCGGCAGTCTTCGATCTCGTGTTGCTCGACGATAAAAACCCGCGCTCGGTGTTGTTTCAGATCAATCAGCTCGCCAAACATTTTCGCCAACTGCCACGGGAACTCGAAAGCGCGGCGAGCTCCGGGAAAAATATTTTGAATGAATGTGCCGCGCGGCTGAATCGCATCGATGCCCGCGAGCTGGCGACGGATCCAGATGCCTGGCTCGGCACGGAAGTGAGCGAAGCGATCCGGCAGACGCTCCGTGATCTACCGAGGCTCTCCGATGCCATCGCCGCGAGCTACTTTGCCCATTCGAAGATCTCGCGTACCGGTCGTGAAATCGAGTCATGACTTACCATATTCTCCATCGCACACTTTACGAATACGCCGCCCCGGTGTCTGTGTCGCAGCATGTCGCACGGCTTGAGCCGCGCGCGACGTCCACGCAAACTCCCGCCGATTTCACTCTCGAGATTGTTCCCGAGCCAACGCTGCGCAGGACGCGCACGGATTACTTTGGGAACCAGCTTTGCCTATTCAGCATCCAGGAAGTTCACGCCCGCCTGGAGATTGTGACGAAAAGCCGGGTCTCAAAGCGCGCGGGGCAGTTGATCGTGTTGGATGCAGCGCCCGCTTGGGAGGAGGTCGCGGGGCTGTTTCGCGACCCGGTCTCACCGGAAGTTATTGAGCCGTATCAGTTCGTCTTTGATTCACCGCAGGTGCGCGCCTCGCTGGAGTTGTCGGATTACGCGCGCGAAAGTTTTGCGGACGGAACGTCGCTGCTCGTCGGCGCGCGGGATTTGGCGAGCCGCATTTTTTCCGACTTCAAATTCGATGCCAAAGCCACCACCGTCGCGACGCCCCTCGAAGAGGTCTGGGAGCAGCGCCGTGGCGTCTGCCAGGACTTCGCGCACCTCGGTATCGCATGTCTGCGCTCGCTCCGTCTGCCGGCGCGGTATGTCAGCGGGTATTTGCGCACGCGTCCACCGGAAGGGAAGCCGCGTCTCGTGGGTGCGGATGCGTCCCACGCGTGGTTCGCGGTGTTTTGTCCCGGCGTCGGTTGGGTTGATTTTGATCCCACCAACAACGTCCAGCCGGCAGAAGAGCATATCACGGTCGCGTATGGCCGGGATTTTGGCGACGTGAGTCCCGTGGCTGGGATTCTCACCGGCGGGGGCGAACACGAGGTGCAAGTTTCGGTGGATGTGACGGAGATTTAGCGTTTTAATGTCGCCCGTATGAAATGGGAAATCATCCATCGCACGCAATACACTTACGCCGGGCCTGTGCGGGAGAGTTTTAATGAGGCCCGTTTGCAGCCGTTCTCGGACGAGTGGCAGACGGTGGATCGGTTTCTGTTGAAGATTCTCCCGGCCGCACGGCTGCGGCATTATCACGATTTTTATTCCAATGTGGTCCATCACTTTGAAATCACCGAGCCGCACACCTCGCTGCTAGTGGAGAGCCATCTGCGCGTGACAACGAGGCCGCGTCCGTTGTTGGCCGACGATGCCGTGCCTTGGCCGTTGGCCCGCATTGGCGAGGCGTTGCAGGAATTGCGGATATTCGAATTCCTGCAGGAGAGTCGGTTCGTGGACTTGTCACCGGAGACTTGGCGTCTCGCGCTCGATGCGACCACTGGAGTGACTGACACCTGGCAGGCAGCGCGGGCTCTCATGGCCTTTGTCCACGGGCACTGCAAGTATGAGCCGAACGCCACGACCGTTCACACGCACATGCGCGACGTGCTGCGCGAGAAACGGGGGGTATGTCAAGATTTCGCCCACGTCCTGATCGGATTGTGTCGCGCGCTGAAAATTCCCGCTCTCTACGTCAGCGGCTATCTTGCGACTGAAGCGGCAAGCGCGACGCATGCGTGGGTCGAGGTGCTGATTCCTGTCGTCGGCTGGCGGTCGCTGGACCCGACCCACAATCGCGAGACTGACGAGACGTATGTGAAAATTGCCGTGGGCCGCGACTACGCCGATGTGCCGCCGTTGACGGGTAATTACAAGGGAACAACGAATCGCCAAATGCAGGTGCAAGTCAGCATTCGATCGAGCGGCTGAGTGGAGCACCCAAGAGGAAGGGCTTGTGGAAATGCGCATCGCCGGGACGAAGCAGCGGCTGGATGCCGGAGTGACGCGCGATGACTTGATTTCCCTCGAAATCGATCGAGAGATCCACGTGCATTTTTTCTTGTCCCAATGTTTTCCGGACGGATATCCTAACTATCATCGTTAAAAAGAAAGTTCCTATTAAGCCGAGCGATTCCTTGTCTGAAGTGCAGCGATACATGCTGGATCTCGGTCTCGATCCCAATGATCCGCGCGCGCGGCGGGATGTGGCGGTGATTTGCATCGATAACGGACTTCTCAACGATGCCTTCCATCTGCTCTCCAAAGTCACGCATCCAGTCCCGGAATCCGCGCAGCTTTTTAAGCGCTTGGCTGAATCGTTCTGCGCGGCGAGCGATTTCAATTCGGCTGAGGAAGTCTGGCTCGCAGCTCAATTATCATTTCCCGAGGATCCGGCGCTTCAGGCCGAGCTCGGAAAGTTTTTCCGAACAAGAGAGAACTATCCCGAGGCCCTTTCGTGGCTGGCTCGATCGCTCGAAAATCGTCCGGGAGACGCGTTGACTCAGGAGGCCTATGGGACAACGTTGCTGGAAACTAATCAGATCGATCAGGCAATTCATCATTTCGAAACAGCCCGCCGACTGGGATTGAACTCCCCGGAATGCCTTTGCCGCCTTGGGACGGCGTACCTTTCGAAGGGAAACCTCAAGGAAGGATTCGCGCTCTACGAGCATCGGTTCAATATCAGCTTTTTCAACTCGAAGCGCGCCTTGCCAGCGTGTCCGATTCCGATCTGGAAAGGAGAGTCTCTCGCGGGAAAAACCATTCTCATCCTTCCTGAACAAGGCAAAGGAGACAACATCCAGTTCATCCGGTATTCGCAGCTTTTGGCCCGCCAAGGCGCCAAGGTCTGGATGGCAGCAGACGCCTCCTTGCGATCGTTGTTTGAAACTGTTCCAAGCATCGATCGCGTCTTAAGCGCGGGAGACCATGTCGTTACCGATTTCCTTTGTCCTCTCATGAGCCTGCCGAATCGTTTGGGTACAACTCTGGATACGATCCCCGCCGCGGTGCCTTATCTTGCTCCACCTCACAGGGTGACGCTCCCAAGGCGTTCGAAGGGCACTCTCGGCATCGGATTGATTTGGAAGTCGAGCCCGCTATTCGTTCAAGCCGCACTTCGGGATATTTCCATCGACGCGCTGGGATCGATCTTTGCGGCTCCAGGATGCACGTTCTACAGCCTTCAATATGGTTCGGCAGCCTCGGAGATTAAACCCTTTCTGGGACCCAACGTGATTGATTTAACGCCAACAATTTCGAGCTTCTCGGATACCGCTGCTTATCTCATGGAGATGGACTTGATCGTAACTGTCGATACGGCTGGAGCACACCTGGCCGGCGCGCTGGGGCGGCCAGTGTGGACGTTCCTTCCGTTTGTCCCCGACTGGCGTTGGATGCTCGATACAACCACGACGCCGTGGTACCCGACCATGCGCCTCTATCGCCAAACGGAGCGAGGAAATTGGAACGAGCCAATCACTCGCCTGAAAAAGGACTTCAACGATTTCGTTGCGCTCCGGCACTCATCATCCTCGGTTTCTGGAACTTAGCGGGCTGTTCCCGGTTTTGGGTCATCCCATCTCTCAACTCAGCACAGAATCCGGCTTGAAATCTTTGGCTCGATCGCGCGTCCCAAAGAGACCTGTTCCAATCCGGACCAGTGTCGCTCCTTCTTCAATGGCCACCTCAAAATCTCCACTCATCCCCATGCTCAATTGGGGCAGGGGAGCGCCGAGAATTCCCTCGCACTGTTCCTTCAGCTCGCGCAGTTGGCGAAAAACCGGACGGACCTTTTCCGGTTCTGCCGTCCAGGGTGCAATCGTCATTAATCCGTGAATCTCGATTTTTCGGAGCGTGTTAATCGCGGGGAGATGCGCGAGCAATTCTTCCGGTGAGAAACCGAACTTCGAGGCTTCGCCGACGACATTCACCTCGAGCAAAACTGCCATGGTCTTGGCCGCGTTCTCCGCCGATTTATTGATTTCCTGGGCGATTGCTAAACTGTCCACACTCTGAATCATTTCAAAGAAATGGACGGCATCCCGGCACTTATTGGATTGCAGATGGCCGATCATGTGCCAGCGCAACTTGCTGGCGCAGCGGCCGATTTTTGCTTTCGCTTCCTGAATCCGATTTTCTCCAAAGACCAGCAGCCCTAGCTCGGCCGCGGCCTGGATTCTTTCTGGGGGCTGGCCTTTGGTGACTGCTAGAATCTGGACGGAGGCCTTATCGCGATGGGCGCGGCCGCAGGCGGCCTGAATACGGGTTTCCAATGCCTTCATGTTTGCGGCTAAATCCATGCTCCCTAAAATAGGGAAGAGACAGCGGATGACAAGCCCGCGTCCAGCACTGCCAGCAATGCTCAGTCTGGGAGGTACGTAGTCCCGGCTTTAGCCGGTCGCCCCGTGAAAACCGGCTAAAGCCGGGACTACATACGGCGAACAGAAGGTGCCCTCGGCCAAAATGAGACCACCCCGACCTTTGTGCGCGCATTGCGCCCTTGAACGGTGGGGCGAGACTCTCTCCGAGTTGTAGTCTCCGAGCCGGAAGCCGTTGAGCCCTGACATGCTCGATCGCCAGAAAAGGTCAGGGTTCGAGGGGACTCTCACCCCACCCAGGTTCATGGGCAGAATCGCTGCAGCACTGCTGGAGATAATCAGTGGAAACTCATGAAGGTGGAGTGAAGCTCAAGATTCATGCGCCGCCCGATTTATCGATTCCAGTTTGGTAGCGGCCCGCAGCCTGGCGAGTCCTTCTGCGATTGAAATCTTCGGGTTGTAACCCAGGTCGCGCCGCGCCGCATCCAGGTTGAACCAATGGGCGGTGGACATCTCCCGAACTACAAAGCGGGTGAGCCGCGGCTCCGCAGGGTTTTGTGTCAGGCGATGAGCGGTTTCAAAACACACTGCGAACGCCATTGCCAGCCAAGTGGGAACGGACTTTCTTACGAGAGGGGCGTCCGCGGCTTCGAGCAACCGATTCACCATCTCCCACATCGGAACGGGTTCTCCTTGGGAAATGAAGTAGGCTTTGCCTGCCGGGGGCGACCCAGGTTCGAGGCGGTCCGCTGCGTTCATGTGAGCCTCAGCGGCGTTGTCCACGTACACGGCATCGATGAGGTTAGGGCGGGAGCCGATCCGGCGCAACTGTCCTGATCTCGCGCGGGACACGAGGCGGGGCAGAAGATGGTTGTCGCCCGGGCCCCAGATCAGATGGGGCCGGAGGCTTGTGGTGGCGAATCGATCGCCATTGGAGCTCAGCACCAACTGTTCTGCCAGCGCTTTTGTTCGCGGATAATGAGCCTCGTAGTGCGATGGATAGGGCACGGATTCATCCACGCCTTCCATATCTTTACCACCGAACACAACGCTTGGAGAGCTGGTGTAGATGAGCCGTGGGACGCCCAGTTGGAGGCAGGCGTCGATCAGGTTTTTGGTCCCCACCACGTTCGTCCGATGGTAATCCTCGTAGCGTCCCCACAAGCCTGGTTTGGCGGCCGCGTGGAAAATGAGATCGCAACCTCGAACGGCGAGTCCGACGGCTTTCGAATCCGCGATGTCGCCGAGGCATTCCTCGACGCCCATCTCCTTCAACGCGGCGTGCCCTGTCCGTGAAAAACTGCGGGTCTCGATTCCACGTTGCAACAAACAGCGCACGATCGCCTGGCCCAGGAACCCGCCTCCGCCTGTCACGAGAGCGATCATTTCATTTTCCTGGCAGCCCAAACCGCAAGCTTTTCCCTGAAGATTTTTGCATTGTGTCGGATGTCCACAGGGAAGGCACCGTGAAACAGAAAAGTTTTGATATTCTCTGTGTGCGGGTAGGCTACAGCGATCCTCTGGAGCTCCTCAATGATTTTTCCCTTGGGACTTTTCTTTGCGGATAGTTCCAGTTCAACACAAATCACGGGGATGGTTTCACCGCTTCGACAAACACCGACCAAGGCGGTCCTGAATACTTGGGGATGAGTGTTAAAAACTGCTTCGCATGGAATGGTAAACAGAGTGCCATGGCTCGTGAGCAGACGATGGGACTTGCGGCCGCAAAACCAGAGACGGCCTGCCGCGTCATAATAACCTAGATCGCCCATGCGGTGGTAGAACCCGCCATTCACCCGGTCTTGGATTTTTGCGAGGTCTGTCGATCCTGGCATTTCGAAGTAGGAACGGGAGGCATGAAGGGCTTTGACCGCAATCTCCCCGATCTCCCCGATCCCCACATCGAGCGTGTCGATCCACTCGGGAATGGCCTCGTCTCGGATTTGGATGATACGGGCCTGCAAGCCTGCAACGGGTTTGCCGACGCAGACGCCTGAACCGCGGTCGGTCATCTCGGCGGTCTCGGAGAGAATTTCGTCACTGCCGATTGAAGCGACAGGAAGGCATTCGGTAGCACCGTAAGGCGTGAAAACCTGAGCGCCTTTCTCGAGCATTTTGGTAAATCGTGCGATGGTTCTGGCGGGGACCGGAGCCCCTGCTGAGATGACCCGGCGGAGGCTAGGGAGCCGGACCCCGTGCGCCTCTCCGTGGCGTCCGACGCGATTGACCAAGGCCGGCGAACCAAACATGTTTGTGACTCGGAACTTTTGGATCGCGCTGATGATTTTAGTGGGGTCAACGTTTGCCGGCCTTGTGGGATCCATTTCAGGCACGACGGCTGTCATGCCCAGAGCGGGACCAAAGAGGGCAAACAATGGGAACGTCGCGAGATCGATCTCTCCTGGTTGGATTCCGTAGAGCGTCCGGATGTGGTGGACCTGGGCACCGAACATCTCGTGTGTGTAAACGGCCCCTTTCGGAATGCCGGTGCTGCCGCTGGTGAACAGAATGGCGGCCGTCTCCTGGGAGCGGGGTTGGACTGCGACGTGAAAGGGTTTAGCCGCTGGGCCTGGTCTCATTAACTCGCGGAGCGTGTGGCCCCCCCAGAACCATCGGACGCTTGCGGTTACCATCACGCGCAGGGACTTTCGCGCCCACCCGAACAGCACTCTGGCCGCGTGTGCTTTGGGAACGCCGACAAAAGCTTCCGGCCGGGCTTGAGCGAGGCATCGACCCAAGTTGCGAACACCGATGCCGGGATCAATCAGGACTGGCACCGCCCCCACTTTGAACAACGCGAAGGTCAGAGAAAAAAAATCCAAACTTGGCGGGACCATCAATGCCGTGTGAACTCCGCGGCGGATCCCGATTGCATCGAACCCCGATGCGAGCTGGTTACTTAAGGTGTCCAGTTGCTTGAAGCTGAGCTGTTCATAGACGGGTTCACCGTGCGGTCCCCTTCCTCTCGCGCAAATGACGGCGGCGCGATCCGGTTGAATCGCCGCCATCTCCGACAGGTGTTGGGCGATGTTCACGGGAATCCCACGACTTGCTTCAGGCATGGCTTGGATGTCGGTCGAGGAACGATCTTATGAGGTCCAAGATCTCGACGCCCGCGTCTTCGAGAACATAATGGCCCGCGTTCGGGAAACGATGCACCTCTGCGTTGGGGAGCAGCCTCTCCCATTCGTCGAGGAAATGGTGATCAAATACAAAATCCTTTTCCCCCCACAGAATGAGAGTGGGTGTGTTACGGAAGCCCGGCAGTTTCGCTTGGATCTCGCTCACCAGAGCGTAGCCTGGGTCCTCTGGCAGAAGAGGGATGTCTTTCACGAACCGCCAGATGCCGGTGCGGTTGCCAGCCGTTTTGTAGGGAGAAAGGTAACCTTCCCGAACGCGCGGGTCCATCGGCTTGCACACGCACCAATGAGCCAAGACGCGGGGAAAGAGCCCCGTCCGCCGGATGATGAAATCGCCCAAAGGAGTGTTCCTGCAGAGCCACAGTGACGCGGGGAGATTCTTGGATTCTGGCAGATGAAATGCGGCGGTGTTCAGCAGAATGAGTTTTCCGATTCTCTCAGGGAAACGCGTGGCGTAGGCCATGCCGATCATGCCGCCCCAATCGTGCATCACCAACGTTATCCGGCCCTCGATTTCAAGCTGACTCAGGAGCTGGTCGATGTCGTCCACTCGCTGCCGCAGGGTGTAATCATATTTGTCCAGCGACGGTTTGTCCGAAAGGCCGCACCCGATATGGTCCGGGGCGATGACGCGGTAGTCGGCGCGCAAACCGAGAACGAGGTTGCGATAGTAGAACGACCATGTGGGGTTCCCATGAAGCAGCACCACCGACTCTCCCTTGCCTTCGTCGAGCAGGTGGATGTTGAATCCGTTGACTTGCCGATGGATCCCCGTGAAGGGATAGAGGTCGTTTTGAAAATTTACCATTCAAGTCCCACCATCAGGCACGTTAACCCGCTGCCGATTCCAAGGAAAGCGACCTTTTGTCCGTGTCGAAGAACACCGCGTTCCTCGGCGATCGCGGCTGTGGCTGGCAGCGCGGCAGTCCCCATATTGCCGAGGTGCCGATAGGTCGTGTAGTCCTTTTCCTTGGGGATTCCGAGCGTTTTGAGGATTGCCTCCTGATGGCCGTGGCCCACTTGATGGCAGATGACGCGGTCGATATCGGCGGCAGTCCATCCCAATTCCTTCAGAAAAACGTCCCAGGTTTGCTGTCCGAGTTTCACTCCGTTTTTCAGTACCGCAACCGAATCCGTGGCCATGAACTGGGTTTGGTTGCCATCGGGTAGGGTCTCGATGCCCCATCGGCAGAGAGCGTGGTGTTCTGGAGCCACACGCGAGACGGCGCCGATAAGGCGGCTATTGAGCGGGTTTTCGTAAGAGCCGTCCGTCAACAGCATCGCCACGGCGCCCGAGCCTCCCGTGAACGTGGCCAGACCTTCGGCAAATGCCTCCATACCGTTTCCGGCGAGAAGGCGCGCGAGCATCAATTCATTGATCTCCCGAGCAGTTTCGCAGGACACCACCAGACCCGCGCGGATCTGGCCAAGCTCGATGCGATTTGCGATATCGAGCATCGCGTTCAAGACCCCGAGGCACGCGTTGCTCAAGTCGTAAACTAACGCATTGCCCCTGACGCCGAGGGCGTCGGCGACGGCGCAGGCGGTTGCGGGCTCGAAATTCTCACGGCAGACGCCGGCGTAGATCAGAACCCCCAGGTCCGACGGATGAACCGTGGATTTTGAAAGCGCCTTGCGCGCTGCGGCCACGGCGCCGACTGAGAGCCGCGCCTCGGGTTGCCACCATCGGCGCTCTTGGATTCCGGTCCACGCTTCGAGCTGGCCGTGTTGGAGGTTCAGCCGCGTGTAAACAGGACTTAGGCGCTCCTCCAATTCACGGGAGGTCACGACGACTGGGCCTAGCTCGTAGCCCATGGCGCTCAAATAAACGCGACTGTATTGAGTTGTCATTTTGTCATCAACAACCGCGCATTCGCAAGGTGAAGTCTTTCATTCCATAAATCAACCGTCCGTCCACTGAAAGGTAACCATCGGCGCGAAGCAAGCGTTGGTTGTCGTCCACTTCGGTAACGAGCGCCTCAACGGTCACCAATATGTTGCTCGGAACGACCTGCCCTCGGTAAACCCATTCGTGCCGTTTTGCAAGCGCGACAGCCTCGAATCTTTGGCTTGCGTCGCCTCCCCATCTTTCCGTGGCCGCAAACTTGAGCAATTGCAGGAACGACTCCAGACCCAGCGAGCCTGGGACCACGGGGTCCTGATAAAAATGCGCTTTGAAAAACCACTCCTCAGGACGGACCAGGCGCGTGGCGCGGATATAGCCCAACCCTTTCGGACCCCCTTTCTCCACCCAGCATTCGATCCGGTCCAATAAACGCAGGCGTTTCCCAGGAAAAGGGGATGCCGCCGGAAAGTCGAGCGTCTTTCCTCGGCTCTGTTCCTCGGCGGAGGGAAAATACTTGGTGGCGTCTTTGAGGCCTTCCTGTTTCTGGAGCGCGGTTTTTGGGAAAAATCCGAAATAGGTATCTCCTTTGTAAACCAACCCCTGCCGGGACGTGACCGAGTAGTCGAAGAATTGGATGATCATCCCGGCTGAGCTCGAGGCGCGCGTGAGTTTGACCCGCACGGTGAGTGTGCCGGTTTCAGCCGTGATGTGCTCAAACTGAGTCGCTGTTCCACCAAGATTCCGGAATGAGAGATCCTCCTCGCTGGTCAGAGCGGAGCCCATATAGCCCGCAAGCCAGCCGCAGGGCTGCAAGGCGATTTCCAGCAGGACCGCGAACGGCATGTCGCGCTGACGGTTCTCCTCGAAATACCACGCGTCCGCCGGAATGTCATATTGAGTTTCGATTTCCGCGCCGGGCTCGATCCTCCACGGTTCGGCGCGAATCTCGGTCACCCTGTCGAGGAACTGATACGGCGGGCCCGGCAGCCGTGCAATCACCCGGTCGTTGTCGAAGATCCGGTAATTCTCCCCAAATGCCTCGGAGGGCTTTCCGATTGCGAACGCGAGGATTCGATCGGAGTCGAAGATGGCGCGTTTGCGCGGTGGTTGCGCCGCCGTTGCCCAAAGACTTCTGAACGTCTCGATGGTTGCGCCCACGTAGCGCAAACTCATGTTGCTGATTTCAACGATCGGCCTGCCGTCCGCATACATCAGGGCGTCCGCGATCACAAACGGCTCGGGCCGGTAACCTATTTCCTTTATGGAAACCTCGTAGGTGACAGTTCGTGATGCGGCTGTGACCTGCCCGCGGCATTTCAACTGGCTGGCAATTCCCGGCACGGGCTCAAGCGTGACTTGCCCTTCCTCAGCGATCCATCCGAGTCGCAACAGAAAAACACGTAAGGTATGCAGGCAACACTCGAACATCAAAGTGCCCGGCATCACCTGATCGTCCACGAAATGGCACTTCAGGAACCAGTCGTCGGGGCGGATGACCGCTTCGCCGCGGATGATGCCGAGCCCGAAGCGTCCGCCCTTTGGGTCCAAATGCGAAATGCTTTGGACCAGAGTCATGAGCCCTGAAGGAATCGTGATCGGTTTCTTCAATCTGAGTCGATCGAATGGCGCTCCAAAACAGCCTGCGAGATCGCCTTGTCGCAAGAGGTCCAGTTGGTTGCTTGAATAGTGTTCGGACTTGATCTCGACGAATTCTTCCCAGTCAAATGCTCGTTTTCCGCCGATGGGCTTGAGGTCCAGGGATGTTCGCACGATGCCTCGCCCTCCGGCCAGTTCCGCTGCTGAGAAAAATCCAGCGCAGCCCTCAGTCATGGAGAGCAAGGGCATTCCGTCCACGGTGGCTTCAAAGCTAAACTTGAAGAGCCAGGTGTCACTCTGGCGGAAAAATCGTTCGATGCGGATGTCGTATCGAATGACATGGCCCGGTCCGGGCAAGTTGCGATGGAAACAAACTCTGGCGTCCAGCAACCGATAGACAGACCTCCCCCGCGTTTGGAAATCGATCCCGAGGTAGCCGGATAGAAAGAGGTCGGCCTGTCCTGCTTCGACCGCGATGCAGGTTGGAATCCGGTCGCAGTCCAGATACCAGGCTCCAGCATGAATGTCGTGCTCCGTAACCACCCTTCCGTGAGTCATGGACAGGGGTGTTCCGTCGATCTCGATGATTCGATCCACCAGCATGAGCGGTTCGTCGGGGAGCCTGACTCGGGTCGGAAACGAATCGGCTTCCGCAAACGCCTGGCCCAGGACGTCTCCCACTCGACCGCGGCCAAACTCGAGACAGGCTGTTCTGTCGAGGGATCGAGGCGTCTTGGGAGCGGACTCCGCGGTGGTGCGAAGATCTTCTTGAACATGGACTGCAACGGGCTGGTCCTGTTCCTTTCTGGATTTCTCGTTTGCAGCCGAACCACTGAACTGTGGTCCCTCCAGCGGGAAAGTCCTTGAGAGCGCAGAAACCACGACCCCAGACCCGGACGCGATTTTCTCCAGTTCAATCTGTCGTGTCAGGGCCTGAGCCAGTGAATCTGAGAGGTTGCTCGAGAATTCAAGGAACGCCGCGTGCGCCTTTGCGGTGGCTGTCTCAGCATCCGAAAAGCGCTCGATCATTGCTGTTCGGAACGCTTCCATGGAGGTGAGCGAAGGGTCGGTGACCTTCGATAGCGGCGGCCTTACGGTCACGTCAAGCCCGTTCTGCTCGATCGGTATCGAGAACCTGTCTTCCACGCGGCGGTGTCGGTCGAGAGGGTTCACCGGGACGACAAACGGCGGTCCCGACACGGAAACCGTCACGGTTTTCAGGGATTTGCCAGACTCGATTTCGGTGGGTGGCTCAACCGTCTGAACGTCTGGATACAGAAAGCCCAGATCCAGCGGTGAACCCTCGACAAACGCGCCCGCGAGCGTTCGAAGGAAGTGAGCGATGGGTTCGGGCGTCTGGACGGCAAGCGATTTTGCGAAGTGAGGGCGGTCAGCTAATATTTTTCCGATCATCCGGCTGCACGAATTGCCTGGCCCAATCTCGATAAAGGAACGGATCCCGGAGTCGTGGGCCGCACGGATGACGCGCGGAAAATCAATCGTCTCCAGAGCCTGTGCCTCGATGGCATCGGCGGCTGTTTCCTGATCGAGAGCATAAGCCCGCCCCCATGCTCCGCTGTAGAAATCAATCCCCGCGGGCGGGATGGTTTTGAACCGGTGCATTTCGCGATAGGGACCGCGGACACTTCGGGCCAGTTCGCAATGGACGGTGCTTACGCCGCTCAGAGGGAACCAGTGGCCACCCAACCGTTTGACGACGGATTCGACAACCCTTCGGTTCCCTCCGAGAACGCACTCATCAGGGGTGTTTACAATCAAAATATAGACTTGGCTTTGGGTTCCGATCGCGGCGCGCGCCTCCTCCGCTGATCGATCGATGACCCCGGCGGTCCATTCCGCGAGGGCATCTTCAGCCAGTCCCCATGCCGCTCTGAGCACGGACGGGTGTCCGGCAAGGTCGTGAGAAAAGAGCGGCGACTTTTGCAGCCTCGCCCACATTTCATCGCGTTGTCGCCAGGCACGAAGGGCGAAAAGCGCGGTGGATTCTCCGAGGCTGTAACCGATGGAGGCACGGGGTCTCAACCCAAAGGAAAGGGCGAGGTCGCTCATCAGGGTGCCAAAGGAGACCTGCCCGCAGATCATTGCGCGATAGTCCGAAGCGAGCGTGTCTGAGAGGGACGGCTTCCAGAAGCAGTCGGTGAACATCTGGCTCGCGAGCCGCTCATTTTCGGCGTCCTGAACTTGGAGGATTTGTGGCCATTCGAGCGCGAATTCTCTCCCCATGTCTGGGAACTGATTCCCTGAGCCAGGAAACACGAAGGCGAGCCCGACCGGACCATGGTTGACAGACGGAATTGAAACGAAAACCCGCTGACGTTCCTCGGATTCCACGGAGCCTTGGGTGCCGCGTTGCATCGCCGCGCTCGCCATTCCGGCCAAACGATGGAGATCATAAGTGTCCCGCGCCAGCAACGCCGCTCGCCACGGACCGTTCCTCCGAGAGAACGGTGAATGCCACCAACGGTGCGCCAGCTCTGCGATTGGCATGTTCCTGGCCGAGGAGGCCATCGAGACCAGCGCCGTGAGCGTGTCTCGGAGGGAATTGTGATCCGCTGCCGAGGCTAGAAACAAAGCCTCTGATCCTGGGCGAGTTCGTGTGATGGGACGGGTCTGCGCCTCGCGAGAGTCGGGCTTCTCGCACGCTTCCAGCACTACATGAACACAGTTCCCATCTATCCCCATGCTGCTGACGCCGGCGCGGCGCGGGCCCAGGATTCGATCGCGAACCCAATGCTTCGACGCGTGGGGGAGTTGGATATTTTCGACTTGTGCAAGCTGTGCCAATGGATCCCTGCAGCCTCGCAAGCCGGGAATTGTTTCATGATGCAGGCAGAGGCTTGCTTTGATGAGCGAAACAAGTCCGGAAACGGCGCCGGTGTGGCCCACGTCCGCCTTGGCGCTTCCGAGTTGCAGAAGCGTTCTCCGGTTTCCGCCCCCAAAAAACCCCACGATAGCCGCAGCCTCGGAGCGGTCTTCGTTTGGGGAACCGCTCCCGTGGGTTTCGAGGTAGCTCACGGTTTCTGGAGAGACGCCTGCCTCCTTGTAAGCGCGGCTGAATGCCAGTTGAATTGTGGCTGGCGCGGGACAGGATGTGCCCGCATTCGGATCGCTCGCTGCGCCGACTCCCCGGACAACGGCATAAACGCGATCTCCATCGCGCTGAGCGTCGCTCAGTCGCTTCAGGACCACGCAGGCAGCGCCTTCTCCGGGGATCGTTCCATCCGCCGCGTGGTCGAACGGGCGTGCGACCCCGTTTTTCGAATACGGGTTCACCAAGTCGGTCGCCAGCAACGTTCTTACGTCTCCGGCTAGATCGACCGCGCCGGCAAGGGCTATGTCGAGTTCTCTGTTTTGAAGCGCTCGCACGGCGACTTCCACCGCGCGCAGGCCGGATGTGTCTTCGCTGCAGAGGGTGTGGGCGGGGCCTCCGATCCCAAATTCCCGCGCCACTCTGCTGGCCACCACACCTCCCAATGCTCCCAATGTTCTGTCCGCGGTCAACGGTGGGCCTGAACCTTCTCGGACCTCACTGAGCCATGCTGAATTTGTTTGATCCCTCTTCTGGAGCTGAGCGTCCTGTTGCCGCTCCCGTTCTCTTCGGATCGTGGCCCAACGGAAATGGAAGTCCGTGGTCCGCATATCTAGGCCAAGACCGATGAAGACTCCTGTCCGAGACGAATCTGCCTTTTCAATCCGAGCATCTGCCATGGCCGACTTGGCGGCATCGAGCATGAGCAGTTGTTGAGGCAGCATCTCGGACAGCTCGCGTGGTGAGATGTGAAAACGATCGATGGGGACTGTGAAGTCTTCCACGTAAAAGCCCGGGAACAAAGGGGCGCCGCCTTTCCAGGCTTGGCTGATTTCGGAACCGCTCAAGCCGCGCCAGAGGTCGCGTGGCGACGGGACATTGCTGTCTCCTCGCAGGACCCTTGCATGGAAGGTCTGTAAGCTGGTCCAAGGTCCAATCCGGGTGGCCAATCCCACGATCGCCACCGGCTCTGTTGCGGATCCCGTCTCGGGAACCCCGTTTTTAACAGCGCGCGCAGTCTGTTTATCCGGGAGCCATTCCTCGATGAGCAGATGCGCGTTGATTCCGCCGAATCCAAACCCGCTTATCGCGGCGCGGCGGGGAACATCGGCGGCGCGACGGTTCCATGCCTCGCTTCGGGAGAGAATGGTAAAGGGGCTCCCAGCGAGCTTCACGGCGGTCGATGGCCTCTCAAAGTTCGCGATGGGAGGGAAGATTCCTCGGTTCATGGCGAGGATCGTTTTGATCAACCCCGCACTGCCGGCCGCTGTCAAGAGATGGCCGATATTCGACTTCACCGCGCTCAAAACGCAGCGGCCTCGGCGGTTTTCCCAGAGCCGACAGAGGCTTTCAAATTCGACGGCGTCCCCGACCGGCGTCCCCGTGGCGTGGCACTCGATCAGGTCCACCATGTCAGGAGTCCATCGGGCTTGTGAATAGGCTCCCCGGAGGGCTCGCAACTGACCTTCTGAACTGGGGGAGAGCAGATTGCCTTCTATGTCGTTGGACAAACCGACCCCTCGGATCACAGCGGCAATGGAATCGCCATGCTCCAGCGCGGTCTCCAGTCTTTTGAGCATCACGACACCGGATCCTTCACCCACAATCAGCCCGTCTCCCTTGTGATCAAAAGGGGAACATCGACCCCTTGGGGACAGCGCGCGGAGTTGCGAAAACCCCATGTGTGTGTAGAGAGAGTCAGGTCTCGACAGGCCACCCGCGAGCATGGCGTCGGCGCGATTCGACAGGAGTTCGTCACACGCCAGCTTGATGGCGTAGAGGGACGAAGCGCACGCGGCGTCCAGTGTGAAAGCGCCTCCGCCCAGTCCGAGCGCCCTGGCGAGGATGCCGGCGGGAAGTCCCGTGACATACCGGTCAAGTGGACTGGAGATCGCGTGCGGATGTTCATCGCCCCACCAGTGGATGGGTTCATTGTGCCGATTCACGTCCAGTTTTTGGAGGTGTTTCCTGCCCATGAGGTGGGCTTCGAACAGCGGGGAGAGGATTTCGTCCGCGAGCGTGGAGGCACCGGAGGTCGGCAGGGCGATGTTTCCAACAATGACACCGACCCGGCTGCGGTCGAGGTGTGTGGTCTTGGCGCTTGCGAATGCGTTTTTGCCCGCATGGATCAGCATGTGAAACATCGGATCCAGCGCCCGGGACAGGTGCAGCGGAAGATTTGACGAGGAAAAGTCAGGGACAAAATCCTCGCAAAAACCTCCGCGCGTCGTGAAGACGGAATCCATCAACCCCGGAGTGGCGCTGTGGATGCTCGCAGGATCGAGGATCCAACGGCCTGGGGTTACCGTGCGGCACATGTCTCGACCCTGCTCGACAAGAAGCCAGAAATCTTCAAGCGATTGGGCTCCGGGAAAAACGCCGCTCATGCCAACAATGGCGATCGGCTCTGAGAATCTGGCGCCAGGCACGCTCCCCCCTCTTGCTGAATTACTTTTCAAGATCGAGGCCATTCGATCGGAACGCGTCCCTGAGCGCCGCGTCCACGACGGATTCGCAGCCCTCCATGGAGGCGATCAGGTTCCCCTGGGGGTCGATGATCTCGACTGCCGCGCTGGCGATCGGGCCGTTACCGCGGGAAGTTGCGATGCGTATCTGGATGCCGTCCTTGGGAAATGCGCCAACATATTGACGGTATCGGTCAATGGCGCAGGGCAGGGAAGGGGCTCCGCGGTGTGCTGAGCTCCACAGAATCAGCAGTTGGAACGTGCTGTCCAAGACAAGGGGGTCGGCAACCCATGCGCTTCGCAAAGGATGCTGAATCCAGACGCTGGGAGCGGGAGCGGACTTCACGACAGCCGAGATGCCAGACTCGGCGCAGGTTTCCACTTTCTGGATTCCGTGGAAGGCGTCCCCGTGAAACAGGATCCCTCGGGCGTAAGGGTTCGAGAACCCGGCGCCAGCCTCCATGACGAGCCTTGGCCTGGGCGGGGTGGGCAGCGTGTTCGGAGCCAGGAGAACCTCGGCCTGCGCGTGTAATGTCACGCGACCTTCGCGCTCGCTCGTGATACCGACTGGCACCACGAAGCAATCGTTTCGCCATGCGCCCGCGGATGTTTTCAGGCTGACCAAAACAGACTGGCTTGCTTCGACGACAACGCCTTTGAGCACTCTGAACCCATCAAACCCATGGAAGGTCATGCCTGGGTTGTGGTGGAGCGCCGCTTGGGCAATCCATTCGATCATCAACGCGGCGGGCAGGACAGCGCGTCCATTGAACGCGTGCGAAGTCAGACACGGCAGCGAAGTTATCCCAACCTTTTGGTCGAACGCAACAGACTGCTTCGCGGGGAGCGTGGTCGGGGAATTTGTAGTGTGAACATTCGGCGAAGGGGCGATGGCAAGAACCTCCACGGCGGTGTTTTTCGAGGAACAGATTTCTCGCAGCAGGAAAGCTGCGCCCGCCTCGGGTTCGATGAGGCCCACGCCCTCTTGCTCAAATACCTTCCGAAGTCCAGGGGTGACCATGCCTCCATTCCACGGTCCCCAATTGACAGACACAACCCGGCTGTCTGGCCGGCGACGCGACTCGGCTTGGGCGAGCTTGTTGAGGACTTCGTTCGCCGCGGCATAATCGATTTGACCGACCCGACCGTACCGGCCCGTGTAGGATGAGAACAGGGCGATGACACGAAGCTTGTCCGAAGAAAGAGCGGTGAGAAGATTTCTTAGCCCCGAGACTTTGGTGCTATAGACGAGGTCGAATTGTTCGTCCGTCTTGTCTTCGATCAAACGGTCGGCGAGCACTCCAGCGCCATGGACAAGGCCTTTGATCGGGCCGAACTCCTCCCGGACATCGCAGATCACGCGGCTGACCTCGATCGCGTCGCGAACGTCCACAGATTTGTAGATCGCTCGGGCTCCGACGGCTTCAAGGCGTCTGAGCTGCGCGCGGATTTCGCGTTGGGCCATTAGATCGCGGTAGCGGGATTCCAGATCTTTCGGCTGGGTTTTGCCACTCTGGTTTTTGAACAGCGACTTCTTGATCTCCTCTTGTGAGCTGAGACCGCTCAACCAGGCGGGCTCATGTTCGGCCAGATGGCTTCGTCCCAGCAACACCATGATGGGGCGGAATGCGCGTGCGATCGCGAGTGCCGCCTCTCCGGTGACACCCCGCGCGCCTCCTGAGACGATGAGCACATCCCCCAGCGCCAGAGGGGCGATCTCGGTCTCGCCACTCGCTGGAGCGAGCGCGACTTCCAGGGACACTCGGCATTTGTCCGACAATCCCACTTCCACTGGGCCTTCGAGAAAGAGTTCGCTGACGATCTGCTCTGCCGCCGTCTGAGGGAGAAGGTTTTCCGGGTTTATATCGAGCGCTTTGCAATGGACTTCAGGCCACTCACGCCGCGCGGTCTTGACAAGGCCGGCTAGTCCGCCGCTGATAGGGTCGCTCTTCCCGTTCAAGCTGCCGAAACCGAATGCTCCGTCGAGGCGCGACACCGTGAGCAGGAGCGCTCCGGTTCGGTTGCCGGACTCGCGCAGCGCCGGTCCGGCGCGTTGGATGAGTCGAAAAGCGTCTTTGAGAAAGGTCTCGTGGCTCCCCTTTGCGGGTGTGAGAATGACCAGCGCTTCGGGGGCGACTAGATCCGGGCGGTTGAACCCGGTTTGTAGGTCACCTTTGTGAACTGAAAATCCAAGTGCGTGCAACCGATCCACTGTGATCGCCGCAAGTTCAGAACCATCGTCGGTCAGCCAGACGGATGCCCCTGCCCGTAGGCTGATGGACTTGCGCTGCGAACCACCGGACAGATCAACCGGGCGGACCACCTGGCGCACGATTCCGGGTATAAGGCGTGTGGATTCCTTTTCTGCAACGGCGGAGGCAGCAATCGGCATCTCTCCCCCTGGTGGGCTGTGCAAGAAGTCAACAATTTGCTGCAATGTTTGCAGGCTTCCAAGGTGCTCGGGTTTGATCTCTGGTGATCGAGGAAGCTGGCTTCTCAGAGACGCCATGATCTCGACGCGTTTGATCGAATCAATCCCCAGATCTGTGTCCAATCCCATCCCCAGGTTCAACATCTCAACCGGGTAACCGGTTTTCTCCGCCACCACAGCTAGCAAAATCCGCGGAACGTCGTCCTGCTTGATGGGTTCTTGAGTCTCAACTTCGGATTCCTCTTGAGGGGAAGCCGGGGCGCCTTTTTCGAGGAATAGAACCACTTCCCCGAGTGTTTGCAGGGCTCCAAGATGCTCTGGCTTGATCTCGGGCGATCCCGGGAGTTTGGACCTCAAGGCCGCCATAATCTCGACACGTTTAATCGAATCGATGCCGAGATCGGCGTCCATCCCCATATCGAGACTCAACATCTCGACGGGATAGCCGGTCTTTTCCGCGACTACTTCGAGGACAGCCTTGTCGTAGGAGGATCGGCTGGCGGGCTTTGATCCGGGTTCGTGAGAGGGGGATTTGGCAGCAGGTAGTCGTTCTGCTGAGGCGTCGTCCGCGCGTGCTGTGTTGTCGCTTGGAATAGCTGGAGCCGACACCGCGCTCGTTTCGAGAGCCGAGGATCGAACTGTCTCTGAAAGATTTCCTTCGCGCTGGGGCCTCCATGGTGCGGCTGTCCCAGGGTCGGCAGCCACGGAGGGACTCGCCAAGACTTGGGATACAATCATTGCCTGAATGGCGCGCCGCGCGGAATCCTGACCCTCGAGGAACTGCTTGTGAAGCTGAGCTGTGTGTTCGTGCAAGCGCTGAAGGGCGAGGATTCCTTCCTGGGTCGTTCGAAGGGCCCCTGCGACGTCCGCCGGGGGCATCGAAGTGGGCGAGGGGACGGTGCGGCTGGCAGAGTGATCTGAAACCTTCGCTGTTCCCGTGGAGATCGCGTCCGGAGAAGCCGCGTTTTTTGGAGAGTGCCGAGGGAACTCTGAGAGCACTGGCTCCACCCGCGCAGACGCGCGCGCGGCGGGAGGTCTTGGGGTTGCGGGAGAGCGGTAGTTGGCACCCGTGAGCTGGATTGTCAAGGCTGGTTTACCGAGAGGGGATTCCGCTGGTTCGGGAGGGTTTTCCCAACGGTCCAAGGCGACTTCGTGGCCCAGGGAAGCCAGGCGGCTGAGCGCGAATGCCAGGTCGAAAGTTCCGGAGCGATTGCCCTTCGACGCATCGATGGCGATGGTTTCGACGTCGCGGCTGAACAAGATCGACTGAACCAGGTCGATCAACACATGCCCTGGGCCGACCTCGATAAACGTCCGCACTCCGTCGGCGTGCATTGCCCGGACCTGTTCCATGAAGTTGACGGGGCGCACGATCTGATTGGCGAGCAATTCGCGGGCTTGTTTGGCTGTCTTGGGATACTCGCGTCCGGTGGTGTTCGCGTACACCGGGATTCGGCCCTTGCTGAAAGAGACATTTTCGAGAGCTGCCGCGAAAGGGCCCAGGGCATCGGCGACGAGAGGGCTATGAAAGGCCGCGGAGACTTGGAGCACGCGTGTGCGAATGGAGCGCTTTGTCAATTCGCCCGCGGCTTTTTCGATATGTTCGACTGACCCCGCCAGGACAAACTGCTTGGGTGAGTTTCGATTGGCGACGACGAGGTGACCGTTTTCTTCCGCGAGAAACTGCCTGACCGCTTCTTCGTCCGCCTGCACCGCGAGCATGGCACCGCGGTCACCGTTTCCGTTGCCATTTGTTCTGGCCATGAGACGTCCGCGCAGATTAGACAGGTGGTGCAATGCCTCGGGCTTGATGCGCCCGGCACCGCACAGCGCCAGCAGCTCTCCATAGCTATGCCCACACGCCGCCTCCGGGGCGACGCCAAAATATGCCAGAACGCTGAAGGCCCCGATGCTGACGGCACCCAGGGCGGGTTGAGCGATATCCGTGGCTTTGAGTGATTCTTCGTGCTGGCGCCGCGCTTCGTCCGAGAACGCCGGGTGCGGGTAAATGAAATCGCTCAGCTTTTTGCACTCCACATGATCCGGGTCGTCGGCGAACACAGCGTCCGCCTCCGCCAGAGCGTCGAGCATCCCCGGGAACTGGCAGGCTAGGTCGCGCAGCATGCCCACATATTGGGAACCTTGTCCTGGGAACAAGGCACCCAGCATGCCGTGGGCTTTGCCGGAACCAAACGCGATGCCCACGGGAGCTGCCCAAGAGGATTTTTCCTGATTTTTCTCCAGCATTTTGAGCGCGGTTTCCTTGAGGCTCGCGCGATCGGAATCGTTTGTAACAACGATCAAAAGCCGGTATTGAGAACTCCGCTGAAATTGTTCGCGCGACCGCCTCGCGGCCCTTCTGAAATCCTGCCATCGCATTTCGGATGGGTGTGCTGAGATCTGCGCGCGCAATGCCTCTAAGTGGTCGCTCTGGAAGGCCAGGATTTCCACATCGCCATCCCAATCCACGCAAGGTTTGGCTTTCCCATGCTCCTCGAGGATACAATGGAAATTGGTGCCGCCGAAGCCCAAGGCACTCACGCCCGCGCGGCGGGGATGAGATTTCACCGGGAGCCAGGGGCGTTTCCGGGTGTTCACATAGAACGGTGATTTTCCGGGAGCGGCTTCTTCGATGGGCTGGCTGACTTTGATGGTGGGCGGCAGGATTTTCTGGTGCAGCGCCATGGCTGCCTTGATGAACCCGGCAACACCCGCCGCCGCCTTCGTGTGCCCGATCTGCGATTTGACGGACCCGAGCGCGCACCAAGGTTCCTGATGGAGTGGTGTCTGGAAAATCTCGGTCAGGGACGAGAGCTCGGTTGCATCCCCCACTTTGGTGCCTGTTCCATGGGCTTCGATCAGGCCCATGGTTTGCGGGCTGGCTCCTGCGTTCTTGTAGGCTCGTTGAAGGGCCAGTTTCTGGCCGTCGGCCCGAGGGGCGTAGATTGCGTTCCCTCGGCCGTCGCTCGAAGAGCCCATGCCTTTCAATACCGCGTAAACACGATCACCATCTTTCCCCGCGTCGGCCAGCCGTTTCAGCACCAGGATGCCGAGGCCCTCTCCGAGGATCGTGCCGTCGCAGTCTTTGTCGAATGGCTTGGCGTCACCGGTGGGAGAAAGCGCCGGCGTTTTGCTAAAGCAGAGGTACATGAAGATGTCGTTGAACGTGTCCACGCCCCCCGTGATCACCATGTCTGAAAGACCCGCTGAAAGCTCGAGACTCGCCAGGTGGATCGCCGCGAGCGAACTCGCGCATGCCGCGTCCACGACGCAGTTCGTCCCTCCCAGATCGAGTCGGCTCGCGATTCTGCCCGCCGCCACATTGCCGAGCAGGCCCGGAAACGAATTCTCCTGCCAGCCCACATAAGAATCCGAGATACGCTGAACGACGTCTTCCGCCACCTCCCCTTCGACCCCCGCATCTCTGAGCGCTTTCCGCCAGATCGGATGTCCGAGGCGGGCGCCCAGCGGGATCACGAGTTCGAGGGCACCCGTCACACCCAGGATGACGCTCGTGCGCTCTCGATTGAATGGACGGCCGTCACCGTAGCCCGCATCCGCAAGGGCTTGCTTCGCGGCGACAAGGCTGAGGAGCTGGGTTGTGTCCGTAGCTTCGACATCTTTTGGCGAGATCCCGAACTCCATGGGGTTGAACGTGACGGGTGACAGGAAGCCGCCGCGCATGGCATAGGTGCGGTCCGGTGACTTTGGATCCTTGTCAAAATAATCCGCAATGTTCCAGTGGGAACCCACGGGGACAGGAGTGATGGCGTCCACGCCGTTCTTGATGTTCGCCCAATAAGCGCGGAGGTTTTCCGCCTTCGGGAACAGACAGCTGATGCCAACTATGGCGATGGGACAGGGCTCGCTGGTCATGTGTTCATTGCTTCGCGCATTGTTGCTGGCTCCAGAGGATGCACGCTCGCCAAGCCCGCTGGCAAGCGAATCCCTTGAAGGCTTAGAAAATGCTGGCGTAGCAGCGCGGCGGCACCATGCAACAGGTTATGCGCCACCAACACCACTTTTCGGTTCTCCGGTTTCTCAAGAAACGTGCCTCGTGTCCATTCGTTAAAGGCACCCATCGCGGGACCACACCAGATCTGGTAGTCCATCGTCCGAGAAGGCTCCCCGCTGTTTGCCCACCTCGAACTTAAGCCGAGATAGGATCGAAATACGAGCGCCATTTTGTGCTTCGGATCACGCTCGGCCCGCTCGACTTGTCGCGGCTCCCGTTTCAAAAAGAACTCGCGCGTTCCCCGCCAGGCCTCTTCCAAAGGAACTCGAAGCAACTGTTTCTCAACAAAAGTCCTGTCCGGCTCGGGCAGCGAGTCAAGGCTCGGATAGGTGCGATACAACTCGTAAAGCCGACTTGCGCGCATAGGAAACATGGTTCCTCGCTTGAGCACCTGCACTTTGACCCCCATTTCGAACATGTCGGCCGCTGGAGCCATGGCAACATCCGCCTGTTCAGCCTGGGCGAGCATTTGGCGAACAGCATCACAACTTCCGGACTCCACGCAAGCTTGATTTATCGAGCCGGTGACAACATACGCGGCTCCCATCGCAAACGCACCGGCCACCGACGACGGCGTCGATAATCCACCCGCAGCACCAATGCGTGGTGTTCGCTCGTAACGGTATCGGGCTTGGATCCTATCCCGGAGCGCCAAAAGAGTGGGGAGCAGAGTCACTAGAGGGCGGTTGTCAGTGTGGCCCGCCGAATCAGCCTCGGCCGTCACATCACCCGCCATAGGTATTTCCGACGCCATCGCCGCCTGGTCGAGCGTGAGTTCGTTCTTCCGAACGAGTTCGCTCAGCAACTCATGAGGAGGAGGTGACAAAAACTGAGTTGCTACTTCAACTCTGGAGACTTTAGCGATAACGGAGTTTGGTAATCGAATATTTCCTACCTGATCTCGGTGAATTCCCGCGACTCGGTATCGGACGATTGGCAGCGTGAGCCGGAGATAAGCAGAAGCTTCGACGAGCCGCACGGCGCGTTGCACGTAGAGTGTGGAAACGGCGGATTCCAATTCGGGTTCGTTGGGGCTGTGGATGAGATTGAAGCCGTGCGGAGCGTTTGGGATTGCCTCTGCCAGGTGGCCAATCGCTTCTTCAACTCGCGCGAGGCTGAGCCCTGCGGCCCCGAAAATCGCCAGCATGCTGGCCCGGGCCATTTCCTCCACCAAACGCGTGGACCCGATTCCATTGGCCATGGCGCCCGCGACGTAGGCGTAACGGACGGCATGGTTTCTGATGAACCCAGGGTCTCCCAAGCATTCGGGGCCGGTGGCGGGAATGTAAGCGTTGAGAGTTCCCGGGCTTTCCTTTGGATGACAACCGCAAACGGTGAGAGTGTCTGCCTCCCCGTTCGCCACCCGTAGAACTCCGTTGTCTCGATTCTTTAGCAGAAAGAGGGGAGATCGCAGGCGTCCAATGGCGCGAGCCAATTCGGATTCGTCCGCGACAGAGGATGAACTCTTGCATTCGAGCCGCGTCAAAGACCCGGGATCCGAGGTTTCAGTTGCTGTTCGTTTTGCCATTCGTGCCGACCATCACAACAGGTTTTGGCCCGCAACAGCAGGCTTCCTGTCCTCTGTTGTTCAAAACCAAAGCCTCTTCATGAGGAAGGGCGACCGCGATTCCACAGGAAATCGATTCGTTTTACAATCCTTGATCTGCGACGACCACATTCGGCGATGCGCCGGAGGATGCCAACGACGCGGTGGTGTTCAGTGATAGCTGCGTGTTCGACTTGAAAGCAACTTGGAATTCGGTCGGTGAAAAAAGACTGAGGAAAGTGTTTGTCGGTCAGCTCCGAAAGCATAAGCTCGTTGCCGATGAGCCCGACGCAAAAGCAACGTTGACGCATGAACCTTAGTATTCCGTTACGTCTCATTGGCCTTCAATTCGTCCTGACCGGCCTCTCGGTTTTTTCACTGACCAGCTTCGGTGCCAGCCCGGGAGGCTCGAGTGCGTCTCGAACTGCCAAGCCGCAGGCGAACGCAGATTGGTCCACTTACCTGGGCGATAAGGGGCGGAGTCTTTACTCGCCCCTCCGACAGATCAACCGGAGGAACGTAACTCAACTCAAGGTCGCGTGGACTTACGATACTGGGGATAAGGGTGAGTATCAGGCGAATAACCTCATCATCAATGGCGTGCTCTACACGCCCTCACCAACCCGCAAGGTCATCGCGTTGGACGCCGCCACGGGGCGCGAACTCTGGAAGTGGCATCCCGCGACTGAGCGTTCTGGAGCGGGCGGCGGACGGCAACGTGGCCTCGTTTACTGGCGAAGCAAATCTGGCGATGAACAGTATCTATTCACCGCCGTTGGTAACTATCTATTCGCGCTGGACGCGAAAACCGGCGTTCCCATCCGCACCTTTGGAGAGAACGGCTCTATCCATCTCGGCACCGGACTGGATACCGAAGGCACTCCCAACGTCGGCCTCAATACGCCAGGCATCATCTACAAAGACCTCTTGATCGTTGGTGGAATCGGCGGACCGGGTGCGCTTCGGGCTTTGGATGTCCGGACTGGCCAGCGTCGGTGGATCTTCCATCTGATTCCACGGCCCGGCGAAGTCGGGCACGAAACCTGGCCGAAGGATGCCTACAAAACCGCAACCGGGCTGATGCCTTGGTGCGGCCAATCTCTCGATGAAAAACGCGGAATCGTTTACATCGCAACCAAGACGGCGGAGCCCGATTTCTTTGGAGGCGACCGTCACGGGATGAACCTGTTCGCCAACAGTCTTGTGGCTCTGGATGCAGCAACCGGAAAGCGCCTGTGGCATTTCCAGATCGTCCACCACGATCTTCTGGACAAGGATCTGCCCTGTCCTCCAGTCCTGTTGAGAGTGAAACACGGCGGGAAGATGGTGGACGCTGTTGCTCAAGGGACGAAGCACGGTCTGCTCTTTGTGTTCGATCGCGTGACCGGAATTCCTCTCTGGCCGATCGAGGAGAAGCCGGTTCCCCAGTCGGATCTCCGCCGAGAACAGGCTTGGCCCACTCAGCCTTTTCCGACTAAACCCGCGCCGCTCATGCGGCAGCATTATGGCGAAGAGGACGCTTCGACGATCTCACCCGATAGCAAAGCGATGACGTTGGATCGCATCCGCGTCTCACCCAACTTCGGACCATTTCCCGCCCCGAGCCTCAAGGAAACCATCATGTTCCCTGGGTTCGATGGCGGCATGGAATGGGGCGGCGGCGCGGCCGATCCTGACGGGGTGTACTACGTCAATGTGAACGAGATCCCCTGGGTTATGCAGATGGTTGAAACTCGCCACGCCGACGGCTCTCCCTTGGTGCGGGGCGAGCGCGAATACATGCTCTACTGCGCTCCCTGTCACGGACTTGATAAGACCGGAAATATCCTCGGTGGCTTTCCATCGCTCATTGATGTGATCAAGCGACGTCCGCGCGATCAGATTTCACAGATCACCAAGCAAGGAGCCGGACGGATGCCCGCGTTTGACCAGATTCCAGATGCACTGCGCGAAGCCATCCTTGAATTCGTTCTGAATCCCACGCCGCTTTCCGCCTCCCGCCGCGAAGAGAGTGCCAGTGCTCCGACGACCTCGATCAAACCTCCGTCGTATGCCTTCGGCGGTTTCCGCCGTTGGCTCGACAAGGAAGGTTACCCTGCGATCAAGCCCCCGTGGGGCACCTTGAATGCCGTGGACCTGAATACAGGAGAAATCAAATGGCAGGTGCCGCTCGGCGAATATAGCAAGTTGAAGGCTCGCGGCATCCCGCCCACGGGCACCGAGAATTACGGCGGTCCCGTAGTCACTGCTGGAGGACTCATCTTCATCGCAGCTACCGCCGACGAAACCATCCGGGCTTTCGACAAGAATACGGGCGCTGTTCTCTGGCAGGCACCTTTGCCCTTTGGTGGCAATGCCACTCCCAGCGTTTACATGGTCAATGGCCGACAATACGTTGTCATTTCTGCGGGTGGAGGAAAGTCCGGCCGTCCAGTCGGTGGCAGTCTGGTGGCTTTCGCCCTGCCTTAAACACGAGCAATTCTCTCTTTGGTCTCTGGCGATACAAGCAGCCCTTTGAGGCTATGAAGTCCTGGGTTTGTTCACTTTTGATCTCGGAAGCAAATTCTCTGGATCAGCCTTGGCAAACCGGTCGTGTCCTGAGATAACCCGCACGCATGGGTTCCGTTTACATTCAGGCCAACACCGACGGTAAGCTTCATTCGGCCGAGAAGCCGAGTATCTCTCCTCTCAATCGCGGCTTTCTCTATGGCGATGCCATCTACGAAGTGTGGCGCACTTACGACGGCATTCTCTTCGCGTGGGATGAGCATTGGCAGCGGCTTCAACGATCCGCGCAAGCGCTCGGCTTCTTGTTGGCGTTCACGCAGCCCGATCTGCTCAAACAAATCAAGCGCACTGTCTCGGCGTTCTGCCGCAAGTCCGGTGCGACCGCGGACCTTTACATTCGATTGCAAGTCACGCGTGGCGCGGGCGCCATAGGACTGAACACCGTGCTCGCGGATAAACTCAGTTATGTGCTTTTGATTCAGACATTGAAAGCGCCCGCTCCCGAGCAGGTCGCCCGTGGCATCAAGCTAGGCCTTGCGAAATCGCTGCATCGCAATCATCCCTCCACGCTCAACCCGTCGTGGAAGACCGGCAATTACCTCAACAACATCCTCTGTCTGCGCGAAGCCCTCGCCGCCGGGGCCGAGGAAGTGGTGATGACCAACCTCGCCGGAGAAATCACCGAGTCCGCCGTGGCCAACATCGGCTTCGTGCGCAATGGCGCTCTGCATACACCGCCGCTGAGCGCGGGCATTCTCGAAGGCATCACGCGCGCGCTGTTGGTTGGCCCTGTGGCGCGCGCGGCAGGCGTGGCTGTCCACGAAACCGCCATCCGACCGGAGGATCTGGGGTCGTTCACGGAATGTTTTTTGACCGGCACGACCCGCGAAATCCATTCGGTCGTCTCAATTGATGACACGCGATTCACCGTGGGCCCCGTCACCGTGACGGCGAAATTGCAGCGAGCCTTCGAGGACTACACCCGTGCCTATGTTTCCGAACATCGCCGCCTCCGAGTGTTGCCGAAATCCCCAAAGCCGTTGACCCCAAGCTGAGGGTGGTCGAAGCTTCGGAGCACCACCGCCGTGGTCCAAACCAGTAGCCACCTCATGAAAGCCATCCCCTCTCTGGATATTAAAAACGGCATGAACCCCACCGCGTTCAACCTCACCTCTAAAACCGCCGTCATCACCGGAGGAGCCTCCGGGATCGGGCTTGCCATTGCGAAACGCTTCGCTGAGCACGGAGCCGCCATCGAGATCCTCGACCTGCAACAACCCGCGCTCGACGCCACCGTGACTGAACTCCGCGGTGCCGGCCACAGCGCGCATGGCGAGATTTGCGATGTGAGCGATCCCGCGTGCGTGGATGTTGCCTTCGCCCGCATCGTCGCGCGTCACGAGCGCCTTCACATCCTCGTGAACAACGCCGGCATCGCACACGTCGGCAACGCGCTCACCACCACCGCGGAGGACTTCGCCCGCATCCAGCGCGTGAACGTGAACGGCGTCGCGTACTGCACGCAAGCCGCGTTGCGGAACATGACGACGAAAGGCGGCGGCGTTATTCTCAACATCGCGTCCACTCTCGCGCAGATGGCCATTGGGGATCGCTTCGCCTACGCGACCAGCAAAGGAGCAGTGCTCTCCATGACTTACTCGGTCGCGAAGGATTTTCTCAGTGCCGGCATTCGCTGCAACGCGATCATGCCCGGCCGCATCCACACCCCATTCGTCGATGGCTTCATCGCCAAAAACTATCCGGGCCGCGAAGGGGAAATGTTCGAGAAGCTGTCCAAGGCCCAGCCGATCGGCCGCATGGGCACACCGGATGAAATCGCCGCTGCCGCTCACTTCCTCTGCAGTGACGAAGCCAGCTTCATCACCGGCTCCGCCTTTCCGGTGGACGGAGGCACATTGACCCTTCGCTGAGACACACATCCACCACAGGCTCGCCTGAAGCCCATCCGCTTTGACCAATCGGACTGCCGAGAGGCCAGCCTCATTCCCGGCTGCGTTTCAGAATGAAAAAATTCCCCGGCCTCTCGGCCCGCCATAACTGCAACTGCCTCCTTGCCGGGACCCATGGATATTCCATGCCACGCCTGAGCAGACTGGGCTCGCGTTGGCGATTCGGCGCCCTCATTGGGCCGGGCTGCGAATATACCCGCCAAACTTCCAGTCGTTCCCGACACGCTTCATCGAAACCTTCTCCGGCCGGTTCACTCCTTCCACGAAGACGTCCATCGTCACCTCATTGGCCGAAACTGTCTGTTGCCCCAGAATTCGCATACCGGTAATAACCGAAACGTCCTGCTGATGCTTCGCGGCAATCTCGGCCTCAGACTTGTTCTGCCAGCTCTTGGCCATGCGCAACTGTTCTTCCGGCGAGAGACTGTCCAGATAGGTCTTGGGATTACCCTCACGCATTGCCCAGATCGCAGACATGAGCGATGCCTCGGGGGTGCCGTAGCCGGCGAAGGACCAAGCCTGTTTTGGAAACGATTTACCAGCAATTTCAACCTTAGTAGCGGGTGCCGCCAGTGGTGGCCTGCTGGCGGCTGTCCGGAGTTGCTGGTTTTCAGCTCGAAGCTGTTGGTTTTCGCCCCGGAGCTTCTCCGAGTCCTTAGCGGTCGGTCGCAACTGTGCGACTTCGTTCCGGAGCTTGTGGACTTCCTGGGCGTCGGACCGTAAGCGCTGCATCTCTTGATCGCGCTTCTTTGATTCGGCTTCAGCCGTCGCGGCATTGTGCTCGCTCGCGCCCTGAATCTCGACGCGCAGCGCGGTGATTTCGGCCTGTAATTGCCCGACCTTTTTCCAGCCCGCCACCGCTGCCGCCACCGCGGCAACGAACACCAGCCCTGTTATCAATCGAATGGGTTTCATAACGTGTGCAGCCTTGTTTCGAGAGGAATCATCATTGTTTCGAAAGGTGTGGCTTTAGCCAACCCAGATGAGAGAAGTCGTTTTGCCGTCATCGGCGCGGTTGCCGCCGAACGCTCTCAAGGTCAACTCCGCTCCTTCTGCCGTGAACTGGCTGTCCAGCCATCCCACGGGTTCCTTGTCCGCAAAGTTGTAGCCTATAGCGGGGATGTTGATCAGATGCAGCCCATCGCGCTTCTTGTAAGAGTACTCGTGAGAGTGCCCGTAAAAGATCGCCTTCACCTTTTTGTGGAGGCCAACGATTTGGTAAAGACGCTCGGCATCCAGGAGATCGTTGTCCGTCTCGCCTAACGTATGATGGACAAAGATGACGGTGGGTCGTGAATCGGAGTTTCCGAGGAAGCCCGCCAGCCAGTCGCGCTGTGCCTTGCCCAGGAAACCGGGAACCTTGTTCGGATAAAGCATCGAGTCGAGAAGAATGAAGCGGATGACGGAATGTTCGACCACCAGCACATGTTTGCCTGCCACCTTTTGGCGCGCTCCCGACGGTTCCTCGAAGATCTTTAGGAAGTTTTCGCGATTATCGTGATTGCCGAGGGCCATGTAAATGGGTGTTTGCTCGGCGAGTGGATTCAACGCGTTTTTTATGGCGACGTACTCTTCCAATTCGCCGGCGGAACGCGCTAGATCACCGTTAAGGATCACTCCTTGCGGTCGAGCTTCGGCAACTTGGCTCAGGACCAGCTTAAAATTCTCGACTGGGAAAAACTTGCGGTTTTGGAATTGTGGATCGGAAGGAAAATGCGTGTCCGACAGCAAAGCCAGGTGAACAGCCTTCTGAGAAGTGGCATCAGCCGCCATCGTCACCATTGTTCTGACCACGGCCAATGAGGCAACTGCTTTGGAGGAGACGGCGAGAAATCTGCGCCGGTTGATCGGTTGATAAAAAATTCCAGGCATGATCGTTTGGGAGTTTCAGGTTTCAAAAGACTTAGAGACCAAAGCTCCCGTGGATCAAGCATAATCTCCTCGCGCATTAAGGCTCCAAGTGTCTTGATACCGATTATGTTGGCAGGCTCACCGTGAGGGTGGTTCCGCTCGTCGGTTCGCTTTTCGCGCCGATGCTGCCGCCGTGCGCCTGCACAACGGCCTTCGCGATCGCGAGGCCGAGGCCGCTGTGGCCGCCGGGTCCACTGGCGGCTGGCTCAGAACTTCTTTTCTTTCGGCCATCCAACTGCCGGATTAAGCGTGACGCGTTGCCGCCTGAAGTCGGAACTCTGATCTGCTGAAGAAAGCGACCTCAACGACCGCATCATGCGGTTACGCTATTTGATGGATATGGCTTTTTTCTTCGTTTTCGCGAGCGATTCTTGAGTAATCAATCCCGCTGCATAAAGCTTTTCAGCGTGCGCCAATTGCCGTCGGCCGACGCGATTGGATTTTTCACGGTTCAGGTGTTGCGGCATCATTTCCAAGTTCGCCAATTCATTGCCGACTTCGGGTGCCAGGCTGTAAGGAACGATGTGGTCGATTTCCATGTGGGATGTTGCGTAACGTCCTCGCGTGATCACGCCCGCTTTTCCATTACGAAGGCGAACCTCATTTTCTGAGACAAAAAGGCCGAGCAGATCGGCGATCTTGACGTTTCGGACCAGCGATTCCTTGACCAACGAAGCGCGCGGCTCTTTGGTCCGGTTTATGAGTTGCGCGATGCGGATCGTGGTTTCTGGCGACATGCCCTTGCGGTCGGCTGCGTGTAGCCAGTACACGATCTTGTTCAGACGCGGGTTCGCCGCACGTTCTCCGAGCATGGCCAGTTTGGCTGGATCACTTAGGTTGGACACGGCGAAGACGGCTTGAAATGGCCCGAACAGGTAAACCAGCCATCCAGCGAGAATGAAAGCCAGAGAAACGACCGAGATGGCTTTGTTTCGGCGCGTGAGCACTCGCGAAGAATTGCCTCGATGGGCTGACTTCGCAAGGAGAAGGTCAATGCGAATAAACTCGATGAGGGAGATTGATCGCCGCGTGTGAAAGCAGCGGACTCGGGTTTACCATTTTACTGGATCTATGCCGCTCATCACTACTTCTCCCTCTGGCGTGAGGATGATCTCGGCGGGAGGCACTGCTTCCAGGTCGGTCAAATGATAACGTTGGGTGAGGAAGCGCAAGGTCTTATTGGACGAGCCGATCAATCCTTGGGCGACGCGTTGGCTTTGATCATAACGTCCGGCGATCAGCACATCCACGTAACAGAGGAGGGCTTGATTGACCTGGTTCAATTTGGCAATTTCATCCGTCTGAAAGCCGGTGAAAAGAATGATGGAGAGCAGTGTGTTCTCTTTGATGAGTCGCAAAAGCTCGATCACCGGACCTGGCTGCTGTAGCGGTTCTCCACCGCTGATTGTGACGCCTTCGATTAAATTTGTTTCAGCCACAATGCGTTGAAAAAGATTCTCCACGCGAATAGTTTCTCCGCGATCAAGCGCATGGGTTTCCGGGTTGAAACAGCCAGCGCAGTCGAGCGAACATCCCTGCACCCAAACAACCGCGCGAGTTCCGGGTCCGTTGGCTCGGCTGCGAGCAAGAAACTGACGAATGCGCAGATTCACTTTAAGCGCGCAGTTAAAGCATCTGAGATCCGAGGTTTGTCTAGCGGTCTCGCTGCTCCTGCTCATCTTCCGCCAGTTCGGCGGGTAACTGAACGGCCTCGGATGTCATCTCGCGCGCGGCGATTTGTCCGCCTAGGGCTTTCTCTAAACCTTTTGTGACAGACAAACACGACTCGCCCTTAACACCACGGACCTCGACGCGGACCTGTCCATCGGGGTCAATGAACACGTCGATTTCTTGTAGTTCCATAAGTCGGCCTTTGGTTTAGGTCATGCGCCGGAGCACTAGATGGATACGCCCATCCTTTTGGGTTTCTTCGGAAGTCAGCGCGAAGCCTTGTTCTTCCAACTTTGCGCGCGCGGCATGATAAGAATAGCGCTGCGTGATTTGATCAAGGAATTTGGTCTGATCCATCTCGCGCAGACCGAACCAATCGGCGACGCACTGGTAGGTTTCTCCGATTTTGTGGAACCCGATATCATAGTCCGGATTGTGTGTGGCAATCTTAACCTCCACGATGGTGCGAATGCCGAGATAACCTCGGACCTCGACATTTCCCTCTTGCGGCGCATGTCCCAAGTCCGCCAACGCCTTCAACAAAAATGCCTTCTCAACCATGCGCGTCTTGATGGTGGTGAAATGTGACATGCTGTGTGGTGTTAAGGCGAGGCTTGCGGCGGCTGAGTAAAACTCTCTGCCAAGGCGACCGCTTTCAGCATGGCTTTAGATTTGTTGACGGTTTCTTGAAATTCACCTTCAGGACTCGAATCCGTGACCCAGCCACCTCCAGCCTGGACATAGGCATTGCCATCCTTGATCAAAGCGGTGCGAATGGTGATGCAACAATCGAGGTTGCCGTTGAATGAGAAGTAGCCGACACACCCGCCGTAAGGCCCGCGCGTCGTCTGCTCGAGCTCGGAAATAATTTGCATCGCTCTGACCTTGGGAGCGCCACTCAGCGTGCCTGCGGGAAATGTTGCGCGCATCAGATCGTAGGGCGTTTTCTCCGCCGAGAGATAGCCTTCCACTTCTGAGACGATGTGCATGACGTGGCTGTAGCGTTCGATCACCATCATGTCCTTCACTTGAACAGAACCGTATTCACAAACGCGGCCCAAGTCATTGCGCGCTAGATCAACCAACATCACATGTTCGGCGCGCTCTTTCGGGTCGGCCAATAATTCCTTTTCATTCGCCATGTCCTGCTCCGGGGTTTTTCCCCGAGGACGCGTCCCGGCAATGGGGCGTATCTCTATTTTGCGGTCTTCGCAGCGCACATGAATTTCCGGAGAAGCTCCGACCAGGCTAAAGCCATTCAGCTCCAGGAGAAACATGTAAGGAGAAGGGTTGATCGACCGAGCAGCGCGATAGATATCGAGCGGTGCGGATTTCACGGGGGCGGAAAAGCGCTGCGATCCGACCACTTGGATAATATCGCCGGAGGTGATGTATTCCTGCGCTTTCAAAACGTTTGCTAGAAAGCTTTCTTTCGCGACGTTTGATTGAAACGGGATCTGAGGCACCTCGTGAGGCAGAGTCACAGGGATGTGCTGAGAGGGTTGCTCGAGCAGCGAAACGATGCGTTCGATCTCTTCGATGGCGTTCGCGTAAGCTTCCGCAGGAGTCGCGGCATCATCCAGGACAGCGTTGACCAGGATGGTTAAGGTCTGGGCGACTCGATCGAAAATGAGGAGTTCATCGGCGATCAGGAAGTACATCGTCGGTGTGTTCAGTTCGTCGTGAGGCGGACGGGGAACGATTGGTTCGATATCATGAATGAATTCGTAGCCAATGAAACCAACTGCGCCGCCGGTGAAACGAGGAAGAAAGGGCAACGAAACTGGCCGATATTTTTTCAAAGCCCGCTCCACGACCTCCAGACCATCTCGGACGCAGTGTAAGTCGTCGGCGCTCGGTTGCCGCGCAATGGAGAACTGTTCCACGACTTTGCCGCTCTCGATGCACTCCACCAGATGTCCGGTTTGACGGATGACAGACCGAGGGTTGCAACCGACGAATGAATACCGGCCCAGGTGTTCGCCACCCTCGACGGACTCGAACAGGAACGACTCACCTTGGCCGCGAATCTTCTGATAGGCTGAAAGAGGGGTTTCAAAGTCGGCCAAGAGGCGGCGTGTCACGGGAATAAGGTTTCCGTGCTGGGCCAGTTTCAAAAACTCTTCGTGCGATGGAGAGTACATGAGCGTTTAAAAGGTGATAATTTAACCTGGAGACCGGCGAATACGCCACACTGAAAGCAGAGTATAAGCAACAACAGTCACTGCATACGTAATCATTCCCATGCCGATTGCAAAAGGCACAAGATACAAGTCGCTGAAAACCATCAAAGCGGCTCCGAGGCTTGCGATCAATGTTGTCTGTGCGAGCAGACAGATGAGGTAAAGGCCCACGCTGGTTTCACGGATGCGATCGCAAATCCAAATACGGTAGGGCTCTTCGCCGAGCGTGCGCATGAGCCAGGCTGACTGAAAGTTGCGCGCGGCCACCAGGAGACTGCTGGTGATGATGACGACGGCGGGCAACGGCCAGATAGAAAACGCGAAGCAAAGAACCAAGTTGAGAATGATCCCAATTTTCCAACCTATCTTTCGAGCAATCGGATTAGCTTCCAAAACAAGGTTGGGAGTGGCGATCCAAGTGCTGAGAAAATCCATGCCTCGGGCGATGATGAGCAGGATAAAAATCAGGTAAAAGGCCGAGCTGCCAAAGGGAATGAATTCGCCCATCACTTTTTCCCGTAGATTTGCTCGGGCGTGGCCAGGGATTCTTCCGTTACTCGATCGCCACTGCCTTCCACGGAGCGGAAGAAGCAGGATCGATAACCTTCATGACAGGCAGCGCCGATTTGCTCGACCTGGATGAGCAGCGTATCGCCGTCGCAATCAAACGAGATGTCTTTGACTGTTTGGATATGGCCGCTGCTCTGGCCTTTCATCCAGAATTCTTTGCGGGAACGGCTCCAGAAATAGGTTCTGCGCGTCTCGATGGTCTTCTCGATGGAAACACGGTTCATCCAAGCCATCATTAGCACGCGGCCAGTCGATTGCTCTTGCACAATCGCGGGGATCAGGCCATCCGAGTTGAATTTGAGTTTGTCGTAAAAGCTCATGCGGGATTGAATCATTTCAGTCATAGTCGAACCGGAATATTTTGATGAGCAAGAAACCGCTTCACGTCATTCACGGTGTAATCGCCGAAATGAAAAATACTTGCTGCCAGCACGGCATCCGCTTTGCCTTCCAACAAAACCTCGGCCATGTGCTCTAGTTTTCCTGCGCCGCCGCTGGCCACGACAGGCACCCCGACAGCCTCGCTGACACTGCGAGTGATCAAGAGATCAAAGCCGGCCTTTGTTCCATCGGCATCGATGCTGTTCAGGACAATCTCGCCAGCTCCGAGTTCAACAGCTCGCTGCGCCCACACCACGGCCTCAAAGCCCGTCGGCTTCCGACCGCCATGAGAAAAGACTTCCCAACGGTCGGGTCCCACTCGTTTGGCATCAATCGAGACAACGATACATTGGCTGCCGAATTTCTGCGCCCCTTCACGGATGAGATCCGGATGAGCCAGAGCCGCCGAGTTGATGCTCACCTTGTCGGCACCCGCTTGGAGCATGATCTGCATGTCGGCCACGGCGCGAATGCCGCCTCCTACGGTCAACGGCATGAAGCATTGGTTCGCCACGCGTTGAATGACATCAACCATTGTTGCGCGGCCGTGGGCGCTGGCGGTGATGTCGAAGAAAACCATTTCATCCGCCCCTTGCTCATTGTAGCGAAGCGCCAATTCAATGGGGTCGCCGACGTTGCGCAATTCACCCGCCTCGGCTTTGCCAAATTGCACGCCGCGGGTCACCTGACCATCATGAACATCCAGACAAGGAATGACACGTTTAGCGAGCATGTCGTCTTAATTCAAAATGCAAGAGAGGGGAGAAATCGGGAAGAGTGGACCAACGGGTGATCCGACTATCGCCGAGAACAAGCTGTCGGGTAGGGCTTCCGAAGAGTTTCAGGCTGCGCAACGTATTTGATTATCGAGTCCATTCTCATCTGTGCCAGAGTACGGCTCGTCTTCACTCCTGACAAGTAAGATCAATATTTGGTTCCGACTCGCGGTGCGCTGGACGGAATACAGGCTCTTCTTGGATCGTCTTTATTGTGTGGTCACCGAGCGGAGGCATCGTTGAACGAAGCCGGTTAAGGAAATGTCTCGCGACGGAGGCGACGGAGGCCACGGAAGAAGGTTTGATTGATCCGTCGCAGCCGTCGCAGCCGTCGCGAGACTCAGTTTGGAAAGGCTGAGAGTCTTGTCACGTCCACATCGCGTATCCGAGTAGAGCACCAATGATGGACGAAGTATCTTTGCTGAAGTGACACGGAGTTTACTTGGCAATTTCGCGGTGCTGTCGTTGGAGCCGAAGTAAGGAGGATCTGAATCCATTCCATGATAATTGCTTTTATTGCGTTGCGGATGGCTTGAACAAATCTGAGTGATGAGATGTCTCGCGACGGAGGCGACGGGGGCGACGGATCAAGGTTTGATTGATCCGTCGCAGCCGTCGCAGCCGTCGCGAGACTCAGTTTGGAAAGGCTGAGAGTATCGTGACGTCCACAGCGTGTGTCTAACCAGACCACGAATGATGGACGAGGTATCCTTGCTGAAGCGACACGGAGTTTACTTGCCAATTTCGCTGCGCTACGGTGTATCTGAATAGGATTCCGGCTCAGACGTCCAATCCATCGACTGCGACACATGAAAAAAATATTTGCTTTAGCGATGCTGGCGGCGACGCTTTTGTCGGCAGAGGCCCAACTGTTCTCCCGCGAATCATTAGGCGGAGCTGCATTAGGCGGTTTGGCTGGCGGAATCATTGGCCACAACAGCGGTCGCAGGACGGCTGAGGGTGTTGCTATTGGCGCGGGAGCGGGCCTTTTGCTCGGGGCCATCACACACAGTGCCCGCCGAGACTATTATTATGGTGGTCCTGGGCCTGGAGCTGCCGCGCCATATTATTACTACGAGCCCGTTCGACCGAACTACGCGATCACTGCCGTTGCCTTGGGTGGGCTAGCTGGAGGGATCATTGGACACAACAATGGGCGGAGGACGGCGGAGGGCATCGCTATCGGCGCAGGGGCGGGTTTGGTGTTGGGTGGTTTGGCGGAACACGATGCCCGGCGACAGGTTCAATATATCGAGGCTGCCCCGACTTACGTGGTAACGCAGCCCCAGCCAGCTCCAACGGTTTCAGTGGTGGCACCTCCAATGCCCCAGCAAGTTTCTGTCATCAACAATCAGTATGGCGCGTCTAGCCGGATGAGCAGCGCCAACAGTTTATTTGGGCGATAATCATTTTCTCCTTGTTTCTTCGGTCGAACAAGCTGTCAACTCTATCAATATGAACTTGAATCTACGGAAGTGTTTTACACCTTTAGGCCTCGCAGTCGCGGGCGCTCTCCTGGTTGGTTGTGCCTCGACAGGGGTGAAAAATCCCTCGGGCGTCCCGGTCACAGAGATGAGAGCCGATGAAAGAGGCTTCGTCGCGGGCACAGGAGTCGAATCACAGGATCTCGTCGCGGTGACCGATAAGATGGCGCGCAGTATTTTGGGGATTCCTGAAATTGCGAGTGCCCAAGGCATTCCCCGGATCGTGCTGGAACCTGTTGTAAACGAAACCCGATTTCCGATTAACAAGGACATGTTCCTCACGAAGATTCGCGGGCAGTTAAATATCAAGGCGCGAAACAAGGTGCGGTTTTTGGCCCGGGAGCAAATGGCAACGCTTGAGCGGGAGCAGGCGCTTAAGCAATCTGGCCAGGTAACGAGTTCGAGCGACCCCCATGTCGTGGAATTCAAAGGCGCGGACTTTTTCCTGACGGGCAAATTGCAAGGCCTCACGACGCGCACGTCGGCGGGAACAAGCGATTACATCCTCTATTCATTTCAGCTAATTGACGCCCGCACCAGCGACATCGTCTGGGAAGACCAGGCGGATATTAAGAAGCAAGGTTTGGAAGATGCCACGTATCGCTAGAGGTAAGAGCCGCTAGTAACTCCATGAAAGTTCTCTCTGTTTGCGGATTGGCCGCAGTCCTCGTTGCTTGGGCCGGATGCGCTTCATCGAAGTCATCGTCTTCATGGACTCCGACCGGCGACGCTCTCGTTGACGGCAGAGCGGCGATCAGTCAGGGGCCGGCCAAGGACAGGGTGGTTTGGCAATATCGAACTGCTTTGGCTGGTTTGCGCCGAGGCCAATATGCGGAAGCAAAGGCATTGCTTGACGATGCCATTCTGACGATCGGCGGGATCAACGCAAACGACAAGGAAGCAAAGAAATCCCGCAGTTTATTTTCCGAAGAATCCCGAAAGACATTCCGAGGAGAGCCTTACGAACGGGTCATGGCTTATTATTATCGTGGCATTCTCTACTGGATGGACGGCGAACCGGACAACGCTCGGGCGTGCTTTCGCAGCGCTCAGTTCCAAGATAGCGACACAGAAAATAAGCAGTATGCCTCGGATTATGTGCTTCTCGATTACCTGGATGGATTGGCGACAGTGAAGTTGGCCGGCGACGGTTCCGACGCTTTGAAACGAGCCCAGGCCGTCAGCAAGTCGGGGCCTCTTCCGCCGTACAATCCGAAGGCCAACACTTTGTTCTTCCTGGAGTTTGGCGTTGGCCCTACCAAGCATGCGACTGGAGATTACGCCGAGCAACTCCGCTTTCGGACCTCCCAATCCGTCGTCCGCTCCGCCTTGATCAAGATCGACGGCGTGACCATTCAAACCAGTCCCTTCGATGACTTGAGTTTCCAGGCCACCACGCGCGGCGGACGAGTCATGGATCATGTCCTTGCCAACAAAGCAGTTTTCAAAACATCCACCGATGTTGTCGGGAATGTGGCATTGGTTAGCGGCGCGGTTTTGGCTCAAAACCGGCATACGCAGGAAGCCGGGTTGGGGCTGTTGGCCTTTGGTCTTGTCAGCAAGATTGTCTCAGCCACGACCACGCCCGCGGCCGATACGCGGTCCTGGAGCAATCTTCCGCAATATCTCAGCTTTGCGGCCGTCGAACTTCCGCCCGGACCCCATGTTGCCACGGTTGAATTCCTCGATGTCCGAGGACAAGTGCTTCCGTCTTTAACCAAAACGGCGAACATTAATACCACTCCGACGCGAGATACTGTCGTCTTTGTCAGCGACCAATCACACACCACAAAAACTTTATGAAAAGCTATTATTCTGTTTTGGCAATCCTTGCTCTCAGTGCGGCACTCGTGACCGGTTGTCGGTCGAGTGGAGGCGCGTCGCCGCCCGTGAACACAACAAAGTTCGACCTGGAAAACCAAGCCAACTTTGTTCTGCTGGACAAAGCAACGCAGCGGTCCGTCACAAGCTCTGGCATTCAAGTGCGGCCGCTTGAAGACGGGAGACTTGAAATTGCCGCCAACATTCGCAATCGGGAAAGCCGGCGCATTCAAGTCCAGGTGAATTGCGAGTTTAAGGATGACCAAGGATTTACCGTCGATGACACTCCTTTTCAAACCTTGATCCTCAGTGAAAACGAACAGAAGACCATCCGATTTGTGTCGATGAACAACAAAGCCAAAAAGTTCACTGTCCGAGTGCAACAGGCTCGTTGATCGGCACCTAAATCCGACCTCGGCTGGTCTGTCCAATTGCAAATATGAACACTAACGCTTTCGCTTGGATCATTTTGTTGGGTTCGGTCGCGTTCGGACACGCTCAAAACGGTCGTCAACCTAAGCCAGCCCCTCCCACGCCACCTCCGCCTCCGCCTATTTCTGCCGCGCAGCCGACGCCCAGCCCTTCGGAGAGATTTGTCTTTGATCAAAAGCCGGTGAGTGGTCGGCCCGCTTTGGTGACGCCAGAGCAGGCTCAGACCATCATCAACCGGTTCAAAGAAGCTTACCCGAAGATGGGTAATCCACGGATACTAATCTACGTGAACCGCGAATTGGTGGATGAACAATCGGGACTAAAGTTATCGGCGCGCAGTCAGCAGACAGAATCGATCCGCACGGATGCCAAGAAAGAATCTCGCTCAATCGGAACAAACGCTGCGCTCTCGGGTGGGTCCGGATTGGTTGGGAATGTGACTGTCAACGGCAGCCTTCCGGGGCAAACTGATCGAGCCACCAATAAAAACACTTATAGCATTCGTGATCCAAAGCCAGCCACCCTGGCTGACAAGCAAACGATCCGCGATGTGGAACGTTTGTTTGGACGTCCGTTGAGGCTCGGCGGCGCAAGCTTGGTCGATCAACGTGTTGCGACGCAGTTGATCCCTGGAATGGCCTTGGACAACTTCTCTGTTCGTACGGACGGGGAGCACGCTCGAAAGGATCGCGAGGCGCTGGCTAAGGTCGCTGACGTTGTGCTGGAGATATTGGTTTCATCGCGCAATCTTACTGTCTCCGAGGTTTCCGGCGATAAAGTCTATGCTGTGCCGGATATTCAAGCTACGGCGATTCGCCTGAGCGATTCGAAGATCTTGGGCCAAGCGACCGCGTCTGATCTGATCGGACATGACCGATCTGCTGCGAGGGCGGCTCGGAGTTTCGGCGTTCGAGACATCACCGAAGCCACGGCTTTGTCGCTCATGGAAGACATGATGCAGTAGAGTTGAGGGGGACGAAACCGCCATTCCCCAACCCGACAAGAACCGGATGGCTACGGCTTCTTCGGCGTCGCGGGGTTGGCATTGGTGCCTTGTTGTGTCGGCTTGAACTGAGCGGCTTTCTGCTGGCCTTCCTTAATTTGCTCCTGCGTCATGGTGGCAGTCATTTGAAAGCGATACTTGATGGCGTTGGTGTATCCTTGGGCTGCCGCGAGGTTCATCCATTTGTAAGCCTCGACGTAGTCAACTTTAATCTCATCGCCGCTGAGATGGAGAAGCCCCGAATTGTACTGCGCCTCTTTGTTACCTTGTTCAGCGGCCATCTGATACCACTTCAAGCCTTCCTTGAGGTTCTTTTCCACTCCTCTGCCCGTGGTATGCATCCACCCCAAGAAAAGTTGGGCGGAGACGAGCCCTTGGTCCGCGGCTTTCTGGTACCACTTGGCCGCCTCGTGCAAATTCTCAGGCACGCCGCGCCCGCTAAAATAGAGCCCGCCTAGATTGTTTTGTGCGATGGGCAAGCCTTGATCCGCCGCCAGGCGAATCCATTTGGCGGCTTCCACGAAGTCGTTGGTCACACCTTGGCCTGCGGCGTACATTGCGCCGAGTTGATACTGTGCCATGGCAACTCCCTTTTCCGCATCTGCCTTGACTGCTTTCAGGCTGGGCGGCCTTTGCGCATAAACGACCAGCGCAAAACAGACGCTCAACGCGAGGAAAACCTTGGTTTGAATAAAATGACGGAAAGATCGCTGAAACAAAGTCTTCATGGCTCAAGACTATTTTTCCGTCAGCGCCGTGACAATGATAAACTCTGCCACACCTCGAAGCTTGGTGCATCCCGAAGTTGTTGGTGAATGGGGACGATCGCTGGACATCGCGGAGCGATGATTTGACGGTAGCTGTGGGTTTCAACCCACGGAATGAGCCGGGGGATCTCAAGAGTCGCGGAGCGACGATTGATCCCCCGGAGATTTGGCGATCTGATCGAACGTCGCTCCGCGACTTATTACTCGGGGGTCGCATGCCCGTGGCTTGAAAGCCACGGCTACCTTCAATCGCCGCTCTGCGGCGGCAGACAGCGCACTTGTCTGGACCAACACCTTCGAGATGCACGGGAAGGCATGGGCCAATGAGGAATTCAACTTGCGGAGGTGCCTTGTTCTTCTAATATGTTTTTGCATGGACACCGTTTTCACTCTTATTTTAGTGGGCGCGGCACTGCTCCTTCTGGAGACGGTCCTGCCAGGGATGGTCGCAGGGGTTCTGGGAGTACTTTGCCTGGGTGTCGGCGTTGTTATGGGCTACGCCAACTTCGGGATGCGAGCCGGCAATCTGATTCTCTTCGCCGTGGGATTAAGCTTGGTGATTGGGACTCTATATTGGATCAAGTATTTCCCAAACAGCAGCATTGCGAAGGTTTTTGTCTCACAAGGCACTGTCGGAGACTTGGGCGTTGAAAGGCCGGAGCTATTGAATCAAACCGGCGTGGCATTCACCAATTTGCGCCCTTCGGGAACTGCCGTGATCAATGGCCAGCGGGTCGATGTCTTGACGGAAGGGTCCATGATCGAACGCGGCACTCCAATCCGGGTGGTGGCCATCGAAGGCATGCGTGTTGTTGTCCGGACAGCCTAAGCGCACTATCAACTCACAAATATAACTCAATCAAACCATGGAAAAAACATTCTCCGTTTTGGCGTTAACGATTCTCGACTCGGAAATCAGCGGCTGGCAAGTATTTGTTCTGGGTGCCTTGGTGATCATCGGGCTCGTGATAGCCATCTTGATCATGAACTTCTTCAGCGTCTGGATTCGAGCGCTCTTTTCAGGTGCGAGGGTGAGCTTTACTGATCTAATCGCGCTGCGGCTGCGCAGCGTGCCCGTGGGTCTTATCGTGGACAAGCGAATCACAGTCGTGAAATCTGGATTGAATGTGACGATCGATGACCTTTCCACCCATTATCTCGCCGGCGGCAGCATTGAAATGGTTGTGCTGGCGCTCATCGCTGCCCGCAAAGCCGGTATTCACTTGGATTTCGACCGGGCATGCGCCATCGACCTCGCCACCAAGGGGACGGGCAAGACTGTGCTCGAAGCTGTCAAAACCTCGGTCAACCCAAAGGTCATTGATTGTCCTAATCCAAGTTCAGGTAAAACAACAATCGATGCCGTGGCCAAGGATGGCATTGTCATCAGAGCGCGGGCGCGCGTGACCGTGCGGACTAATCTGGATCGGTTCGTCGGCGGCGCCACTGAGGAAACCATCGTTGCTCGAGTCGGCGAAGGCATCGTTTCCACTATTGGTTCGGCAGCCACTTACAAGGAAGTTCTGGAAAACCCCGACCGTATTTCCAAGACCGTTCTGGACAAAGCGCTCGATAGCAATACGGCTTTCGAAATCTTGTCCATCGACATTGCCGATGTCGATGTCGGTGAAAACGTCGGCGCCAAACTTCAAGCGGAGCAAGCCGAGGCCAACAAATTGATTGCTCAGGCTCATGCCGAGGTGCGGCGCGCCGCAGCAGTCGCGCAGGAGCAGGAAATGTTGGCGCGCGTTCAGGAGATGCGAGCTCGAGTGGTCGAGGCCGAAGCCCAAGTGCCCATGGCGATGGCCGAAGCGTTTCGCAGCGGCAACATGGGAATCATGGATTATTATCGGATGAAAAATGTGCAGGCAGACACGAGCATGCGGGAGAGCATCGCCGGAGGAGGAGGCAACTCAGCCTCATCGGACAAACCAATCGCCGGCTAACCAACGGGTGCGCTATGTTGTCCTCTGATGTGCGCTCGTTGTTCAGATCTGTTGAGATCCTACGCGGAGCTTGCAAACCATTTAACGATCTAACCTGTCTGACCATTTAAGTCGTTCAACTCGGCCGCGGTTTGCCGCGCCAAGCCTCCCCAATGGACAACTCCTTACTCGTGACTGTGGCTGTCTTGGCCATCACAGCTATCTCTAGTTGGCTGCAAAAAAAGGGGCAGACCGAGGACCCTGACTCTTTGGGGGATGAATGGAAAAACATCAAGCGGCAGCGGCCTGAGCATCCCCCGAGAATGGATTCCACATCATCGCCCTCTCGCCCAGTTCCCGGAATCGATTGGGAGAAAGAATTGCGCCGCTTCCTGGGAGGTGAGGCTCCATCTGCGCCTCCGCCAATTCCTCCACCAGTCGTCGTTCAACAGCCATCGCGGCCTCCTCCCCTCCTCTCGAAGTCGAAGCCCAAGTCTTCGAGACCAGTCGTTGCAGTCGAGCCAGACGAAGGGCCCTCGCGCATCTTGAGCACGCTGACCGAAGCTGCCTCTGCGTATGAGAAGGCTCAACGGCTTCACGAGAAAGTTGCCGGACGGATGCGGAAGACTGACAAGCAAACACAGACGCATAAAGCAGCAATACCCGGCCATGCCAAAAGGGTCGCTCCTGAAATTGCGTCCGTCGTCTCTCTGTTGCGAAGTCCTCATACGGCCCGGCACGCCGTCGTTGCTTCACTCATTCTGTCACCTCCCAAGGCTTTGGAAGGTTAGCAGGCCGAAGGAGAGCCCTCGGGCATACTCGACGAAGGCGAGCCGACGAGATGAACACGTCGCCCCTGGATCTTGGGCTCGGGCTTGGCGGCTGTCAGGCTGGCTGTATCTTCGGCGCCCTCAACCTCCAATACATCCCCACAACTGACATCGTGGGCACGGCATAGAGAGCCAAGAGCGCTTGCCAAAGGTGCGGAGTCGCGCTAGTCCAATTCCTTGATCCGCGCATTCCGAATCTCGACGTGCCCTCCTCCACGGCTCAATTCTTGAAATCCAATATGGCCATGTCGTGGCCGGTCCTTTAAGGGCGGGGCATCGGTTCCATCATGGCGTTTTGCTTTCTTGAGGAACTTATCAAGATCGACGTCGAGAACGTGTTCACCGTTCAAAACCACTTTCACGAATGGCCCCTGGCAGGCGATTTCGTATTTGTTCCATTCGGTCGGCTTGAAGAGTTGGGCGGGGGGCGCGATGGCTTTGTAAAGGCTGCCCGTTAACTCTTCGGGCGGGACCTGATCGTTTCCGTAGTAGCGAGGATCTACCATTTGAAGTTCCAAACCATCGAACGCCGGATCGCCGTGCAATGGGAAACGGAGACCACAACCGCTATTGCCTTGCTCGCCGAGCTTAAATTCAAATTCGAGAATGAAATCGTCATATTCCCTTTCGCTGATCAACCACGTGCCCCGCGGATCGCTTCCATGCAAAATGCCATTCTCTACTTTCCAAATGCCTCCGCCGGGATGCGGGTCTTTGACATTCGCCCAGTTGCGAACGATCCATCCCTTTGGCACACCATCCTCCGAAAACAGGTTCGTAAACGGCTTGTCGGGCGGCACATGCCGACAGCCCGAAACCAGAAGCATGGCAACCGAGGCCAACAGCAGGCGCAGAGTTCGTTTCATGAGCAACTATGTGGTTCTGGCGGCGAGGAAATCAAGTTTTCCAAACTTCTACATTAGAACAGATTTGGAATTCGTCATCGGTTCTCCGTTGTTTTGAGTGGAAACATTTCCGTGTCCGGACAGGAGAACTCGCTCCCAAGGGGTGCGTAGAGTTTGTAGAGATTGGACATTTTCCGGCCGTGTGCTGTTGTATCCGATGAGCTATTTCCGACTGACATCTCCCGGAGGGGAGATTCGAGAATAGCCCACGCCTATCTCCCGGAGGGAGATTTGAGAATAGCCCACCCTTTCAAGGGTGGGATTGCGCAGCAAATACCCAAAGTCCCGAAGGGACGGTTGAGAGGTAACGTAGGACATTGGGTGATTTGGTCGTCCCTGCGGGACTTATGCGATTGCTCATTCGAACCCGGCAGTGAACTGCTGGGCTGTGCTCAAATCTCCCTCCGGGAGACGAAGGCGGCCAATAGGTCCAAACTCCAGTCAGCCCGATGCGATGAAGAAAGGGTCTTCATCCGCTGTGGGCCTATTCCATTGAAAACAGCGGGGAACCAATCAAGTTTTCCAAACTTCGGCTTTAGAACAGATTGGGAATTCGTCATCCCATCGACCGTTTGTTTATGCCGATAATCCTTACCAACGGACGGACGCTTGACAGAACTCGTCTCGAAGTCTGAATCAGGGCTGTTTTGGAGTCACGATGCGATAGTAGCGGAAGCTCGTATTGCTCGAACGACCATCGGTTACCTCCATCGTCCGTGATGTTGAAACGGCTTCCACGTCGGCCACCTTGAACCACGCTCCTCCAGCCAGCAGCGAATCGCGGTATTGAACGGTGTAAGTTTTGCCCGCCACAGCACCGAAGCGGAGCTTGGCGCCGACTGCGGTCTGCTCTGCGATGTTCAGTGCAAGGATGCTTTGGGCATCGCGCGGATTCGTTCCACTAATAAACTCTTGAAGATTCGCATGACCGTCCTTGTCCGGGTCCGCGTTGTCATCGCTCAACGCTGAGTCCTTCAGTTCGGCTGGGTTAAAATAACGCGTTTTCCAAGTGGCTAGACCGTCGTCCAGGGGGACCGACACGGCCATCAGCTCAAGGTCAAGGCTCACGTCAGCACTCGTTCCGTTCGCCTGGTGAAGTTCAATGGCGAGCACGTTATTACCTTCACCCAAGACGGACGGGTCAACCATCCGTTCGTAAAATGTAGATTCGTCCGCGCCCGCGACATTGGCGCTTGCCCAGGTGAGGTAGTTCACATTCCCCTCCGGCATGTTGCTGCGAAACACTTCCGTCCCGTTCAAATAAACGATGGCTCCATCATCCCGCAATAGCTTCAGCCTGAGCTGAGTGATCCAGACTGCGTTGTTGACTTGAAACGACCGCCGAAAATAGGTCGTGGGATATTTGTTCGCGCTGTCGGGACCAAATTTGACGGTGGTGGCTTCGTCCCCGTCGCCATAACCGAGCTGGGCTTTCCCGGAGGCCCACGAACTGTCGTTAAAGGCCACACCTCGCCAGCTTGTTCCCTGGTTGGAACCGTTGTCCAAATATTTCCAAACCGAGCCGGGCGCAACCAAAGTGGACTGTGAAGGAACGCGTTCGACCGTGATTGTCAGCTCGTCGCTCGCCTCCAACTCTCCGTCATTCGCGGTGAGACGGATGACATAGGTCCCTACGCTCGCAAACCCAAGCGTAGTACTTAATTGACGAGTGCTGCCAAAAAAGATCTGGCTGGGACCGCTGACTTGGCTCCAGTCGATGGTCAAGGTTCCCGGCAGATTGGGAACTCCATCATCACTGACAATTCCCACCAGATTTGTGCCCGCCGGGAAAGATGCCGATTGAACAACGAGATCGGGGCCGGCGTTAACACGAGGAGTTCGGTTTCCATTGTTCTCGAATCCCGGAGAAGATTGGCCAGGGCTGGAGCGCCAGTTGGCGGGATCATTGCCGTAAGCTCGCGCGTTCAATCGTTCCAATGACGCGGTTCCTCCGGCAGCATTCGCAGGCCAAGGCGCCTTGTCATTGTATCGAACGGCATCGACATCGATGTAGGGAATAAAACCAACGCCATTGATGTCCACGTCCGGCGCGTCAGGCCGCTGCAACTGCAAGAGTTCACCAAGGTCCTGCAAAGTCCCAGGAAACGGGCCAAGGATTGGCACATCGGAAGGAATGCCATACTTGGTTCTGAAGAGACCTGGATCGCCTCCAGCCAGGATCAGAAGACCGTTTGCCGACAATTCGATGTTCCGCGGGAAATCAAAGCCGACGCCGTTCAATCTCCAACCGTTCGTGGGATAAGCTGGGTCGTAAAGCTTGACTGGATTGCCCGTGATGTTTTTCAGCTCGATAAACTCCACATCACCCGGAGCAGTCTGATGATAGATTTCGTTGATGACGACCGGTCCGATCTTTGGACCTGCGTTCGCTGTCCCGAGCGAGTTCGCGACTTGCGGCGGATATTCAACCTCGCCGGTGCTGAGGGTGTGACGGCCAAACGAAACTCCATTGGCAGCCGCGCCAAAGCTAAAACCGTCGCTGTAGCCGGTCAGATTTCCAGAGGGATCGGCAGAGTAGATATAAACTTCCTCGCCGTGCGAGCTGAGGGTGAGACTGCCATCCAATCCTGGATTGCGGTTGAAATCATTTTCCGTGAGGACGACATAGCCTCCCGGGGGAACGATAGTTCCTGGAGGAATGCGGAATTTATTCGGTAGCGAGCGCTTATCCGTGAGAAACCAATTTCCTATATTTACATCGGTGACTGTGGGGTTGTGCAATTCGATCGCGTCTAGCTGGGGTGGATCCGTATGCGTCAAGACCTCGGTGATCCAAACCGCGCCAAGGGACCGTGGAGGATCGTCCGAGCCAGGTGAACCACCGCTTCTGTTGCTCGACCGCCAATTCGCTGGATCATTCGGGCTCAAATTCAGATTCGCATTGTCTGGCACTAGAGAGAAGCCGCCGCCATCCGCAGCGGAAGGCCATGGCGGCTGGTCTCCGTAAGTCACTGAGACGATCGGAGTCCCCACCGCGTGAACCAACGTCACAACTTCGCCCCCATTTTCCAGTCGTCCCGTATAAGCACCATTCACGCGAACGCGAGGATATCGTTTCTGAAATTGCGCCGTATTGCTGACAAGGAGAACGAACTGGCCCGGTCCGACCGTTGTGCCGTTCGGGAAAGTATAAGTGATCCCGCTCGTAAAATGGACCCCGCTCAAGTCCAAGCTGCTTCCGGCAACATTCTTTAGTTCGATGAACTCAAACTCGTCGGCGTCCGCGCCAGGGTCGCCGGGCGGATTGTACATGATCTCGGTGAACAAGAGTCCGGTGAATGTTTGAATGACAATGAAATCGGCCTCGTTGAGCGCGCTCCAAGTCCCGCCGCTCAGCGCTCGGGACTTAATGTGAACACTTTCATTCAGATTGATGGGCGAGTTGTACGCCAGAGCGCCCGCGGAGACAGCGTCGCCGGCCAGGCGCGGATCGCTCCCATCCCGGGTGTAATAGATCGTCCCCGCCAGAGCAGTCATCGATAGACTAAAGCCCTTGTTGATATTGCCCCCATGTTGATTGAAGGCAGGCGCCGCAACGCTCGGGTAGAGACCCTTGCTCTTGAGTTGGCTGAGCACAATATCTGACCGGCGGGGAAAGTAGGAATTCAGCAGGCTGTTGACGCTATTCACCCATTCCACATTGCGAGTGTAAGGCGCAGCTCGCTTGGCGTCGCCCCAGCGGGCCGATTCACCCACCACCGCGCGGTCGATCTCTGCTTTCCGACCGAGGAACCGCTCCCGAGTTGCCTGCGGTGTCAAGGTGCCTCTATTGAAAAAATGCCGATGGATGTGGTCGGCTGCAAGCATCCGAAACTCGCGGTTCGCTGCGAGCTTTTGCCAGATCCATTGCGGGTTGCTCTTCAGGACAGACGTATCGCCTGATGTGTAGGGGCCGGTTCTGTTCTCATTGACGTTTAACAGCGTGTGTTCGGAGTCGTGCGCGAAGAATCGAAAGCCATCCGGCCCGTTGCGGTTGCGGAGGCCATACCAATTGTTGGGGCTAGTATTGCCGAGGAAATTCGAAATGGGCGCGTCAAGATTCCCGCCGTAAAGAATGACGAGCATGTAATCAATAAGGTTCGACACATCGAGCAGGTTCTCGTAACCGGGATTGTGTGTCCCGTCAGGATTATTTCCTTGGACTTTTTGGTAAGCGTCGTCGGTTGTAAAACCCGCTTTGGCGACATTATACAGCCTGGTCCAGGCCTGCATGTTTCCGTCCGTGGCATTGATCGTGTACGGGCCTGCTTCGACCTTGATCACGTCGTAATCTTCTTTGTCGCCGCCGAAATAAGTCGCTCCGAAAGAAGCCTCAGGCCTTTCATCCGTGTTGTAGAGCCCCCAGTACTGGCCGTTGATATAAAGATGATAAAACTTTCCGCGCTCACCTTGATGGCCCATGGCAAGCTGTGTGTCGCGCGAGAATTGGTCACGGAGAAAAACGCCACTGCTTCCCGAGGAGTCCCCCTGGAAACTCCAGGAATAGTTTTGGAACGTGCGTAGATCCAGGGCATCGAAAGTGTCGGTTCCAGCATCCCCAAAAAGCGGGAATTTAAGCCTGGGCTCACCATAATCATCCCGGAAGAAGAACCGGAAAGCATGCTTGGGATTGCCTGTGCTGCGGCTGAACCCACCCCGAATACGAATCCCGGAATTAATTTGGAATCCTTTGCTTCCATCAGGGTTGATTAACTCCAGCGACGCGGGCCGCTCCCAGTCGCGTCCGTCCTGTCCGGGGTTCGCATAAATGCCTCGGGTTGAATCAAACAAGTCTTTCAAATCCATGACAATCGAGAACGTCGGTATCGACTTGAGATCTTTGGTGAGAGTCGCGCTGTAGAGTGGATTGTTCACCACATCCGGGTCCATTCCGTAATCGCGCGTGTTCGAACCCCAACTGCTTGGCCAGCCAGCCGGTGGCTGACCCGTGGGAGATTGTCGGATGACATCATTCAAGAAAATGTAAGTCTGAGTATCGGCGTTCGAAGGCAAGAAACCTGCCTTGAAGGCAGCGGCGCGAACGGTCGTTGTGCCGCTGATTGAAAGTGGGCCGACATAGACAATTCCGTTCGTTGCAGAAGGAGGCGTTCCGTTTGTTGTGTATCGGATCACCGCATTCGCCGTTTCAGAACTGATCGTCAGGTTGAACGGCGCGTCGTAAAATCCGCGCGCGTTGCTGAACTTCGTGTTCGCTACAATGGCAGCGAAACCAGCGCCATTGGCGGTGCCGGGAGTTGGCTTGGAAAAATAATAATTCGCTCCCTGAAATGTCCCATAAGAAACATCCGTGGCTTGCTCGGGAAAGACCGGTTTAAACTCGGAAGCCACACTCGTTCCGTCAGGCTCCACTAACGCGAGGTATTCGCCGGCTGTATTAAGACTGAAGCTGGTGTGCAGTTGGGAGCCGACGACGGCACGGTTTTTTCCCGAAGCGAACACTACCAAAAATGCGTTCGGCGCGATGGAAACACCGGGAAAACGCCACTTGGCCAACAGATCAAGGGAGTCGGTCAGATACCAGCCGTTGAGGTTTACCGCAGTGTTGCCGCCATTATGGATTTCAATCCAATCCGACTGATCACCATCCTGGTCCGCCAGCGTCTTGCCGTTACTCGCCATGAACTCAGTGATCACAACTTGTGCTGCCAGCGAAACACTCGCAATTAACAAGCTTCCGATCAGAAAAAAATGGGTGAACGCAGACTTCATCAGAAGTGAAAATTAAGCAGGTTGCAGGCCAAGGTTCTCGCAGCGACGAGCCAACACGATGTCGCGGCCGCAAGAATATTCAGATCAGTTTGAGCCCGTTTTGTAGCGACGAGCCAAACCGTCGGAGGAGATCAAGTTTATTGGGGTCGCGGTCCCGTCCACGCGCAGCGGAAGCCGGTATGTGATAATCCCGTGTCTGGCGAGCTCTTCATACGGGCACTCGGGCGGTAGCCAGTGCAATAGAGATCACTGCACAAATATGAACCGCCACGCATGACTCTCTTAGCCAGTCCAGGCTCATTTGGATCGAAGCTATCCGCTGGCCCAGGCGGGTTCTTGGCAGGTCCGTTTTTGTAAGAATCAGGTCGATACCAATCGGCGCACCATTCCCAGACGTTCCCAGCCACATCGTAGAGCCCGTAGCCGTTGGGCGAAAACTGCGCCACCGGCGCCGTGGTGCGGAAGTGGTCGGCCAATGTGTTTTCATTGGGAAATTTCCCCTGCCAAATGTTCGCCTGCCATTGGCCATCCGGAACTTGATCCTTACCCCAGACATAAGGTTGCCGATCCAAACCTCCACGCGAGGCATACTCCCATTCGGCTTCCGTGGGGAGGCGTTTGCCCGCCCATTTGGCGTAGGCGACGGCATCATCCCAACACACATGGACCACCGGATGTTTCTCGCGACCTTGAATAGTTGAAGCTGGCCCCTCTGGATGCCGCCAATTCGCTCCGGGCAAATATTGCCACCACGCATAATGATTATCCAAGGGCACCTCGCCCGCCGGCGGAGCAAAGACCACAGAGCCCGCCACCAAGTTCTCCAATGGAACTCCTGGAAAATCCTTCGGGTCGGGTTTTCGCTCGGCCACGGTGACATGGCCAGTGGCGCGAACAAACGTGTCGAATTGCTCGTTCGTAACCTCGGTCTTGTCCATCCAAAATCCATCCAAAGTGATCTGATGGACCGGTTGTTCGTCGGGATTCCCTCCCGCGGACCCCATCCAAAATGTCCCACTGGAAATCCAAACCATCTCGTTGGTATCTGGCGCGCGCGTCAGGGCGGGCAGGTCATGGCCAAGCGCACTCGGCCTGTTCGACGGTCTGGGTCCCTCGTGTGGTTTGATAAGAAAGAACCCGACAACTACCCCAGCCAATACGACAACCAGGGCAATGATGAAATGCCGGGTGGATAGTTGCGCGCTGTTATCTATTTTCGGCTCGCTCATTTGAAATTGAAGCCAGAAAAGATCACTCTGGCAAAGCGTTGATTAACGATTCGCTTGTGTTGATGGCGTTTCACGAATTTCTTTCACGAAGAACACGGTAGCCGCAAATATCGGTCGCACCAACGCTATTCTCATCTTTGGATCACCGCCTTTTTCCGGCCTATCGAAAATCAATGCACCTCGTGCGAATGGAAGACAATTCAAGTCCGCAGTGTT
>CAMAWP010000003.1 GCA_945861765.1 Akkermansia muciniphila | reverse complement strand
AAGGTGTCAGTCCCGAATGGCGCTTAGATAAGGCCTAGAACTTTCTTGCCCAAGCGTTTGCGCCGAGGTGGATTTTTCACGGTTTCGAAGAGGACGCGACGGCTCAAGCGCTGCATTTCTTTGAGTGTGGCCTGTATTGCCCTCCAATTTTGGATGGTCGGAAAGGCGTCAGTCCTGGCTATTGGATAAGTGGTCTCAACACTATCTCCACGGATCAACGACTTTGCAACCCATCCGTTCGAACGGCGCGGCGTCGCGCGTGACGATTCGATAACCGCGTGAACGGACGATGGCTGCAATGAATGAATCGCGCAGAGGTAAGGGCCCGGCGGCGGCGGCGATCATTTGTCCCCAAATCGCCGCTGCGCGCGAGTCGAAGTTTAGCACGCGAAATTTCCGGGGCAGGTCGGACGCGAAAACCTTAATGCCATCGTAGTCCGGGTGCTTTGGTTTCAAGCTGTGAAAGCCGCTCCACACTTCGGCCAGCGTAACGGTGGTAATGAAAAGGTGGGCCGAGTCTTGTGCAGCCAGCCAGGTGACGAATCCGGGATTAGGGCGAGGCTTCCTCGTTTCGCTGACGGCATTCGTGTCCAGCACGAAGTTCACACCCGAACGGGTTTGACCAGATCGTCTGGCATTCGCGGTGGCTGCCAATCTGTCCTGCCACGAATTGAGTCATACCACGCCATCAACTCTCGCGTGGAACTGCGGGTGGTGGGTTTCCGACGCGACGGGCGGGATGGTTTCTTGCAAGAAGTCTCATCGGCCTGCCGTGCGTCGAGCCAGCTCAATAATTCGCGGGCCTGGAGATCAGACAGTTTTTTGACTTTTCTTACAGCGAGTTCGACCGTGCTCATGCTGGATACCCTATCCAAAAATTGGTTTCGAGCAAGCCGAGTTTTGAATTCTCGAGGTGCTCGGCCCGACGCGCCAGCCGAAGCTGGGCTTCGATTCGAACGCCGGCTGGTTTGCGTATGTGATGCCGCACCATCAGGCGTTCGTGAAGCGCTACCCTTCGCCGTCGGAGGTCGTCTATCCTGAAATAGCCGGTCTGACCCTTTGCTTCTGGTATCGCTCCTTTGTGCTATGAAACCTATCGTCACATTTCCGCTCGAATGCTTTCCGTTCTTTCCATCGTCATCCATGGCAACGCAGGCCAGGCGGTTTGGAACGATCGGCACACGGGCTTTCTCATTGCTGGTCGGGATGCTCGAGCTGGTCGTAACTCCGACGTTGAGTTTCGCCGATCCGTTCGTTCTGTTCGACGTCACATTCACCTTCACCAAGGACGATGCGGACAATTCCAAGCCAAGCAAGTCGCACCACTACGTCAAAGGCGACAGGCTCAACACGGCGCGCCCACGCGACTGGACGGCCCCGGTGGATTATCGCAATGGGACGGTTCACATTCGCACGGAGGTGTTAGTTGAGCGCAATGCCCCGCCGAATATAAGTGGGCACGTCCAGATTTTCCCCATGATGGACGGTGGGTTCACTCTTTTCAAAACGTCCCTTGGAGACTATTTCCAGCGGCAACTGACTCTGATGCCAGCGCGAGGATTTCCTGTTTCGAGCACCGGAGGTTGGCTGACCAGCGAGCAACTGTTTCGTTCTCTCCGGTGTCAGCGCCGGCGGAGGCGGGAGAAATCGGGAGGCCGGGCGATGTGTCGCGTCAATGTCAAGAAAGTGGTTGTTAGAATCCCGAGTCGAACCGCCACCGGCAGCGGCATCATCGAGAGAGTCGCTAGATTCTTGGCGAGAGGTTTCGGTGGCTGCGGGACTCCGGCGCGATGCGACAAGGGTCACGGAGAGACGGCCCTGAAACTCATCGGCAATCGCCGCTCCCATGATGACCTGCGCGTTTTCAGCCTGCCGATTAATTTGCTCCATCACGCGATTAACGTCGGCCATTGTGAGGTCAGGGCCACCGACCAAACTGACGAGCAAGGCATCCGCTTCGGTGAGCATGCCTCCTTCCAAGAGCGGACTGGCGAGAAGCTTCTCTATCACGACACGCGCCCGGCTTTCACCTTGAGCCTGCGCCGTGGCGAACGAACTCTCAGCATGGCGGCCGCGGAGGACGGAGCAGAGATCGGTAAAATCAACATTGATCAGCCCATGGCGGGTGAGCATCTGCCAAATGCCACGGACCCCTTCCCCGAGCAGATCGTTCGCGATATTAAACGTCTCGATCAAACTCGTATGCTCGTCGATGAGCTTGGTTAGCTTTTGGTGCGGGAGACAGATCACTCCATCCGCCGCCGCTTTCAGTCGTTGCAAGCCGAGTTGCGCCTGACGCTGACGCCGGGCTCCTTCAAATTCAAAGGGCAACGTCACAATGGCAAGAACCAGAGCCCCTGCCTCCTTGGCGATGCGGGCTAGCACGGGAGCGACTCCGGTCGCGGTGCCTCCGCCCAATCCTGCCACGATGAAGACGAGATCCTGTGCTTCGCAAGATTTCTTGAGCTTCAAAACATCTTCCTCAGCGGCGGCTTTCCCCAGATCAGGATCGCCTCCTGTGCCCAGGCCGCGCATCAGCTTGAGCCCAAGCAACAGCTTGTCTTGAGTGGCACAGTTCGCCAAAACTCTCCCGCTCGTGTGCATCGCAAGAAAGGTCATTTCGCGCAGATCGCTCTGCGCCATGTGTGCGATAGCGTTGGCTCCAGCACCGCCGATGCCAATGACTTTGATGGAAAGCTTTTTCGTGGGAACCAACGAAATAATATCAGCTTCTGTTGTCATATTGATGGCGACTCAAACGTCTTCGTTCTAGGGTACGGGATACCGTGTTCAATGCGGCTCGCACAAAGGTTTGGATTGATTGGCTTCATGACGATTAAGCTTTAGCTCCACGCCGAAAAAAGTGGCTGAAAGTGCTCTTCAGCCCTTGCGCAAAGGATCCATGCTCCTCGGCGCGTTTCTTGTGTTCGAATGACCCGAACTTGGCGAGCCCGATCGCAGCGGCGAACTCCGGTTGATCCAGCGCAGACTTTAAACCACTGATCGAATTCGTTTTACCCAGCGAGGCGGGCAGCCCAAACACTTTCTCAGCCAAGGTATTGATCTCCGGAATTCGCGCTCCGCCGCCGCAAAGAAAAGTCCCGCAACGCATATAGTTCAGCAGACCCGCCGGCTCCAATTCCCGAGCAATAAGTTGAAATATTTCCTCCAGCCGCAGATACATAATCCTTCGCAGATGCTCGAGATTAACCGACTTTTCGGGAGGCCCGACATCATTGGTCAATGGAATGGTTTGGCCTTTGACGCTGGGATCGACAATGGCGGCGCCAAATTCGAGCTTCAGTTGTTCAGCGCGGGCAAGCGGCACTTTGAGGCCGTAAGCCAAGTCATTGGAGACGTGGTCACCTCCCACCGCGAGCACACCAGTATGTTTGACAATCCCATCCGAATAAACCACATACTCCGTCGTGCCGCTCCCCATGTCGATGACGAGGGCACCCAACTCTTTTTGCTGGTTGCTCAGCAGTGCGAGAGAAGAGGCCAGGCCAGTAAACACGATGTCGTCCACCTCCACCTGCAAGCTCTTTACGACGCGAATAGGGTTTTGCAGACGATTAAAGTTCCCGTGGATCACATGAATATCCACCTCGACGCGTGCGCCAAACATGCCGACAGGATTAAGAATGCCATCCTGGCCATCGACCAGGAAATGCTGGCGCACGACATGCACCACCCGGTTCTCCGACGGGAGGTTGATGGCCTTGGCGTTCTTGACGACATCCTGGACATCGTCCTCCATAATCTCACGATCGCTGGAGACCACCGGGTGAAATCCGCGATTGTTGAAACCCCGGATGTGGCCGCCGCTGACTCCCAGATAGACGCTGCGAATTTCGACGTCCGCCATTTGCTCAGCTTCGACAATGGCATTTCGCACATCTTCGGCCGCGAGGGTTGCATCGACAATTTCACCTTTGCGAACTCCTCGCGATTTGGCCTGGCCCACGCCGATGATATTCAGACCGCCGACTTCGTTGACCTGGCCAGCAACAGCGCAGATTTTGGATGTGCCGATATCCAAACCAACGACTGTGGAAGAGGATTTAGACATGTTTTTTCCTGTAACGTGAAGGTTTAAGTGGTTTCGGGCGCGGTGGCGGAACGACGCTGAGTTCCTGCCAGTGAGCGGGAACGTTGTTGGAAACGGACAAGTCGAGCGTGCCGATCGCTTTGCCTTCCTGATGCACATAGTCATGCACCATCCGCCAGCGTCGCAGTTGCATCTCCATGTCCGAGAGGCCAAAGGTGACTTCGTTCCCCTGGCCAGTTGTGATCACTAATGCCTGAGGCGATGAAAGATCGATGCTCTTCAGATCGACCAACCCCGCCATGGGAGATCGTCCGAAAGCAGCGACCAGAAGTAACGCCGCATGCATCTGCGGCGATTCCACCCGTCGGCCGGGGCGCAATTCAGTTCCAACAACACCGGTTAGGACCGGCAGTGGGTCCCACAATAAATTGGGCGCGCCAGGCTGCTTCGATGATTCCAGTGGCAACATCACATAACCTACTTCATCAATGTAAAAAATAGTGGTCATGACCTCCCCGATAGGAGATGTGGTTTGGAACCCGGAAATCTGTGCTACAGGCTCTCTTTCGATGACACGGAGTTTCAAACTATTCGGAAGCACTCGCTCGACGGCTGCGCTTTGAATGAGAGGCAGCAACTCTAAGTCCCTCTTGATTCGCAGCAGGTCGAGGGCGAGCAAATTGTCACCCTCCTTCACTCCAGCTCCTGCGAGTATTTGGTTCAATGGGATGATGCCGTCAGTTTGGATGTCGATGCTCTGAATGTTAAAAGCCGTGTTATTCCATACCAATTCTTGCAACGCCCACTCACTGCCCCGCCAAAGAAGGAAAAGGGTCATGGTAGTGCCCACGATCATCGCAAACGCCGTCGCAGCCAGTCGCGTCCGCGCAGACCGTGTATGCTGCGATCGCATCTTGACGTCCAGGACATGCGTCCGTTCGAACCGTCGATTTCTTGGTTTCCGTTTAAACCACATTTTTCCAATGCTTGGTCTTCAGCGGTCGGCCACCGCGCCGGCCACATTGTGCAAGTCTCGTCATCGGCGCATTTGTGCGGCGCGTTCTTGGGCGAGATCCACCATTTTTTGGCATAGTTCGCCGTAACTCAGACCTTTGGCCGCCGCCGCTTTGGGCAGCAAACTCGTCTCAGTCATACCGGGCAGCGTATTGACTTCCAGAATCATCGCCTCTCCGTTCGGCTGAACTATGATATCGACCCGACCATAGTCGCGCCCGCCGATTGCCCGAAAAGCGCCGAGCCCAACTTCCTGAACCTTGGCTGTGATCCCTGAGTCAAAGGGCGCCGGACAAAGATATTCCGTGGCGCCCACGGTGTATTTGTTCTGGTAATCGTAAGTGCCCTTCTTGGGACGGATTTCCACAACCGGCAACGCTTCCCCATCGAGAATGCCTACCGTTGTCTCTCGACCTAAAATCTTAGGCTCGAGCAAAATTTCCGTGTCATAGCGGAGCGCTTCGGCCAGCGCTTTGGGCCATTCTTCAATGCGCTCGACGAATCGCAGCCCAACGCTGGAACCCTGCCGCACTGGTTTCAAGACGAGCGGCGGATGCCATCCCACCGGGCAGCGGGAAGAAGCCGAGGTGAGCACTTCGAACCGAGCGGTTGGCAAACGCGCATCCAGACATCGACGCTTCGTCAAGACCTTATCGAACGCCACGCGGCTCGCTTCGGGACTACATCCGGTATAAGGAATGCCCAAGTCCTCGAGGCGTTGCTGAACTGTCCCATCCTCTCCGTATGTCCCATGGAGGGCTAGAAACACCGCGTCGGTTTGGGGTGGCAGACTCCAGTTGTGATCCTGCGGGTCGAGTTCGTAAACAACGTGTCCAAGCGACCGCAAAGCCGCGGCTACAGCAGCGCCAGAGCGGAGCGAGACTTCTCGTTCCTTGGACGGACCGCCAAGCATCACAGTGATGTTCAAACGCGCGCTCATCGGCCGCCTCCGCAATTTCCCATTTCTCCGACGATCTCCACCTCTGTTTCCAACTCGATACCTCGATCGGCTCGAACTTTTTCCCTGATAAGTTCGATTAAGCTCAGAACGTCATGGGCTGTGGCAGTGCCTTCGTTGACGATAAAATTGCCATGCACATCGGAAACCACTGCACCGCCAACGCGCGTCCCTTTGAGGCCGAGTTCATCGATCAGTTTGCCAGCGGGAATAGTGAGAGGATTCTTGAAGATGCAGCCGGCACTAGGAGCGGCCGGTTGAGAATCCCAGCGTTTCTGGCTGCCAGCCTTCATTCTATTGGCGATGCTCTCGCGATCCGCAGGCTGCCCTTTCAGCACCGCGGTGAGAGCGATGTTCTTTTTGAGAAGTGGACAGCTCCGATACTCGACCTTGACATCATCGACGCCCCGTTCGTAAGTCGTCCCGCCGAAATCCATAAAGCGGATCGCTTTCACGGCATGGAATATCCAACCGCCCATCGCTCCGGCATTCATGCGCAAAGCGCCGCCGACCGTGCCGGGAATACCTTCGAGAAACTCCAAGCCAGCGAGGGCATGCCCTTTGGCCTCCATCGCGACTGCTTTCAATCTCGCGCCAGCGCCGCAGTGCAATTCTTCCCCGCGTACTTCGACCGCGCAGAACTGCGGATGAGCCAGGGAAATCACGATGCCGCGAATGCCGCCGTCCTGGATGAGAAGATTGGACCCGCGTCCGAGCATCAAAAATGGCAAGTGTTGCTCGGCGCAGAATCTCAGCACCTCAGCCAGCTCGGCTTCGGAAGCAGGTTCAACATAAAGATCCGCCCGGCCACCAACACGCAGCGTGGTGCGTTTCGCCAATAGTTCATTCTGCCGAAGCGTTGTAGCTGGCGAGAGCCGTCGCGCGAGGCTGGCGTAAAGAGATTCTTTTCTATGGTCAGCCTCGCGCTTCAGATCGGCGGCGAGCTCGTGGGCAGCGTTGGTGATGTTTCCAGCTCCCAAGAACAAGACCGAGTCGCCGGGTTGGATAGCGGCTCGCACATGGGAGGGCAAAGCCGCGAGAGAAGGAACGAATTCGACAGCCTGGCCTTGCCCACGAACCGCAGCGGCGAGCGCGTCGCCGTTGACACCGGCTATCGGGGGTTCGTTTGCAGAATAGATTTCGGTCAACCAAAGCCGGTCGGCATCCTTAAAACAAGAGGCGAACTCGTTCATTAGATGCCGTGTTCGGCTAAAACGATGCGGCTGGAAAACGACAAGGAGGCGGCCACGGTTCGAGCTTTTCAGAGCTTGGAGTGTCGCTCGAATTTCGGTGGGATGATGACCGTAATCATCGATCACCTGGTAATGCTCGTCTCTGTAGAGCTCCTGCTGCCTTCGGGACGCTCCGCGAAAAGAACTGATCGCTCGATCAATTTCCGAAGGCTGGAAACCCAATTGATGCAATAGAGCGATGATCGCCGCCGTATTGGAAACATTTTTGGCGCCCGCGAGCATGGTGATGAATTCTCCAAGCCGTTCATCACGATGCCAGATTTCGAAACGAGTCGCGGACTGGGCATGGAACGTTGAACGCGCGGCCACGAGCTTGGGTGAGATTCGATATTCTGCCGTGGGAGCAAATCCGTAAGAGATGGCCCTCGGTCGCCCGCTCAAGAGCTTGACCAATGGGAGATCGTCCGCGCAATAAACCAGCTTACCTCGGGTTTGATCGGCGAACGTGCGAAATTCCTGAGCGATGGCGTCGAGGTCACCGTAGAAATCGAGATGCTCGGCATCGAGGTTCAGCACAATCGCATGCTCCAATTTGAATTCGCGAAGAGTGCCATCGCTCTCATCGGCTTCAACGACAAAATAAGGCTGAGAGTCCTGGACTGAAGATGGAGAAGCCGGCACCGATTTTGCGTGAGGGATGAGTTGGGGAACCAAGGCACCGACAGCATAGCTCACGTTGATCGCGAGCTGCTGGAAGGCAAAGGCCAGAAGCGCCGTAGTCGTGGTCTTGCCATGCATTCCGGCAATCCCGATGCCGCGGTGGCGGCGCACCAATGCGGCCAAGGCAACACCTCGGCGGATGACTGGAACTTGCATCTCTTCAGCCTCTCGCAGCTCCGCGTTGCCCAGTCGAACCGCCGACGAGTACACCACGAGAAAAGGACGCGCCGCGATGACCTGACCTTCGAGATGTCCAGAATGAATCAAGGCCCCGCGCGCGCGCAGTTGCAGCACCTCGGTATTCACAGCCAGATCCGATCCGGCGATCAAATATCCCATGTCCAATAAAAGGTGCCCGAGACCGCTCATGCCGCAGCCGCCCGCGCCGACCAAGTAAACGGTTGCGCCCGGACCTTTCATTTGAAGGAGTTCAACAACTTGATCTGGGTTGAGATCCGTCACAGGTTTGATCGGGAGAGGCAGAGTTGAGGATTCACCTCGCGGCCAGGCGGTTCTTTCAGAGATGAAGAGCCTAAACTTTTCGAGTCTTCGGGCTTGTGAACTGGGGGACCAACGTCTGCGACCCCTAGTCGTCTTAAGATAGACTTGGCAACTTCTTCAGCAGCGTCCGGATAATGCCACCGCTCCAAAGCAGACGTCATGGCAACTCGAGCTTTGGTGTCTTCGATCAACAGGACGATCTGATCTGTCAGCTTTTCCAGCGTGACGCTCGCTTGATCGAGTTGCACAGCCGCTCCCGTTTCAGCGAAAGCGCGCGCGTTGTAAAACTGGTGGTTATCCGCTGCCGAAGGAAATGGAATCAAAATCGCGGGCAAGCGCATGGCCGCGAATTCGGCCAAAGACGACGCTCCAGACCGGCTCAAAGCGATGGTTGCGGCGCCTAGAGCCAGCTCCATCTCCGTGAGAAACGGGAAGACCACCGCGCGGCGCTTGTGCAGGGCATAATCAGCGGCCACCTTTTCTTTGTCACTCGATCCGGTGAGATGCACGAATTGCAATTCAGGGAGGCGAGCGGAAAGGATAGGCAATGCTTGTCTCAACAGGTCGTTGATGCCGCTGGCCCCCTGGCTTCCCCCCATCACCAGCAACACCGGTTTGGCCGGATTCAGGCCGAGAGCCATTCGACAAGCTGCAGTCTCCAGGGGACTAAAGGCAGGGCGGACAGGTGTTCCAACAACCTTGACCGATTGATGGCGAAGCCGTCGGGTCGCCATTTGAAAGCCGACAAAAATCTGATCCACCAAAGGGGCGAGCCATCGATTAGCTCGTCCCGGGATCGCGTTCGATTCATGCAAGAAAGTCGCGGCGCCAGCGAATTTTCCGGCGAGAATCGGAGGTGCGCTCGTGAAGCCGCCCATCGCGAGAACAGCGTCGGGCTGCCGCGCTTTAAAGCCTCGCGCGCAAATGCGGTAAGAAGCCCAGCATCCTCTAACGAAGGCTGTCCAGTTGCCATCTTGCAGCGCAATGGTCGGCAGAGTCCTCACCTCGAATCCGGTTGCCGATTTTACGGCCTCCTGATCCACCTCCTTCGGAGAGACGATAAGTGCAATGTCACAAGCCTTTTGCTGAAGCGCCTCGGCGATAGCAATCCCCGGAAAGAGATGCCCCCCTGTCCCACCACAGGCAATCACGACGAACGGATTTGGTGTTGGCATCGGCATTAGGAAAGTTGGCCCGCTAACACCTCTGTGGAATGGAATCGTCCCGAGGCATCCTCCGTCCGGTCAGCCGCATGGCGGCCGATACTGAGGAGTATTCCAATGCAGCCCAGCATCAACAAAAGATTGGAGCCACCGAAACTTATGAACGGAAGGGGCAAGCCCTTATTGGGCAAAGCTCCCGTAGTCACCCCTATGTTGATGAATGCCTGCGCGCCGATCATGAAAGTAATCCCTGTGCCGAGCAGCAATCCAAAGACGTCCCGAGATTTGCCGGAAATATAGACACCACTGATCACCAGGAGAACGAACAGCAGAACAACCGTGAGCGTGGCGATCAGCCCAAACTCCTCGCCAATAACCGAAAAGATGAAATCCGTGTGTTGCTGGGGAACAAACCCCAACTTCTGCCGTCCATTCCCCAAACCAAGTCCTTGCCAGCCGCCGGAGCCAAAGGCGAGCATGGACTGCCAGGCTTGCAAGCCTTTCTCCATCTTGGTTTCTTCCACATGAAGCCAGGAATAAATCCGTTCCGATCTCATCGGGTCCTGCCACAAGAACAGGCTCAAAGCACCCATGCCCAAACAAGAAGGCGGCAGGAAGTGCAACCATCGGATCCCCGCCACCAAAAGCATGATGGAACTGACCCCGGCCAGCAGGATCGTCGTCCCCACGTCTGGCTCCAGGAAAATCAAGACCAAGACCAAGCCGATAAAAAGTCCGGGAACAACCACGCCCTGCTTAGCTTTTCTCAACAACAATTGGTAACGTTCACAGTACCATGCGACCATGACGATCAGGCCGAGCTTAGCGAGTTCCGACGGCTGAAAACTAATGCCGTAACGAAACCAGCGCCGGGCTCCACCGGTCTTGTAGCCGATTCCAGGCACCAGCACGAGCAGCAGCAGAACAACCGACACGGCGAACAAAACCAAAGCGAATTTTTTGAAGATCTGGTAGTCGATCGTGGCCATCAAGCAGCAAGCGACCAGACCAATTCCAAACCAAGCGAGTTGCGTGAGGAAAAAATGGGCACTCGCTTCTCCTCTCCCCATGCCAGCGCTGTAAAGCACTACCATGCCCAGGGAGACCAAGACGCCCACAGAAGAGATCAGAACCGTGAAGGCAATTTTCATTCTCGAATCGGCGAGTCGCGGCAGCGCGCCCGGGTCACCCAGGCCCCCTGGCTCCCTGGCTCGCTAGCGGAGGTTCGTTGTCGTGGATCCGGCCCTTAACGGCTCGACGTGATCTGGATTGGTCAAAGGAAGGGGTGACCCCGACGTTGACTTGTTTGTTTTCACGGATGCGGTCGGAGCCGAAGAAGCCGGTATTTTCAATTTCTTCCCGACCAGCAACTGATCTGTCTTCATGTTGTTCGCAGCTCGTATGGCCGAGGCTGTCGTCCCGTGTTGCTTAGCAATTTTCGTGAGATTTTCGCCTACTTTGACGACATGGGTTTTTCCGTCACCCGTCTCGACCCGAGCTGGTTCAACAAGCCCGGGAACTCGAGCAGGAGCAGCGCTCGCAGCGGGAATCTGAATTTTCTGAGCCAGCCGAAGCTTAGTGGAATCGAGGCCCGGATTAGCATTGTTGAGGGCGGCAAGCGTTACGCCATGTGCCTTGGCAATCTTTCCAAGAGTGTCGCCTTTAACAATCGTGTATTCTTTGGATTCACCGGGGGTCTCGCGCGATGGTGGCGGGGGTGTCGGTGTGGCCAAAACCGACTGAGGTGGCCGCAGCAAGAACTCATTCGTCGCCGGAACATTAGTACTGACCGCCGGGACGTCGCCGAAGCTTGAATAATAGCCGGCATTCGTATCGAGCTTCGGAAGCACGTCTGCAACGTTGTTGGTGGGTTCGGCCTTCTTGGCCGCAACTTTCTCTCGACCGCAACCTAGCATGAGAAGGCCGCTAAAGAAAACGGCGTGAAGGGCGACTGTCGTAAAAACGACGATGTGGACGCTGGATTTGCCATTGGCAGGGCGCTGCTGGAGCGGACTCTGGAGCATGGGTGAGTTGGGAATGTTCATGGACTTTGGCGCTGGTTAATGTTGGTTGTTATGAGGTGTGTTGGATTCAGATTTGTTCATCGCGGAACTCTTGGTGAGAAACCCTCGCGACGAAATATTATTCGAAAATGGCTCCTCTGATAGTTCCGGAGAATTCGGTTCGGTGGGAGCTAGGCCGGACTTGCCCTGGGGGAGGATCGCCTGGCAGGTTGAAAGCAGTTGCTGCACGGAACGTCGGAATACTTCGCCTCGGTGCTGGTAGTTTTGAAACATGTCAAAACTAGAACAGGCGGGAGAGAGTAACACAACGTCGCCGGAAACAGCGTTCTCGTATGCCATGGAAACGGCGTCGGGCAGTGAGTTTGCGAGAGTACAAGGAGTAAACAGGCTCCACGCCGACTGGATTCTTTCTCGGGTTTCACCGATCAAAAACGCATGTTTTACACGCTTGGCCAGAAGCGGCCCAATGTCGTGATATTCCAATCCCTTGTCCTTGCCGCCCGCGATCAAGAGGACGTTCGGCTCTCCCGCCGTTCCGCTCGGCACGGACAATAGGGCCTTTTCAACGGCGTCGAGATTGGTTGCCTTTGAATCGTTGATAAAATGAATGCCCTTAATTTCGGCCACTCGCTCGCAACGGTGTGGAGGAGGACGATAAGCCCGCAAAGATTCGATGGTCTGTTCCAAAGGCAGGCGAAGAACTCTCCCGACCGCCAGGGTGGCCATCATGTTTTCTGCGTTGTGCGGGCCCTCGATCTGACAGGCCTCCATATCCAAGAGCGGCCCAGTCCAGTCCGGCATACGGCTAATGAGTAAACCGCGATCCAAATAAATATCAGCCCGCTGATCAATCGCACTGAACGTAATAACTTTGGACGGCACGGGAAGATTGAGCGACTGAATTTGCGCGAGCGCTTCGCTCTGGACGACAGCCCAATCAAAGGGCTGTTGATTCATAAACACTCGGGCTTTGGCCCGAGCGTAATCTGCCATGGACGCATAACGATCCAGATGGTCGGGAGTGATGTTGAGGAGAACCGCGACAGCCGGACGAAAAAATTGTGTAGTCTCCAACTGGAAGGAGCTGACTTCGAGAGTCAAAAAATCCAGCTCTTTTGTCTGATCGACCACATCGCACAATGGCAGACCAATATTCCCGGCGGCGATCGTCTTGCGGTGGGCATGAGTCAGCATTCGCTCGATGAGCTCAGCCGTAGTCGTTTTGCCATTCGTTCCTGTGATGGCGATATTCAGACAAAGCGACTGTTGAAATCCAAGTTCCAATTCGCCGATCAAAGGGACTTGATCGTGAGCGATGCCTTGCATTAATGGTGATTTCGGTGGCACACCTGGACTAACTACCACCAATTCGAACCGCTCCGCCGGAGGAGCTGTGGCTCCCAATTCAACCTTGACTCCCAAGGCCCGCAATCGATTCGCATCGGCTTGCAAGGCATCGGTATTGGCGCTGTCTATCGCTGTCACGATCGCTTCCCGTTTCCGCAAGAGACGGCAAGCAGCTTGGCCACTCAGCCCGAGTCCGATGACCAAAACGTTCTTGTTTCCCAGCGCGTGCATGCTCAAAACGATGTTGGGTGCCCAGCCCTGGCTATGGAATCCAATCTCCCATAACTATCGAGGACCGTGCATTGAGCACCCAGCATCTCGGTGTAAATTCTCATCGGAGCTTCAACGTGCTGAGCGCCACCACGGCGCAGAGCACACAAAGAATGTAAAAGCGTGTGACCACCTGCGATTCGTACCAACCTTTTTTTTCAAAATGATGGTGCAGCGGAGCCATCAGGAAAATCCGGCGCCCAGTTCCGTACCGGAGCCTCGTATATTTATACCATCCAGTTTGGCAAAGAACGGAGACCGCTTCAGCCACAAACACGCCCCCGGCAATCAACAAGACGAACGGCTGATGGATTAAGACAGCCATGATCCCCAATGCGCCTCCCAACGCGAGCGATCCGGTGTCGCCCATAAAAACTTGAGCGGGGTGACAATTAAACCACAGAAAACCGAGACCGGCTCCGAGCATGGCGGCGCAAAAGACGGTCAATTCACCGGCCCCAGCCACATAGGGCACCTGCAAATAAGTGGCGATGACCGTGTTCCCGGCAATGTAGGTCAGAATTAAAAAGACGGTCGTCACGATGAGCGTGCAGCCGATGGCAAGACCATCCAACCCATCGGTCAGATTAACTGCATTCGAGCTGCCGACAATTGTCACGACCGTCAGAGCCAACCCCAAGCCAGCGACTCCCGTTAACACCGGATACTTGAAGAACGGAACCATGATCTCGGTGATCAATTGGCTCCGGGCGGGCAGGAGAAAAAGCCAGCCGCCGATGACCAAAGCGAGCAACGTTTGCACGCAGAGCTTCACATAAGACTTGGCACCCCGATTATTCTGCTGAGTGACCTTCGCGTAATCGTCGTAAAACCCAAGTCCCGCGAGCACGACCAAGGAAAGCAAGGTCAATACCACCAGCTCGTTCCACTGAGCCCATAGAAGCGCGGACAAATCCATGGCCGTGACGATGAGCACACCGCCCATCGTGGGTGTGCCTTTTTTATCCAGCACTCGAGCCGCCATGCCGCCGGTTTCTTCCGCCTTGTCCGCGTAATTCTGACCGAACTTCAATTCTTTCAGCCAAGCGATGACTCTAGGACCCATAACCCAACTGAGCACCAATGCTGTGATCGCCGCGCCGGCGCTGCGGAAGGTGATATAGCGGAAGACCCGGAGATAGGAGAAATAGTCTGCCCACTCCGTCTCTGCCACCCGGTCATGTACGTATTGGCTCAAATAAAAAAGCATTTTGTCTGGGCTCAATGGCGGAAGTGCCACCGCCTGAGTCCGTTGTTATTTCTTAGGTTGCCACATTCCGTAAGACATCGCCAATTCGCTCCAGCCGAGCAGCGCGTGAAGCCTTCAACAACACCACGTCGCCTGCCTGCACGAAATCCCGAAGAGCCGACGCCGCGGCCTCGACCGCAATAAATTCTCTCACGGCGCTTAGTCCCGCTTCGCGAGCCGCGCGAGCTACAACCAACGCCATTTTTCCAACGGCAAATAAATGTCCGACGCCGAGTTCAGCGGCGTGCCGACCTATCTCGGCGTGCGCGGCGAGCCCGTGCGCGCCGAGTTCAGCCATGTCGCCCAAGACGGCGATCCGACGTCCTCGACAAGGGAAGTCGTGTAACGTTTCGAGAGCAGCTCTCATCGAATCAGCATTTGCATTATAAGTATCATCGAGCACCTGCACATCTTTCACTTTCCAAAGTTGCAGCCGCATTTTCGAGGCACGGCATTTGTCCAGACCGCTCTGGATTTGAACAGAGCTCAAACCGAACTCCTTCCCGACGGCTATCGCCAGGAGCGCATTGACGACTTGATGCCGTCCCAGCAAATTCAGACGGTATTCACCTGCGTAGTTGCCGTCCGAAACATCGACCCTGAAATTGAGGCCGGCTTCATCTGCTCTAACTTGGCTTGCCCGCCAATCATTCCCCTTCGAGATCCCTACTCGAACAACGCTGGCGCGAGTCCGTTGAACAATCTTCTCCACTTCAGGGCTGTCGCCATTCACGAACAACTTACCGTGGGCAGGCAATAGCTCTGCCAGCCAGCCCTCCTCTTCGGCGACGCCCTCGATATCGCCAAAAAACTCGAGGTGTTCGCGGCCAATACTGGTCAGAACGCCATAATCCGGGCGGATCATCTCGACCAAAGGAGCCAGTTCACCCGGATGGTTAGTGCCCACTTCCAGCACAGCGACTCGGTGAGTTTGTTCCAAATTCAACAACGTCAAGGGCACACCAATGTCGTTATTGAAACTGGCTTCGCTCCAAAGTGTCGGAAGCTTCTCACTCAGGACCGAGGCGAGCAAATCTTTGGTCGTCGTCTTGCCGTTGGAGCCGCCCACGGTAACAATAGGGAGACTAAAGTCCTGGCGATAGCGCTTTGCCATTTGAGTCAAGGCCCGGCGGGTGCTCTCGACGACGAGAACGGCGCAACGATCAAAGCCACCGGCTAGCTTGGAACGGTTGACAACAACAGCGGAAACTCCATTGCTTGCAACTTGCTCCAAAAAACTATGGCCATCGAATCGCTCGCCTTCCAAAGCCACGAATAAATCGCCCGCCTGCGTTCGCCGTGAGTCCGTGCTAATGCGGCGGATCATGATGTCCGGTGAACCATAAATTTGTTCACCCGCACATGATTCGGCGAAATATCTTAAGGAGCGAGATTCCATTCGGGCTTCAATTTTCAGTTCATGGAGAAAGTGGCGCTGACGACTGCAGTTACGATTTTCTCGAACGAGGAAACATCGTTCATACCCTCCCAGCTCGTTTGCGTTTGAATTGTGTGGATCGGCGTGATCTGGAAAACTCCCATCCTTGCCGACTGAAGCTGATGGATTTTGCGGCCACCTTGCGAGGCTATTTGCTCGGCTCGGGATCGAGCATCTTTGGTTGCTTCAGCCAACATTTCCACCTTGGCTTCACCAGCTTTCGTGTAGATGTAGCTTGGCTCGCTGCCAGCAAACAAGACGCCCTGCTCGACGAGAGCGGTCGTCTCCCGACTGAGCCGGGTGATTCCTTGCACATCCGCCGAGCGCACTTCCACAGACTGTGTTAACCGGTAGCCAACGATTTTATCCTGCGCCATCTCGGATTGGCCTTTCTCTCTGGACCGCAATTCCTGAATGGAAATTGGGCTGATCAAATAGTTCGTTACCTGGTTCGTGCGAAGGAAGTTTTCTAGTTTCTCCAAGTCAACTTTTAAAGCCCGTTGCGCAGCTAACAGCGTCTTGTCTTCGGTAGCAAAGGAGCCACGCCAGATAATTAGGTCGGACTCGACAGCTTTCCTGGCCGAGCCTGTCACGCTAATGTTTTGAGACTCGGCGACTTTCAGCCAGGCACTCGTGACTACCATGGCCGAACACACCAGCCCGGCGGCGAGAAAGAACCCGGCGACAACGCCGAACAAATCAGGACGTGGGGAGTTACTCATGCAAAACTGTACTCCAGTGCTTGTCGATGTGGCTCAGAACTCGCGGTGGTCCACGAGCCGAGGGTTTCCAAAGTTTCTTCTGCATAGACACGGTCATCAAAGGGAACGACCGTGTTCTCAAACTCCTGATAAGTCTCGTGCCCTTTTCCAGCGATGATGACGCTATCGCCGTCCTGCGCCATTCGGATGATCTCATCGATAGCCTGGCGTCGGTCGAGTACCACTCGATATCCAGTCTGCCGAACCATCCGGTAGCCTTCTTCGATTTGGAAAGCGATGACAGCCGGAGATTCTTTGCGTGGATTATCGGTGGTGATAATCGTGAAATCCGCCAACTCAGCAGCGACGCGCCCCATCTTGGATCGCTTGCCAGTGTCGCGGGTTCCGCCGCAGCCGAAGGTGATCAGCAAGCGTCCGGGAGTTATTTCCCGCAATGTCGTAAGAACATTCCGGAGGGCATCTTCAGTATGCGCGTAATCGACGTAGATTCCGAATGGCTTGCCGGCCGAAAGACTTTCCAGCCGACCGGGCACTGGCTCCATCGTGTTCAACGCGGTCTTCAAAGCTGAAACGCCGACCTTCAGAACAAGTCCGGCACCGACGGCAGCCAGAGCATTATAGACGTTGTGCCGACCAATCAGCGGAAGCCGGCAAGCGAAATGGCGCTCCGGCGTTTCGATCACCATGTTCGTTACGTCTTTGCCCAGTTGGATATGACTGGCACGCAGTTTGGCAGCCTCGCCCAACCCGTATGTCAACTGGACTTCCACTTTCGTTTCGGTGGAGAGCCTATGGCCAAACGCGTCATCGATATTGATCACCACGCCGCCTTGCTTCGTGCCGCCCTGCAAGGAGGTGAACAATTTTTTCTTGGCCTTAAAATAGGTTTCCATCGTGCCATGATAATCGAGGTGGTCGTGAGTCAAGTTCGTGAAGATCGCAACGTCAAAGTCCACTCCATGGACCCGCTGTTGGTCGAGCGCGTGGGAGCTGACTTCCATGACCACAGCCTCGCACCCGGCGCGCAGCATTTGGGCGAGCATCTGCTGAACTTCCAGAGCTTCAGGAGTGGTACGCTGAGCCGCGATAATTCGTTCGCCGATTTCGTAGCGAATGGTGCCGATCAAACCAGTCTTAATGCCGGCGGTTTCCAAGAGGTGCTTCACCATAAACGCCACGGTCGTCTTCCCGTTCGTACCGGTGACTCCAATCACCTTGAGCTTGGCGCTGGGATGGTGATAAAACTCAGCGGCAATAATCGCCAATGCTTCCCGCGCGTCAGGAACAGTGATCTTTGTCACCCTCTGCGAAACGAAGTGATCGCGCTCACAGATAACTGCCACAGCGCCCTTCTCGATAGCGCTGTCGATGTAATCGTGACCATCGACATTCTGTCCAGGGATGGCCACGAAGACCATGCCGGGGCCGACGCGGCGCGAGTCGTAGGCGATTCCTAGAATTTCCCGTTCGACCGTTCCATCCACGCTGGCTGTTGGAAGGGGATGAAGTAATTGCTTTAGGTGCATGGGATCTATCTGGGCTTAGGGTTTGGCTTTGCTCGTGACGAACGGGCGAGTTAAGTTGCTGGTCAGCACGAGCGGTTCGTTCGGACTGATGTCCGGCTTGATCGCAAGATATTTGGCGGCGCGTTCAGCGATGTTACGGAAGGCGGGAGCGGCAGTTTGGGAACCATAATAGTTCGGCAGCTTCGGTTCATCCAAGACCACAGAAATACACAACTCCGGCATTTCGGAAGGGAAATAGCCAATAAACGAGGAAAAATATTTACCGCGCAAATAGCTTCCGTTTCCTGCTTTTTGAGCCGTACCCGTTTTGCCCGCAACTGTATAATGAACAAGGCGCGCCCGCTTCGCGGTACCCTTTTCAGAGACCACTGACTTCAACGCCACGGTCATCTGCTTGGCCGCCGCTTCGCTGATGACTTGCCGGAGCTGCTGTGGTTGATACTGGACCACGATACGACCTTCATCGTCCACCACGCGGTCGATCAACATCGGTTGCATTAGCCGTCCTCCATTTGCGATAGCGCTCATCGCCATCACCATTTGCAACGGAGTGACTGCGACCCCTTGCCCTATTGGAAAACGCGTGATGGAAAGCTTATCCCAAGCCTTAGGCGAATGGATGATACCTCGAACTTCACCAACCAGCGGGATCCCTGTCACGCTGCCAAAGCCGTAACCTCGGATGTAATCATAGAGCCGCTCCCGACCCATCTGAAGCGCGATCTTGGCCGTTCCAATATTGGATGACTTGGCAACGATATCTTCCACAGAAAGTGAACCAGACGGATGGTCATCCCGAAGCCGCCGTCCGGCATATAGGAAGTGACCCTCTTCGCAATCGAACTCAGTATCCAGTCCGACAATCCCATCGTTTAGCGCTCCAGAAACCGCAATTATTTTAAATGTTGAACCCGGCTCCGAGATGTCAGTGATAGCCCGATTGCGCCGATACGCTTCAGGAAAATCGCCAGGCTTGTTTGGATCGAATGAGGGGACGTTGGCTAAAGCCAGAATTTCTCCTGTCCGCGGTTTCACCACAATTGCCGAAGCACTGACCGGCGAAAACTTCTGCATGACTTCGGCGAGCTCCGATTCAACGATGTGCTGCAAAGCGGCATCAATAGTTAGAATAACGTGTCGGCCAGAACTGGGTTCAACGTCCTGTTCTCGAAACGGAACCAACTCACGCGCCTTCGCCACCTCCGTTGTACGCCAACCAGGAACACCGCGTAGAGATGAATCCAAGGCCCGTTCAACCCCGTCAGCGCCCGCCATTTCGCTGACTGTCCCCCGGACCGTGTCACGGTCTCTCATCTGAACATGCCCCAAAACATGAGCGGCCAAGGCTCTATTCGGATAAACTCGCAGTTGATCGTTATAAGCTTCCGCAAAAATCGCCGAACTCCGGAGCTCGCGATAAAACGCACGTTTCTTGGGATGCAAGGCAGTCTCGTTAACACCGAATTTTAGCGCGTACATCGCAGCCTGAATCTTTTCCCAAGCTTCCAAAGATACCTTATGTTTCAAGACGACATGCGGATCAATTTTGGTCTCACCTTCGGCGGTGACATAGGTTCGGATCTGGAGTCTTTCCGCCAGTTGAGTCTCGCTCATCTCGAGCAGCGGAGCCAAGGTCCGCGCCACTATGGCTTGATACCCACCAATGAGCCCCGGAGCTGCGGAAACTGTCTTCACAAAAACACTACCGGCTAACAGGTTGCCACGCCGGTCGCGAATATCGCCGCGACGAGGTTCGCGGACGAAGGTCCGATGTGTATTATCCTCCGCCTTCTTCCGTAAGTCGTCACAGCGCAGGAACTGAAGATCAACCAAGCGGTAGCCTAACGCCGCGAACGCCAGCGCCAGCAAAACAGCCATCACCACCAATCTTCCATTTTGGACCGCTTTGACCATATTTGTTCTCTTTTGCGATCAGCTGAACTCATCCAACTTTTTCCGAACTTCAACTGGCGGTTTTGAAATAAACAAATCGCCAACCCTTACGGATGACCATTTGCTTGGATTTTCTGTTCTACATAAAGCCGTTCAGTGCCTTGTCGGATTGCCTCCGGAGGCCGTTCTACCAATCTAACAATTTGATCGGGCTGAGGGGCACCCAACCCGAGGTTCATAAGTTTGACACGGGTCTCGAGTTCGATCGGGGATTGCAGGGAGTCCAACACGCGAACAAGGCCTTCGTTTTCCCGCCTGAGTTTGTCGAGCCGAAGTTCACGCTCTTTAAACTGCGCGCCGAGAATATGAAGTTGATTCTTTTGGCCCACGTAGCCGATGCCGGAACCTCCAATAAAGACGCACGCCACCAAGGCTATTAGAGCAGGTCCAAAGCGGACAGCGGCTGGCTCATTTTTTCGATGTGTTGCCATTAGATTTTCTCCATCACCCGCAGATGCGCGCTCCGCGCCCGTGGATTTTCTCTTATCTCATCGGCACTCGGCTGAATCGCTTTTCGATTCACCCACTTCAATTCGGGGGCTTTAGGCTGGCGAAGCTCAGGCACATCAACGTCGCCTTCGAAGCGATAGTCTCGCGCGAGTGCTCGGCCAAACTCCTTGACCGTTCTGTCTTCCAATGAATGAAACGTAATCACAGCCAATCGCTTACCCGGTTTTAAAATTGTCCAAATGTCCACCAACGCTTGTGGCAGCAGGTCCATCTCTTCATTCACTCGGAGGCGCAGAGCTTGAAAAACTCGCGTCGCCGGGTGGAGCCTGTGTCCCTTTCGAGGGATCAATCGCTCGATCAAACCTGCTAGTTGCCCAGTTGTCTCAAAAGCCCGAAGCTTTCGCTCTCGCTCAATCGCTCGCGCAATCCGCCGCGCCTCTCGCTCTCCACCGAGCTGCCAAAACAGCCGACCCAACTGATCAGCGTCGGTCTCATTTACCAATCGCGCTGCCGTCAGGGGTTGACGCCGGTCCATCCGCATATCCAACGGACCGTCCTGCTGAAAACTGAACCCGCGATCCGCTTGATCCAGCTGCGCCGAGCTGACGCCGAGATCCAATAAAACCCCATCGCAACGGTTCGGTCCGATCCAGTCAGCAAGCTCCGAAAAGTTTTCCTGCCGAATCTCAAATCGCCCTTTAAATTCGGCCAAATGCTCGATCGCAGCTTCAACTGCAGCTTTGTCCCGATCACATCCATAGAGCCACCCTTCCGGAGAACTCGCCTTCAGAATTGCGTGGGCATGACCACCGCCGCCAATCGTTCCATCGGCATAGCAACCGCCCGATCGCGGAGCCAGCGCGGCGAGCGCTTCCGCGACCATCACGGGAATGTGCGCAAATTGAGACACGAAATTGATACATTAAGATTATGCTCGTGAAGGGCCTGAGTCACATAACCGAGCAGCAAGCCGACTCCACCGAACCCCTGGCACCGCCGTTTCAGTTGTCGGCGGGTTCTGATCAGGATTTGCCTCGGATTTCGCCTCCGGTTTGACCTGCAAGGCGATCACCTCAACGTCAGGCTCACTTAAATCATTTCGAACTACTTTGACCGCTCCGAGAGCCAGTTCGGCTTGAACGAGCTCACGCGGGGATTTCACCGAAGATTTGGAAGAAAATGGATTTCTGAATATCGACCAGCGCTTCGGCACAACCTGATCCCGAGAAAGATGGTTGCTGGGGGTCTTTTGAGGCGAGACCAACTTTCTCGCCGAGGCTTCTTCGTGAACTGAGAGTGGGTTCATCAACTTCATCGGTAGCGACGGGGTCGATTGTTGCGGCAACGGGCTATCAGGAATCGATGGTTTGCTTCGGGACAGCTCTGTGTTTGGAGGTAGTGGTTGACTAAATCGCTGGTGAACAGGCACGAATTTGGGGAGTAAGTTCTGCTGGACCGAGGTGTAACGGGCGATCTCTCCTTTGAGCCCAATAAGGCTTTTCCCCATGGCGAGTAGATGCATCAGGCTCATAACTTTCAAATCAGTTTAAAAGCTTCGGGAGCTAACTCTTCATCAATCAGACTTGCCGAATCGTAACGATCGGGGTTCCAGATTTCAAAACGGTCCACCAACCCAACCAGAACAGCTTCCTTGTCAATGGAGGCTGCCTTAGCCATATTTTCCGGCAAACAAATGCGACCCGCCTTATCCGTAGTAACCCGATCCGATTTCTTGCCCAACAGCCTGCGAAGCGCTTCAGCCTTTGGATCGGAAAAGGGCATGGCTTTTAATTTTTTCACTAGCGTAATCCATTCTTCCGGAGGCAACACAAGCAGGCACGCTTCCTGCTGAGTTCCTTTAGGCCAAATGATCAATGTTAATTCTACCTCGCCTTGTTTGGGTCGCCATTTTGATGGGATTTGGAGGCGTCGTTTTTCGTCCAGGCCATGTCGATAAAGTGAACTATAATAAATTATCTCGTCGGCTGCGTTGGTTGCGTTTTCTGACATTTTTGTTCAGCAAGAAGAAATCAGCTTTCTTCCTGCCCCACAACGCCCCACTATTAGACATTTCACCCCACCGGTCAACACAATATCACACTTGACAACCGGAAACTTGTTCACAAGTTATCGACAGCTAAGTCTTTGTTGAAACCGCCCTGGACCGCCATTTGCATTGGAAGTCTTCGACGGAATTGATTATTTGAACCCGTGAGGACCAAAGATTTTGATTTTTTCCTCCCCACCGAGCTGATTGCTCAAGCACCAGAGCCGGAACGTGATCGGGCTCGTCTGTTGACTCTTGAACGGACAACAAAGCAGATTCACCACCGTCGATTCGCAGACGTTCCTAGTTACTTGCGGCCAGGCGATCTGCTTGTCTTAAATGACTCGCGCGTGATCCCAGCTCGCTTGCACGGGATCAAAGCGCCTTCGGGCGGACAGATCGAGGCGCTGCTTCTCGAAGAGAACAACCTCAATGATTGGTGGGCGATGCTCCGACCCGGCAAGCGCGCGCCTGTTGGGACCACGATTAGCTTTCGCGATCGTTTTGGTCGAATGAGCCCAGTCGAGGCGATCGTCGTGGAAAAGAACTCGGAAGGGCATGGTCGGCTAAAGTTCTTGGGAGTAGGTAACATCCTGCAGGAATTAGAGCATCTTGGGTCCGTTCCTCTGCCTCCCTATATCACGCGCACGTCGTTGACCGGAGGCATAGACGATCTTAGCCGCTATCAGACGGTTTTTGCTCGAACGGCTGGGTCGGTGGCGGCTCCGACAGCCGGCCTTCATTTCACCCCAAAGTTGCTAGCTGAGATTCAAAATGGAGGAGTTGCTATTCGGTATGTCACTCTGCACGTAGGTCTTGGGACATTTGCTCCCGTGAAGTCAGAAACCATTCAAGAACACCACATGCATGAGGAAAGATTTAGCCTGGATGGCGCTACAGCCCAGGCAATCAATGAAACAAAGGCTGCTGGAGGCCGGATTATTGCGGTCGGAACAACCTCCGTCCGAGTGATCGAGAGTGTCGCAGCCACAAATCAAGGAAAGTTGACTGCCACCGAAGGCCGAACTCGGATTTTCATTTATCCGCCGCATCAGTTTCGTGTCATCGATGCCTTGATCACCAATTTTCACTTGCCGCGATCGACCTTGCTGATGTTAGCAAGCGCGTTTGCTTCACCCAACGCGACAGACGGTCGCGAAATAATTCTGTCGGCTTATGAGACAGCCGTTCGTGAACGGTATAGATTTTTTAGCTATGGAGATGCGATGATGATTCTCTGAAATCGCAGAACGAAGTGGATGTAAGAATTCGTCACGCGAGTTGCGGCGCGCCAGAGGTCGTCTGCGTCTCCACCCATCGCGCGAACAGCCAGAGGAGATCGGACAAGCGATTGAGATAGATTATGATTTCAGCGTTCTGGAGCTGATTCGTTTCCTGCAGAGCGCACACGCGGCGCTCGGCACGCCGACAAGTGGTCCGCCCTAGGTCGAGGGCAGCAGAATCGATTGTCGCCCCCGGCGTCACCCAACCTCTGTAGCTAACATTCAGTGACTCGATCTCCCTTACAAGCACATCGAGCTTGGCCGTCATTTCAGGCCCAACGAGAGTAAAACCATCCCTCACATAACGTGCTAAATCCTCGACGCCGGTTGCCAATTCGCCCATTAGAATGACCAGGTCTTTCTGTATCGCCAGGAGATTCTGACCAACAAACGGGTGTTCGCTGGTGGCACGAGCCATACCGAGCGCGGTGTTGAGTTCATCAACACAGCCATAAGCCTCAACCCGTGGATGGCATTTCGAAACGCGGCGATTATACATCAAGCCTGTCGTGCCGCTGTCACCAGTTTTAGTGGCAATGCTCATGATAATTAGAGTGTGTTACCAAATCCGTCATACATCCCAAAAGGTGGTTCTACCAATACGTCTCACGCTAAGCGCAATACACGCTGATTTAGCCACATGCTGATTGACGCCCGCAAGCGTATTCCCTACCGTCTGGAAAAATTTGCACCTATGAACGCGAAACTTCTTTTGAAGACACTTTTTCTAATCGTTGTTCTTCTTCTCTTAGTCATGATGGGGGCGAACAATCGCGGCCCCGTCCCCTTCGCGTTGCCGCCCTTGGTTCCTAAACCGATTCAACTCCCGGCGGCCTATATGTACATGGCGTTTTTCGCGATCGGCCTTCTGACGGGCACCGTTCTCACAGTCGGCGGCGGAAAAAAAAGCGGGAGCAGCAGCGCCAGCAAATCGAACAGCAAATAGCCGCTTCATTCGAGCCTGGCCCTCGTCCAAAATCTCCAGCAACTCTGATCTTAAGCCCGGAGACCGGCCTTCATGGGGGCAACGGGTTCAGCCTATCGACAGCGCCGGACCTCCTCGGGAATTCATGACAAATCGTTGCTGCTGACAAGATCGCCACGCTTCGTTAAATGTCGCAACATCAATGTGTAGGGCGCGCGCAAATAAGGGTGCTAATCTGCATGGGATGTATAACGAATTCAGATGTTATAGGAATTCAGATCATCTGCGTGTGAAATGCCACCGCGCAAGTGGGTTCAGGGAAAATTCCGGGAAAACCGTTGACGGGTCCAGACACGTTACCTAGATTCACCGGCACAAATAAGAAGAAATCAACCAATCTACTAATTTTCTAAATGACTAATCCTGCTGCTTCCCCGAAAGGACTAGAAGGCGTGGTCGCTGCGAGCACCCGTTTGAGCGATGTCAACGGTGACATCGGCCAGCTGATCTACTGTGGTTATAACATCGATGAACTCGCTGGGAAAGTGTCCTACGAAGAGGTGGTTCACCTCTTGCATCAGGGGCATTTACCGAATCGCAAAGAGCTCACCGAACTGAAGAACAAACTTGCCTCCGAGCGCGAGTTGCCCAAGGCGTTGATCGAAACCATCAAGAGCTTTCCCAAATCCACCCCGCCGATGCATGCGATTCGGACGGCTGTTTCGGCGCTAGGCTGCTTTGACCCGCAAGCCGAGGATGATTCACCAGAAGCTCAAAAGAACAAGGCGATTCGGTTAATCGCCCAGATCCCGATTGTCACCGCCTATTTTCATCGCGCCCGCCAAGGCAAAAGCATCCTGCCGCCAGATCCGGCGTTGGGCGAAGCTGCCAACTTCCTGTACCTGATTGACGGCGCGAAGCCGTCAGGTGAGAAGGAGCAGACTATGGACATGTGCTACGTGCTCCACGCCGACCATGGGATGAATGCCTCGACCTTCAGTGCCCGGGTGACAATTGCCACTTTGAGCGACATGTATTCCGCAATTACATCAGCCATTGGCACACTCAAAGGCCCGCTCCACGGTGGCGCAAACGAAGGCGTGATCAAGATGCTTCAAGAAATCGGCTCCCCGGACAAAGTGGATGCCTACATTGCCGATTGTCTGACGCAAAAGAAGAAGATCATGGGCATCGGCCATCGCATCTATAAAACACTCGATCCTCGCGCACCGCACCTCAAGCGCATGGCCCAGATCTTGAGTGAAAAACTCGGCGACCCCAAATGGATCCAGATGAGCGAACGGATCGCAGAAATCATGCTCAAGGAAAAAAATCTGAACGCAAATGTCGATTTTTACTCAGCAACGGTCTATTTCTCGCTCGGTATTCCGACCGATCTTTTTACTCCGATCTTCGCCATTGCCCGCACTGCAGGTTGGACCGCGCACGTTCTGGAGCAATTGGCTGACAATCGTTTGATCCGGCCACAAAGCACTTACACCGGCCAATCTGGTCTCAAAGTCGTACCGATCGATCAACGATAAGTCGCTCTTCAGTAAGAGTCCGAACCGACGTGAATTCTGCGTCAGATTCGCGCCTTGCCTCTTTTAAATCTAAACCTCTAGATGAATCTCCACGAATACCAAGCGAAGCAACTGCTCGCTCAAAGCGGCGTCCTGGTGCCGCCGGGCCAAGTCTGTTCCACGGCCGAGGAAGCAAAACGGATTGCCGAAACACAGTTCGCGAGCGGTGCCAAACGCGTGGTTGTGAAGTCGCAAACTCATGCGGGTGGGCGCGGTAAAGGCACTTTTAAGACCGGGTTTCAAGGAGGTGTTAAGGTTTGTTCATCCGCCGAGCAGGCTTATCAGATGGCGCACGCGATGCTTGGACAAGTCCTTGTGACCAAGCAAACGGGAGCCGAAGGACGCCTCATTCAGAAAGTCCTTGTGGAAGCGGCTTCGAACATCAAGAAAGAATTCTATCTCGCTGTTCTCCTGGATCGCGCCTCATCGCGGCCCCTCGTGATGGCTAGTTCAGAGGGCGGAATGGACATCGAAGAAGTCGCCGCAAAAACGCCCGAGAAAATAATCAAGGAAGAGATTGATCCAGCCATAGGACTCATGCCTTACCAATCGCGCAAGCTGGCGGCCGCTTTGGGATTGAAGGGTGAGTTGATCAACCAAGCTACCAAACTGCTGCAAGGAATCTACAAGACGTGGTGGGATTGCGACGCTTCATTGCTCGAGATCAACCCTCTTTGCGTCGTGGAAACCGCCGATGGCAAAGAAGCGCTGATCGCGGTGGACGCCAAGATCTCGCTCGATGACAACGCCCTTTATCGGCACAAGAATATCCAGGAAATGCGCGACTTGGGCGAAGAAGCTCCGCTCGAAATTGAGGCCAGCAAATTCAACTTAAATTACATTAAGTTGGACGGAAATATTGCGTGCCTGGTCAACGGAGCCGGTTTAGCCATGGCGACGATGGATATCATTCAGCACTATGGCGGCAGCCCGGCCAACTTCCTAGACGTCGGGGGCGGCGCGAGCAAAGAGCAGGTCACCGCTGCTTTCAAGATCATCTTAAGCGATCCAAATGTGAAAGCCATTTTGGTCAATATTTTTGGGGGAATCATGCAATGCGATATCATAGCCACTGGCATTGTCGCGGCCGTCAAAGAAACTCATCTTAATCTCCCACTCGTCGTGCGACTAGAAGGAAACAATGTGGCACTGGGAAAGAAGATTTTGCAGGAATCTGGGCTGACAATCATCGGCGGCGAGTCAATGGCTGATGCCGCACAGAAAGTGGTCAAGGCTGTAAACAACTAGCAGCAAGAATGCGCGCAACATTCAACTTAACCGCCGGAAACCCGTCGGGCTGGAAATGCCACAATCGTTCGTGGTTCGCACATTATGTCAATTTTAGTTAACCCTTCCACCAAGGTTCTTGTTCAAGGCATCACGGGCGGCTTTGGCACGCGCCACACTCAACTGAGTCTGGCCTATGGAACTCAAATTGTTGCCGGCGTCACGCCCGGCAAAGGCGGACAGCTCTTTGAAAACAGAGTTCCCATCTTCGATACGGTGGCCCAAGCCGCCCAGCAAACCGGCGCCACGGTCTCGGCCATCTTCGTTCCGCCACCGTTCGCTGCAGATGCCATCCTCGAAGGAGTCGATGCCGGGCTCGACCTCGTGGTCTGTATTACCGAAGGCATCCCAGTCAACGACATGGTCAAAGTCAAACGAGCGATGCAAGGGAAGAAAACGCGGCTCATTGGACCCAATTGCCCTGGCATTGTGGCGCCAGGCGAAGGCAAGGACTCGCACGGCGGCTGTCGCATTGGAATTGCACCCGGCTACATTCACAAAAAAGGCCATGTGGGAGTAGTCTCTCGGAGCGGAACCTTGACCTACGAGGCCGTGTGGCAACTGACCTGCCGTGGTGTTGGGCAATCGACCTGCGTTGGCATCGGCGGCGACCCTGTCAATGGCACATCGCACTTGGATGTTATCAAAATGTTCAGTGCAGATCCCGAAACGCATGGCATCATCATGATCGGGGAAATCGGCGGCTCGGCTGAGGAAGAAGCGGCGGAATGGATCAAACAGAACTGTAAGAAACCGGTTGCAGGATTTATTGCTGGCGCGACGGCTCCCCCGGGACGTCGCATGGGCCATGCCGGAGCTATCGTCAGTGGAGGGAAAGGCACAGCTGCCGCAAAGATCGCCGCTTTCCAGGACGCAGGAATTGGAGTGGCTTCCACGCCGTCAGAGATGGCCGATACACTACTCAAGTTAATGTAAAAGAGGTCGTTAAGATACGGGGCTGTAGGAAAGGTGAGATCAAGCCCCTCGCGCTACCGATCACCGTCGTGTGCCGACTGATTTAGGGCATGATTCTGATTCACCAGATTCTCAATGTAGCCTGTTTGCTCCTCTGGCTGAATTGGCGTTCGATCGGCTTCGTGACCATCGATTCAACCGCCAAGCTTTCACTCCTTTTAACGCTTAAACGAACTGAACCGAAGTTTGCAGCTCGCTGGCTCTATCTGGTGAGTTTGCTCGCTCTACTGCTGATTCGAGGCCTATTCTATTGGCACATGGGGTCGGCGACAAACTGGACTCCCGTCATCGACTTGATTGCTATCACCCTCCCCTTCCGGAGTGACTATTTTCTACCGATGTTGATCTTCTCAGCTTCCAGCTTTGGCTTGTTGCTTGCTGGCTTCTACGGTTGGCTACTCCTGATCTCCGCTGTGAATCACAAGGTCACCGACAGCGACCCATTCCAAAAGTTGCTTCGATTCCACCTGGGATGGCTCGAACGGTTTCCGGCCATTATGAGATTTTTTTTACCAACACTGATTGCTGCCTTGCTCTGGGTACTAGTGAATCCAGGTCTGGAGCGGTTGGGAATTATTCCTGCTCCCGTTTCGACTAACCTCCTGTGGCAGCAAGCCGCCTTGCTCGGGATAGCAGCGGTCTTGGTTTGGAAATTCCTTCTCCTCGGATTGCTCCTGCTCCATCTGTTGAACACTTATGTGTATCTCGGCAACGCTCCTTTCTGGCATTTTGTGAACCTTACCGCTCGCAGTCTGTTTCGACCGGTTGCCTGGCTGCCTCTTCGAATTGGACGGGTCGATCTCTCACCAGTCGTCGGGATAGCCGCAGTTTTGTTCATCGAAACCCTCGGGCGAAACTGGCTTCCTCTACTTTATCAACGCCTCCCTTTTTGACCGATGCCGCCATTTCTCCGCATTCATGCCGACGGAGTTCTGCTTTCTGTTAAACTCCAACCGCGAGCGTCGAAGAATGGCATTGATGAAGCGCTCGGTTCTGAACTGAAGATCAGAGTCACGTCGCCACCCGTTGATCAAGCTGCGAACGAAGCTCTTCTCCGTTTGCTGGCCGATGTGCTGGATTGTCCTCGCGGCGCCGTTCAACTCGTCAAGGGCCAGGGATCGAGGCACAAAGTGGTCCTTATCCGTGGATTGAGTCTTGGTTTTATTCAGGAAACATTGCGCCCGGCAAGTTAGATAACACAACTTCGATAACTCGCTTGTCGTTTTTCTGTCCCGGCCATGGAAGGCCTGCCTCTGCGCCGATGAGGATCTGAGATCAGCCCAACTTGGGGAAAAACTTTTCGGCGGTCAAACACGTCACTCGACCCAACTCCTCGATTGTGCAGTTTTTAACCTGAGCTGCTGCTTCTGCGATTTCCCGGACGTAGGCAGGTTCACATCGCTTGCCACGGTAAGGCGCCGGTGCCAGATAAGGGCAATCCGTTTCCAGCATGAACTGATCAAATGGTGTGGCACCCAAGGTGTCTCGAACGTTTTGAGCATTCTTGAAAGTCAAAATACCTGTGAAGCTGACCAATGACCCCATTTCAAGGATACGCTGCATCGTCGCTGCATCATTCACAAAGCAGTGAAAGACACCTCGCACTCGCCCGACAAACGGCTCAATCTCAGCCAAGGTATCTTCCAGCGAGTCGCGTTGGTGAATGACACAATTCAAACCAAACTCAGCCGCAACCTCCAATTGTTGTCGGAAGATTTCGGATTGCTTTTTCTTATACCTTGCATCGTCTTCAACCCCAAATTCGGGCTTCTGGCTCGGCAAACGATAGTAATCGAGTCCCGTTTCTCCTATGGCGACGACCTTAGGATGACGAGCCATTTCTCGCAGCGGGGGACGCAGATCCTCGGGCGCTTCAGATGCATTACTCGGATGCCAACCGACCGCTGCGAAGATGTTCTCAAAATGTTCGCTCAACTGGATCGCCCGCGCACTGCTATCGAGATCGGTGCCGATGCTAATGATCTTAGAAATCCCCGCAGCCTGAGCACGTTCAATGACCTGCGGCAAATCGTCCGCGTACTCAGGGTAATCCAGGTGGGCATGAGTGTCGTAAAAGGACATGACGTGTAGCTAACGCAAAGCCGGAGAATTTGGAAAGCAAAGATCGGGCAGAGAAAAGAGAACGCAACTCTTCAACGTGACGAGGCCGGAGAAGGAGGGATAGCAAGACCGTTTGCGCGGTGGCCAGGAGCCCAACTGACGGCAGAAATAAAATACCGCATCACCTGAGAACAGTGATGCGGTAGATGAAAGACTTTCGTTAAGTGCAGTCTAAATTACTTCTTGATCAGAGCTGAACCGTGCTCTGACATCCACAAGATATCTTGGTTATCCTTCTGATTACTGATTCTGACATTTCCTTTATAAACTTTGGACCGGTAATCTTTGAATTTGTGAATTTCCGAGTGCCCGTCGGCGAAGGCGAAACCGCAAGCATTATTGTGGTAAGTGCCTGGCCAATCAATCATTTGATAATTAAACGGAGTCTTCGGCCCGATGATTGCAAACCCAGCGTCATTAATGCTGTTGTCATCCTCATCAAGGAGCACAATTAAGTTAGCGGGGCCCGGGTCGTTAATGTTAGAGAGCTTGCCATAGGTGTACCAGGTCTTACCGAGAGTATGACCATGACTGCCGTCAAGCCACGGACCATCGACGGCGACTTTTGCTCCTCCGTTGGGGTTCGTCCCAACATTTTGACTCATCGAAAACGACCGCGCGGCTGGGACTAGTTTCCCTTTCTGAGCCGGGTCCTTCCCTCCATATTTTCCGGTTCGTTTATCCGCTGGGCACTTGAAGAGACTATGGTTAACACCGTAAGGGACTAAAAGCGATCTCGTCGGATCATCAAGAATGTCGGGATTAAATTCTTCCGCGCCACCCCGTCCAGACTGGCCAGGGCACCAGTTTCTCCCCACCGACGTGTTGCCGTCGTCAGGGTTTGGAGGAAGAAGATCGTCGAAGTCGCCACCGTAAAGATGCATGGCAAGCATCATCTGCTTGCCGTTGTTCATACAGGAGATGCCTTGTGCCTTTGTTTTTGCTTTTGCCAGAGCGGGTAAGAGCATCCCTGCAAGAATGGCAATGATCGCGATAACGACCAGAAGTTCGATGAGCGTAAATCCGCCAGCGCGAACATTTTTCGTTGGCAGACGAAAGGAGTTAAGTTGTTTGTTATTTCTCATAGCAATTTGGATAAGTGGAACTATGCGCTTCTATGAATTCTCTCGGAATTTGTCAAAGGATTATTGCATTCGAGAGGCAAAAGCGCGTGTGCGTTTAAAGGCACATGTTTTGTACCGAGGTTAAACCACCCGAGAAGAGGAGAGATGACTACTTTGCCACCGTGGTATTGTCTTCCCACCAGATGACGTCTCTCTCGGAGTCGCCGAACGGAACATTGAGAGCAAGAGATCCATTATATTTTGCGGGCGCTTTAATCTTTGAACCGATCCATTTGCGGATATCGGAATGACCGTCCGCAAAAGAGAATCCGCAGGCTCCGTTGTGGTAGCTGGCAGGGAAATCTATGATGTTGCCAGTTTTGCCGCCGGCTAACGGCATTTGCACAGCCATCGCCGCGTCGTTAATGCTGTCCGGATGCTCATCACCCAGAACCCACGTTTTCGTAGGAATAATGATATCACCTGATTTTTGATAAATCCGCCACGGGCCCGCGGGCAGCCAACCGCCGTTATCAAAAACCTGGCTCATCGAGTTACTCCGGACACGAGGCATTTTCTTGCCAGCAACAGTGACGGTCGCTTTATCGGCCGGACATTTCCAAAGGGAATAATTGTTACCGATGTAGGGCATCAACGGGCTCTTTGCAATGTCGTTCGTCACATTCCAATTGCTCGCACCCGTGCCAAAATCCAGATTGCCGGTGACCCACCTGACGCGCCGAGCGGGATTGGGGGACATATCGAGCGCGGCGAGGAGCGTGTCATCGAAGTCGTCCGCATAGAGCTTCCATCCCAGCATCATCTGGCGGAGGTTGTTCATGCAGGAAATGCCTTGAGCTTTGGTTTTGGACTTGGCCAAGGCGGGCAACAGCATCCCCGCGAGGATGGCGATGATCGCAATCACGACAAGCAATTCGATCAAGGTAAATCCCCCGGAGCGAAGGCGGGTCGGAGACGGGCGTAAAACGGTTTGTTGAAAGATTTTCATAGCAATTAGTGGGTGCGCGGAATGGAAGGTTTCTATGTCGGTTGGCAAACGGTGTCAAATCCTATTCACCACCTGCTGCGAAATCGGAAGTGTGCGTTTGACGGCACACCGGAACCAGCGTTCCCTGACGCGTATCTATCGCTTGAGCAATTCCAAAACCTTCGATACCGTTTCCTCCGCTTTTGCTAAAATCATCGACCCGCCGCGAACCTTAATCTCGACCTCGCCTCGAGCGAGAGATTTTTCGCCAATACCAATTCGAACCGGAAAACCGATCAGCTCGGAATCTTTGAACTTTACGCCCGGCCGCTCATCACGATCATCCAAGATGACATCGACGGAGTGAGCGGTTAAGTCTTGGTAAAGTTTTTCGGCCAGTATCATCACAGGATGGCCAACGGTAATGTTCAATGGAGTCAGACAGACGGTAAATGGAGCGACGGACATCGGCCAAATGATTCCATCCTTGTCTTGGCATTGTTCGATGACAGCTTGCATCGTGCGCGTCACACCGATTCCGTAACACCCCATGATAGCCGGCTGTTGTTTCCCAGCCTCATCTAGGAAAAGTGCTCCGAGCGCCTCGCTGTACTTTGTGCCCAGCCTAAAAACATGCCCGACCTCGATGGCTCGGCGGATTTGCAACGACTGACCGCAAACCGAGCAAGGTTCACCCGCCTTGACAAGCCTTAGGTCAGCCCATTTTGTCACTGAAATGTCTCGATCAATTGCAACGTAACGCCAGTGAAAACCATCCTCGTTCGCTCCGGTGGTCATACCCTCGCCGCCTCTCAGCATTTCATCGGCATAGACCGGGAGCGTTGTGATGCCGACGGCACCGAGGCTTCCTGGATGCGCCCCCAAAGCGGCGACTATTTCCTCCTCCGAAGCCGGGCGGAAATTACCTGTCCCGACGGCGGCCGTGAGTTTGGCGTCGTTGAGTTGATGGTCTCCACGCAATAGGATTAGGATCGGCTTGCTATCGACACAATAGACCAGGGTTTTAATTTGCTGCTCGGCCAGAACATTGTGTGGCGCTTTGGTCAAAGCCTCGATAGTAACGACGCCCGGGGTGGGGAATTTCTCGGGGAGGTTCGGGGTGTTCGATTTGGGATTTGAAACTTGAGGAAGCTGGCTGATGGCCTTTTCAACGTTCGCGGCGTAATGCCCAGTCTCACAGTAAGCGACTTCGCTTTCACCGGTTTCAGCAGGAACCATGAATTCGTGAGAGAATTTCCCTCCCATGACGCCCGTATCGGCTTCCACTGGCATTGCCTTGAGTCCGCAGCGCTGAAAGATTTGCACGTAAGCATCGTACATTTTCTGGTAACTCACCTGAGCCGCCTCGTCCGAGGCATCGAAGCTGTAGGCATCCTTCATGATGAATTCCTTGGCTCGCATCAGACCAAAGCGAGGGCGGATTTCATCGCGAAATTTGATTTGAATCTGATAAAAGTTCTTTGGCAACTGGCGATAGGAATTGATTTCACCGGCGACCAACATCGTGATCACCTCTTCGTGAGTGGGACCAAGAATCCACTCTTTTTTAGCGCGATCCCGTGCTTTGAAAAAAACATCGCGCATGGATTCATAGCGGCCGCTCTTTTGCCAGATCTCGGTCGGTTGAAGCGCGGGCATCAAGACCTCGAGCGCTCCTGCGCGATTCATTTCCTCGCGGATGATTGCTTCGACTTTGCGCACGACTCGGAGGCCAAGCGGCAGGAGCGTGTAAAGGCCGGCGGTGACCTTACGAACCAATCCTGCCCGGACCAATAATTGGTGAGAGCGTATCTCCGCATCGGCAGGCGTTTCTTTCAGTGTCGGGATTAGGGTTTGAGTCCAACGCATGGGAGACTTTATGGGATGAATTTGAAGTGAGTAATAGGCGCGAGCACCGGGTTGATTATTTGGGCGTCGCGATTTGAGTTAGCAATCCTGGACATGGAGAAACCAGCGTGGCAAACTTATGAACGACGGCGTTGCCTGAGAAGCATTTGGTCTTGGGCTACAGGAAACTAGTTCGGCGTTCGCAATGAGCCCGCTCTGGTCATTTCACGGTATTCACCAGAGGTGACAAACCTTGAATCCGAACTTCAAGCCGGTCTCCCGGTTCGATTGGTCCTACCCCGCTGGGCGTTCCGGTGAGAATGATATCCCCAGGCAACAGCGTCATGTTCACGGAAATAAAGCTCACTAATTGGAAGCAATTGAAAATGAGCTGGCTGGTATTCGAATTCTGCCGAAGCTGGCCATTCTGAAATAACTGAATCGTTAAATCATGCGGATCTATCTTCGTCTCCACGTACGGTCCCAGCGGAGTGAACGTGTCAAAAGACTTGCACCGAGCAAATTGGCTTTCCGAGTTCTGAATGGTCCGGTCGCTGATATCCTCCGCAGCCGTATATCCAAAGATGTAACGAGCCGCCGCTGCTGACGTCACATTTCGCATCCGGCGCCCTATCACAATCGCCAGTTCCGCCTCATAATCTGTCCGATGCGACAGAAAAGGAATATCGATTTTTCCACCATCTGGAATCAGAGATGTCGGAGCTTTGAGCCAGAAAAGTGGCTCCTTGGGAAGCGGTTTGCCTGACTCGCGGGCATGATCGGCATAGTTCAGTCCCACGGCGATCACCTTGGAAGGCGTCACCGGGATGAGGGTCTTAACCCCTTTGAGTGGAATGGGTTTCTTCTCGTAAGAAGGTGATCCAAAGACATCGCCCTGCAACCGAAAAAGCTCACCATCCACAACTTTTGCGTGAAATATTTCGTCGCCCTTTTGAAATCGACCGATTGCTGCCATAAGTGTTTGCGAGTGGTTGTAACAAATTGGCTTGCCTTATCGCAAGCTGAAACTCGGAGTCACTTCCAACCAAACCACTGTTTTTTCCGCCGTGGATTTATTACTTGGAATTGTACCACAACGTTTTGACCGTACCAGGGTTCTATCCTAGTGTTGAGCACAATGAGAGCGCGATGGCGAAATCGACTGGGAATCTTCGGCTTAGGGTTAGGGTCGTTTTTGATTTGCGGGCCGATGTCAGGATGGGTGAACGCTGACTCGCTGGTCTGGAAAGCAAAACAAAGTAAAGTTGATGCCCAGATCGAATCTTGGGACTTGAAGACTGTCCTGAGCAAGATTTCGGCTGCTACAGGTTGGGAAATTTATCTGGAGCCTGAGACCGACCGGGTGGTTTCCGTTAAGTTTAAAAATCTTTCACCCAGCGAAGCCCTTCGCCGATTGCTTGGAGACGTGAATTTCGCGTTGCTCACTCAAACAAATGCTCCGGCGAAACTCTTCATTTATCGCACTTCGTTGCAAGAGGCGACCCAACTGATCCCGGTCGCTCAAGAACCAAAAGGCAAATCGACAGCCAACAAAGCCATACCCAACGAACTGATCGTGACTCTCAAACCAGGATCAAAGGAAAGTATCGAAGCCTTGGCGCGACGACTCGGTGCCAAAGTCATCGGGAGCGCCGAAGATCTGCATAGTTATCGCCTACAGTTCAAGGACGAAGCCGATGCTGATGCCGCCCGCGAAACCTTGGCGACGGAAAAAAACTCTATCGATGTCGATTCCAACTATTCTGTTGGTTCTCCAACGCGGACTGAAAAACTGCAGCTCAGCAGTCCTCCTCCTCCCTTCTCCCTGAAACCAAAGGTGAGCACCGATGCCAGCAAAGTAATTGTCGGATTGATCGATATGCCCGTGCAGCCGCTCGCCCCTGGCATGAACGAGTTTCTCCTCCCGTCCATTGCTGTGGCTGGTGAGTCGCCTAAGATGGATGGTCAACTCAGCCACGGAACTTCAATGGCGGAAACAATTCTCCAGGGCCTCTCGCTCGCCACGCAAGAAAATGGCGGTTCGACCGTGCGAATTCTGCCTGTGGATGTCTATGGCACCAGTACGGAGACAACGACTTTTGACGTCGCCAAAGGCATTTACACCGCGATCAATGCGGGAGCCACGATTATCAACTTGAGCATGGGAGGCGCGGGAGAGAGCAAACTCTTGTCTAATCTCATTCAGGAATCCTACAAATCGGGAGTGCTTTTCTTCGGTGCCGCCGGCAACGAACCTTCAACCGCGCCCATCTATCCGGCTGCTTATTCGGAAGTGGTGGCGGTTACAGCTGGCGATAAAAAGGGAAATCTGGCTCCCTATGCGAACCGCGGCAGCTTCGTGGATGTCATCGCGCCCGGACTCAGCGTCGTGCAATACAACGGTCAATCCTACCTCATTAGTGGCACTTCTGCATCGACGGCCTACGTGAGCGGAACAGCCGCAGCGTATCGCGCCTCTGGAAAACCTCCGGCGCAAGTCGAAACTGCCATCCGTGAAGGACTCGCCGTAAAACCGGGTGGAAACCGAAGCACGGTCAAACCTTAGCCTTGGCTAAAAACTGCGCCCGGCGCTGAATAAAGTCATGAAATCCGCAAATGCCGCGTCCCCGCCAGTGGTCTCCACAGCACTTTGTGTCCGGTTGCGATACAGCGCTACGGGAGTGCTGAAGGAGGCGAACCAACGATTCTTGGTAAACACTATTCCAGGCTCGATGGATACGGCATAACCAGGTCGTCGTCGGCCTTCACTGCTGCCGATGAGGTCGTGGACCGGGGCACCTTCCAAGCGCCCGCTCAACGTAAATGTAAGTCCATATTTCGGCAAAAACGCATAGCCAAATCCTGCCCGGGCGAGATAGGAATCGTTAACAGACCAAATCGTGGGATTGGCGGCGGTTAGGCTTCCTGATATCACGCCAGCGTCCCTCTCGGGAGTGGCGACGTAAGTGCCCGCCGCGAAAAGATTGAAATTCTTGAATATCTCCTTGAAGGCGGAGACGTCGAATATGATGCCCCAAGCGCCGGAGCCTGGTTGAATCGAATTGTCCACATTTTGTTCCGTCGTGGCAATAAAGCCCGGTGAATTGGTATTAAACTGCTCAAAGACACCCTTGTGATCCTTTTCGCCGGTGGGGAACAGCATCCCTAATCCCACCGAAATGTTCTGATTCTTGTGTGTCTCGGGATCAAACAACCAACTCGTGGCCAGCAATTTGATGTCACTTAAACCGCCCGCAGAGGTTTCAAAGCGATCAAAAACCGCGCCGTTGACTCGACCGTCTGGGCCGGGAAACGGACTGGGATTTAGGAATGGACCGCTCGCTCCTGTCCCCGGCACTCTCCTGGTGTCCCGAATCGTCTGCGAGCGCGTCGCGAACTGAAAGGGGACGGCGAGGGTTAGGTTGATGCGTTTGGTCACCGCATAGCTTACGGAGAGATCAATAACGTTCATGTCGTTGATCACCTGGCTCCCTTCTTTCTCGCGATAGACCTGCTCGACATCCCCGACAAAATGTTTGTCCGAGTATTGCCAACGGTGGCTCACCGCGGCGGTCCACGCTCCCTTTTCTTGATACGAGGCTGCACCCAAACTGGGCGAGCTTATGCGTGCGACCACTCAGCCCTGTCCGAGGGCAGCGGATTTGAATCCGACGACGCCGATCAAAACACTGACAGTCAAGAGCGCGCGTGCGAGCCGCATAAAAACGGAAGGGATGGTTTGGTTGGTAGTCATTTTCAGCCGTATCCTTGCCAAGAAAGAGCATGATCGTAAACAGGCAAGGGGCGACATGGTGTTTTTTGTGGGTGAACAGACAAGTTTACGAAGCGAAACGTATTCAACCCGGCGTTTCATTACCGAATCCTAACTGGAAAGAAGATGCCGAAAGCAGCGTTTGAATTCTGTCCATTCTTACTCCAAAATTGGCGTTGCGCGACCCAACGCATCGACGCAGCACGGGCGCACGCCTCTCAAGGTGCCTACGGAAAGATCTTCTTGAATGCCTGCACGGGGAGAAGGCTTCGTAAGTGTGCTTGAACCTCGTTGGCAGTTGTCTGATTTTCTTCGGATAATAACAGTGTGAATTCCAGCATGAGATCGCCCGCTTCGAAACCCGCGGCTTCCGTCGCGTTCAAATTGGGAGAACGGCCTCGTGTTTGCTGCTTCAACTCGCTGAGCCAGGCCTGAAATCGCCGCCCAATACACAAAGATTCTCGTCCGTGCCGCATCGGACCAAGCAACTCAATCCACGGGCGATCCTCCCGGTTAATCCGATTTTCGTTCGAGGCTAAATCCTGCGCGTGAATGACGCCGATGAAATGCATCCAGAAGGCTGGCGTCTCCGCTAGCTGAGGATTGAGCGGATCCAGCCTCAGTTCGCGAATGCGACGTTCAATGTCGGACGGTTTGAGTTCGAACGGCTCAAGGCTTCCAATCAGAGCGATGGTGGGCTGGTTCGGCGAAAAGTCGCCGCGCCAAACGAAAGCGCGAGGAAAGATCGACAGAAAAGTTCGAAGGAGTATCTGCACCTCGGGTTCCGAAAGTTGAAACAGGGGCAGCCATTGGCAAAACAAGCCTCCCGGAGCCAATGCCTGCCGAGCCGCGGAGAAGTGTTCGAGTGTGAGCAATGCCCCCTCGCCCTGACGCCAGGGCACGACGAGATCACCGATAATCACATCGAATCGCGCCGACGTTCCACGCAAATAGCTCCGAGCGTCTTCGGCAACGACTCGAGTTTTTCTGTTATCGAGCACTGCGCCGTTAGCCTCGGCGAAATGGTCTCTAGCTGCGGTGACGACCTCTGGGACGAGTTCCACGGCTGTGATTTGATCGACGGGATGAAACAACGCTCCGCTCGCCGTTATGCCCGTGCCTAAGCCGAGGACCGCTACGCTTCGAGGCGAGGGATGCAGCAGGAGAGGCACATGGGCCTGCATTCGTTCATCTCCGGATGAGGCAGTCCCGCCCAAGACGTAATAGTTGTTCAATTTTAGGCGCCGTGAATTCGCGCGCTCGACCACAGCCACGATGCCGTAGGTCCCTTCGGAGACAGCCACCAATCGCTCCCCTTCCGATTCCGCAACTCGCACTCGAGGCCATTCAACTTTTGAAATGGGCCAGAGGCTCGCGCAAAAGCCCGCCAGAAGCGCCAATCGCAAAAGTGCTTTCACCGTGTGGTTCATCATTGAAACAAGCTGCCAGCTCCCGGCAGTGACAAGCAGGGCGGCCGTTAGCAGCACACTGCTCCAAACCCCGATCCAACGGGGCAACAGAAAACCGGCTGCCAAAGCGCCAATCACGGAACCGATGATGTTTGCGGAGAGCACCCGCCCAAGAATCACGCTGGAGTCGGCGCGTTGTTGTTGACCTGCCTGTTCCATGATCACCGGCAAACCAACTCCTAGGAACATCACAGGGAGCAGGAGCACGGCCATCGCCACTTCAACAATTCGAAGAGCGTAGCGGCTCCAGCCTCCATCCGAGGGCAGATAACGCAGCCCATCGGTTAGTCGAAGAAAAAGCCAAGGAGTGACCATTACAGCAGCTCCTCCGAGTACCCAGGCCCAGCCAATCAGTTTATGCGGTGCCAGTCTTCGCTTCAATCCCACGCGCGCCAAGTGCGCCCCGAACGCCAGAGCAAGTATCAAAATGGATACAAGGACCGCAAACGAATATACCGAATTCTCGTGAACCTGAGCAAAGGCGCGGTTCCACAACACTTGCAGGATGAAAGTGACCAGGCCGGATAACAAAGCCAATACCAGGACCGGACTCTTCCATGACAGCCTGTTCTTTTCATCGTGTGTTCTTAAGGCTTGAGGCTGCGGGTTGGCGTCGCGCGCCAGATGAGTATCCATTTGCCAAGCAGCCAGCGCTACGAACAGATTGCCAGTCGCGCAGAGCCATGTGCTGCCCGTCACCCCGAAAACCGGCAGCAGGAAAAACGGCACGCACAGCGCTCCAGCGGCTGCTCCAGCTGTGTTGGCGACGTAAAGCAAGCCGGCGTTGCATCCAAGCCTGCGTTGGCCGGCATCAACAAGGCGGCCCAGCACCGGCAACGTTCCACCCATGCAAAAGGTGGGCATCGCGAGCGGAAAAAACGCCAGCAAGGCCTTGGCCAGACAGAACAGGCTCGGATGCTGACTCAGCCGCTCGAACAACCACGGGTGGAGTCGTTCCAATCCGCTCAGGAGCGGTGCCACTAGCAGCGCACCCACCGCGATCAAAGCCTCCAAAGCGGCATAGGCTCGGAGTGGGCGAGGCCATCTTGCCGCAGCCGCGCCCAATGCGAAGCTACCCAGGCCCAAACCGGCGAAATAGGCCGCCAGCACCGCCGCTGCGGCGGGTGCGGCGCCGCCCAGCACCAACGCGAATTGCCTTTGCCAAATTACCTCGTAGATCAATGCCAACGCACCGGAGGAGAAGAATAGGACGAATAGCCTCCTCAACGAAGTCCGGGTCAGTACGCGAGACTCGCTGGCAGCAGCGGAGCCTGAATGTGAATTTGTCATGCAGCACCGTCTTTCTTGGCAGAACCGGGACACCAAGGCAAACCTCGATGATTCCCAACGTCGCCCGCAACCCAGCGCTGGCAGGAGCGACCCAGCGTCATCTCAGCCTGGCGGACGGACAGCTCCGGGTCGGGTCCGGGTCGGCGGAAGCACCCTCGGCTCACGAGCTGAATCGAAGGCCATAAGCTAAAGAGCCACCCCTGCGATCTGAAGCTTCGGAGTGGTCAGCCCGGAAAACCGGAGGCTTCCGAAAGGCTGTGCTGCGTAGCGCAAACGACTTGCTTCGTTACCAGGTGTGAAACGGTCAACTTATTCCAAGTTGCTTTCAAGTTGAGGTTAAGGCGCGCCGGATGCCGGGCGGCTGGCGAGGCGCGAGGAAGGAGCAAATCCACCGTGATCTGTGACTGACAAGCAACGAAGCCAGACGCCCGGCAGACCAGCGAATTACTCTCAACTTGAAAGCAAATTGGAATTAGTAGCCCAGTTCTGCTTTTCTTTGTTGAGCGGTCGGCAGCGGCTCTTTCTTGGAGGTGATCGCTTCCTGGCCCGCCGCTTTCACCCTCAGGCTTTCAGTCGCGTTGAACTCGGTGCTCGCATTGAATTCTTCGGGAACCGCGTGATCGACATAGATGGCTTCAACCGGGCATTCAGCCACGCAAGCGGTGCAGTCGATGCATTCATCCGGATGAATTATGAGCTGACCGTCCAACTCGTAGAAGCAGGCAACGGGGCAGACCTCGACGCAATCAGTAAATTTGCAGCCTAGACATTTGGTGGTAACGACATGAGCCATAACAAATATTGTATCAGTTATTAGGTTTTAGAAATTAACGAGTTCATTCCGGCGTGCCGAACCTTTACACAAGCCCCAGCAATTTACCAGTGCTATCGAGGAATTCGGCGCACAGGGCATACTGTCGAGATGCTTTCGGCTTTAGGCCAGCAGCTTCTCCACGAGTTCTCCATGCACGTCAGTCAACCGGAAGTCACGGCCTTGAAACCGATATGTGAGTTTCGTGTGATCGAAGCCGAGCAAGTGGAGCAGCGTCGCGTGGAGATCGTGGACGTGGACTTTGTCGCGCACGGCGTTAAATCCGAACTGGTCGGTCTCACCCACCGAGACGCCTGGCTTCACACCACCGCCCGCCATCCACATGCTGAACGCATTGGGATGGTGATCGCGGCCATCGTCTCCGCCTTGAACCATCGGTGTGCGGCCGAACTCACCGCCCCAGATCACGATCGTGTCTTTGAGCAAGCCACGCTGCTTGAGATCTCTGACCAACGCTGCGCAGGGCCTATCGGTGTCCTGGCAGTTTTTCCGAAGATCCTTGGTCAAGTTGCCGTGCTGATCCCATGCTTCATGGAAAAGTTGAACGAAGCGCACACCGCGCTCGACGAGACGGCGGGCCAGAAGGCAATTATTTGCGAAAGAAGATTTGCCAGGTTCCGCGCCGTACATTTCCAGAATTTCCTTCGGCTCCTTCGCGATGTCCATCAGTTCAGGCGCACTGGTTTGCATTCGGTAAGCCATCTCGAACGAATTGATGCGCGTGGCGATTTCAGGGTCGCCGACCACGTCCAGCCGCTTCTCGTTGAGTCGCCTGATTGTATCGAGCGAATCTCGCTGGATCTCGGTGTCCACGCCCTTCGGGTTTGAAAGATAAAGAATCGGCTCGCCTTGGCTGCGAAACAGGACGCCCTGATAGAGCGATGGGAGAAAACCGCAACCCCAATTGGACGCGCCGCCGCTGGTGCCCTTGCTGCCGGAGCTGAAGACAACATAAGACGGCAAATCCTGCGATTCACTGCCGAGGCCGTAAGTGACCCACGCGCCCATGCTCGGACGCCCGAACTGCACCGAGCCGGTGTTCATGAAAATCTGGCCGGGCGCATGGTTAAAGGCGTCCGTGTGCATCGACTTCACGATGGCGATGTCGTCCGCGACGGTTGCCAAGTGCGGTAGTAACTCGGACAGTTCCGCGCCACATTGCCCGTGCTTGGCAAATTTGAATTTTGGGCCGAGGAGCTTGGAACTTGGATTGATAAAGGCAGCCCGATAACCCTTCACCAAATCGGAAGGGGGAAGCTTACCATTCCATTTCACCAATTCGGGTTTGTAATCGAAGAGATCGAGGTGGCTGGGCGCGCCCGCCATGAAAAGGTAGATGACGTTCTTGGCCTTGGCCTTGAAAGGTGGCTGTTTGGGAGCAAGCGGGTTGACAAGCGACGGCTTTGCGGCCGTGGCGAAAAGTGTTTCGTTCAGGAGCGAACCGAGCGCAACGGCGCCGAGCCCGACGCCGCATTCCTTGAAGAACCACCGGCGGCTGATCTTTTTGCGGTATTCATTGAAGTGGTGTTCAGAGATGTTCATAGAGTGTTGCTCCTCGAAATCAACTGCGTGACTGATTGACGATCCTGCAAACATCCAACTTGAGTTTAACTGATCGGCAACTATTCTCCGACTCATGCCAAGGGCCAGGCTGGTTGTCATCCCGGACAATTTGGAAAGGCGCATTCATCTAATTCGTGATCAGAAAGTGATCTTGGATTTGGATCTGGCCGAGCTTTACGGAGTGAAGACCAAGGTTCTCAACCAAGCCATCAAACGTAACCGCGAGCGCTTTCCACAACGGTTCATGTTTCGGTTGACGGTCACTGAAAAGAAAGAGGTGGTCACAAACTGTGACCACCTCCGAGAACTCAAATTCTCGCCGGTCACACCCTTTGCATTCACCGAGCATGGCGCACTGATGGCAGCTACGATCTTGAACAGCCCGCGCGCCATCCACATGAGCATTCATCTCATCGAGGCTTTTGTCCGGCTGCGAGCACTCGTCGCCGACAGGCAGGAACTGCTGGGCAAACTGTCGGCCATCGAAAAGACAGTGGCCAGCCACGACGTCGAAATCCGGCAAGTCTTTGAAACGTTGGAGCGCCTTTTGGCTCCTCCAGTCGAGAAAGGGCGAGAGATTGGTTTTCACACACAACTGCGAACACGCCAAGCGCCGAAGAAAACCAAGCCCAGAGTGCCGACACGCTGAACGCCTCTTGCTACGGTTGGTCTGCGTCAGTTGCTTCATGGCAGTGCGAGGGGGGCGGACTATTCTTTCGTGATCGTCTCATCCAGGTTCAAAATGACTCGAGACACAACTGTGTATGCTGCGAGTTGTGTCGGCGTCGTCCCAGGCGGGAGTTTGGCCGGCTTCTCATTCTTGCCTGTTGCGAGCTCGAATGGATTCACCCACCCGTCAGCGACACGCTGGCGCTGCCGTGTCAGCAGATCGAGCAACTCTTTAGCCTCGTCCACCGAGGGAGGGCGGCTCAGAGCACGGCGAAAGGCGTACGTGATCCGCTCCGCGTCGGATTTGCCGCCTTCCTCGATGGCGCGCAACGCCAAGCCTTGAGCGCATTCCATCGAGACAGTTTCATTGAGTGTCATGAGTGCTTGAAGTGGCGTGTTGGAACGAAGGCGGCGGACGCACGAGAAGTCGCCATTCGGTGCATCGAACGTTTGCAACATCGGAAAAGGCGTCGAACGGCGGCGAAACGTGTAGAGAGCACGGCGGTATCGATCAGGTCCGGTCTCCTCCTTCCAGGGGAATGGCGCGTAGCTCGCCGGCGGCATAAAAAGATATTCAGGCGCCGGAGCAAAAATGGAAGGGCCACCTATCTTCGGCGTTAACAGTCCACTCGCCGCCAGAGTGATATCTCGGACGATTTCGCCATCGACGCGAAAGCGCGGACCACGCGCCAGGAAACGGTTGTATTGATCCTTCGCGTAAAGTTCGGGCGTCACGTTCGATGACTGCCTATACGACGCGGACGCGGCGATGAGGCGATGGATATGTTTTGGGCTCCAACCGTGGTCCATGAACTCGCAGGCAAGCCAGTCGAGTAATTCCGGGTGCGACGGAGCTTCGCTCTGCAGGCCGAAATCTTCCGACGTGCTCACAAGGCCAACGCCGAAATAGGATTGCCAAATGCGGTTCACGAAGACCCGCGCAGTCGTTGGGGATTTTCGGTCCACAAGCCACTTCGCGAACGTCAGTCGGCTGGGTTCGTAGTTCTCTGGTAATTGATGCAAAAAGGCAGGCACACCGGCAGTCACCGCTTTGCCAGGCTTCAGCCAATCGCCGCGCTTGAACATCCGCGTCTCGCGTGGGTCTTCGCGAGCCATCAGCGCGAGTGTTGTTGAGCCGTTCGGCCATTGTTTCCAAAGCGCTTCAATCTTGTCGTTGGTTTGTTTGAACTCCGGAATCGCCACGCGCCAATAATTAAAAATGGCGGCGACCTGCGCAGGCGAACGCTTCTCGCGAGGAATCGCCAGGAGCTGGCGGACGCCCGTTGGCAACGGATCGGCGACAGCATTGGTCGCACCCGTCACGGAGAGCCGAAAGCGACCGACCATATTGTTCATGTGGTCATCGCTGTTCCAGCCGCCATGGTTATTCTTCAGGGAAACCGTCAGAATGGTCCCGCCTGGAAACGCGATGTTCGTGCTTGCGTTGAAGACGGCTTTGCGGTCCAGATTTCGACGACCCGGTCCGGCATCGATCCCCCAAGCCGTGTCGTCCTTCTCGTCGATCGCGAAGCTCACTGATCCGGTGACACGCCGCTTGTCGGACTTATCGTAGAAGTTCGGTTCGAGCTCGCGCTCTTCATTCGCGTAGTCAGCCGTGGCCTTGACGAGCTTCACTGATATTTTGTTGGTTGGGTTTTGGACACCAGCGGCTTCAACCTTGAATTCAGTGAGAGCACAGGTGCCTTTGAAGGACCGGCCTGGCCCATTGCAGGGCAAATTTGGATCAGTCACGAGTTCGAGTCGGAACGCATTGATTGTTGCCAAGTCATTCGTGGCTCGGAAGACAAACGTGAACTTCGTTGGCGCGTAGCCAAGACCGAGCAGCGACCCGTCCTTTTGCGGATAAAACCTCGTGTCAGCTTCGCTAATTTGCGTGGGATGAATGACGATCCATTCGGGCTGGTCGCTCTGAACAGATTCTTCCCACTTGGCCATGCGTTCAGCCCAATCAGGATGGGCGTGACGCAGGCCTTCCTCCAAGTCGCGCATCTGCCGGGTGATGTCGGCGACGCGCATCTGATCGGCCGGCGTATAGACGACACGCTGCGTCTCATGGTCGTTATTCAGGAAGGCAAAAATCCGATAATACTCCTCCTGAGTGGTTGGATCATACTTGTGGTTGTGGCATTGAGCGCACTGAATGGTGAGCCCGAGGACGCTCTTGCCCACCGCGTCCATGCGATCGAACATGGCGTCCATTCGGAATTGCTCGGGGTCCACGCCACCTTCTTCGTTGATCATGGAATTCCTCAAGAAACCGGTGGCAGCAATCTGATCTTGCGTCGCATTCGGTAGCAGATCTCCGGCGAGCTGCTCGATGATGAATTGGTCGTAAGGCAGGTCGCGATTCAGTCCATTAATGACCCAGTCGCGATAAAACCAAACCTGACGGGACTTATCCTTCTCGTAGCCATCTGAGTCAGCGTAGCGCGCAGCATCGAGCCAATGACGTCCCCAGCGCTCGCCATAATGCGGGGAGTTCAGCAGGCGTTCGACCTGTTTCTCATAGGCGTCCTTGCTCTTGTTCGCCAGAAATGAATCCACTTCCGCAATCGTCGGCGGCAACCCGATTAGGTCGAGGCTCAAGCGACGCAGGAGAGCGATCCTATCGGCTTCAGGAGATGGCTTGAGTTCTTCCTTGTGCAGACGGGCCAGGATAAAATTATCAATCGAATTCCGTGCCCATGCCTCGCCAGAAGCGGACGGTACGGCAGGCCGAACCGGCGCTTTGAAGGCCCAATGCTGCTTCAAGTCCCTCCTATCGACGCTCGTCTCGGGCCAGTCGGCACCTTGGTCGATCCAGCCGCGGAGGATGCCAATTTCATCCGAGGTGAGCGGATCGCCTTTTTTTGGCATTCGCTTCAAATCGTCTCGCGCCCCCGCGACCGCATGAATGAGCAAACTCTCCGCGCTCTTACCCGGCACAATCGCCGGGCCGGATTCGCCACCTTTAAGGGCGGCTGCCTTTTGATCGAGACGGAGGTTGCCTTCCTGTTTTTTAGGCCCGTGGCACTCATAGCAACTGTTCGCGAACAACGGCTGAATGTCTTTATTGAAATCGGCTTTGCGGATGGAAGCTGGAGGCAACTTGCTGGTATCCACATCCGCTCCGACGGCCGGATGGTGGACCAAATTCGAGCAAAGCGCGGTCGCAGCCAAAAGACCTCTCCTCACTACTGAATCAAAGAATTTCATGGCAGTTTTGTGATTGTTCAAATTATTACCTCACGCAATGTTCGCAGTCATCCAGATTCTTCCTTCTTCCTTCCCCTGCCGTGGCCTTGCATCGGCTTGTCGGCATACATCGTGCGCAGGCAGGGCGCGTCGAAGGTTATTCGACGGGCGTGGGAGAGTGTTCTTCCGTCGGAATCGGGTCGTAGATCGCTTTCGATGAAACGCTTCGGGCAACCCGCTTGCCCCCTTGCGCCCGAACAACTCCAGCGTTTTGCCTTTTGGGGTCGCGGTGAAGGCGAAGAAACTCAAGTTCGGCTGAAGCCCGCGTGACTGCATCACTTGGTTCAAGCGGTCTTCCCAATCTGGTTCGTCCTCGCCGTTCTCGGCCTGCGCCGCTGCGCCGAGAATGGCCTTCAACTCCCGCGCCGTCTCGCCGCTTTGGCTGAAGTGCGCTTCATCCACGATGACGGCATACCGACGTTTGGCAATTTCCGCCTCCCACTTTGCCGCATCGGCCTTCTGCTCAGCGGTCGCCTCCTCCTGACTTTCCGCGCCGGCGGCATGGAGCAGGCCGCGCAGGCCGAAGGGGAATTTCTGCAACGTGGCAATGACGATCTTCGTGCCGTCAATCAGCGCCGCCGCGAGTTGCTTCGAGTCCTGATCAATCGCCTTCACCACGCCTTGCGCGTGTTCGATCTGGTAAATCGCGTCCTGCAACTGCCGGTCGGTGATCACCACGACACAATCAAAGACCTTCACGTCCCTCGCGTCGTGCAGACTGGCGAGCCGATGCGAGAGCCACGAGATCGTGTTCGTCTTTCCGCTTCCGGCTGATTGCTGAATCAGATAATTCCGACCCGGCCCTTCACAGCGCGTCGTCGCCACCAATTTCCGAACCGAGTCGAGCTGGTGATAGCGCGCGAAAATCATCGTCTCCTTCGTCACCACGCGATGCCCGCCGCGACCGTCGTCCACCGTTTCATCCTTCTTTTCGAGGAACATGAAGTGGCCGAGAATATCGAGGAAGCCCTCGAACTGGAGGACGTCCTCCCAGAAGTAACCCGTGCGGTAGCCCGACTCGTGCTGCGGATTGCCCGCGCCGCAGATGATCTGTCCCGGATGACTGCCCCGGTTGAACGGCAGGAAAAACGTCTTCTCGCCAGCGAGCCTAGTGGTCATCCAAACATCCTCCGAGTCAGCGGCGAAATGCACCAGCGCCCGCTTTTTGAAATCGAACAACGGCGCGCGCGGGTCGCGATCCTCCTTGTATTGCCGCACCGCGTGTCGCCAGTTCTGGCCCGTGCCGGGATTCTTCAACTCGATGGTGGACACTGGCAACCCGTTCACCGCCAGCACCATGTCCAGCGAGCGATTGTCGCCGGGATGACACGGCGCTTGGCGCGTCACTGTCAGCCGGTTCTTGCCGAATTGCTCCAGCACTTCCCAATTCGCGCCGTGCGCGGGCTTGAAGTAGGCGAGGCGAAACGTCTTGCCGTAAAACTTGAACCCGTGCCGTAGCACATGGAGCGAACCTTTCGCGTCCAGTTCCTTGACCAGCGTGGTGAGCAGAAACGCCTCCAACCCCGCCGCGTGCAGCGCCTGCATCTCGACCCACAACTTTGGTTGCGTGTCCGCGATGAAAGCGAACACCTGCGCCGGAAACAGCGCCCGCTCCTTGTCCCACTCCGCGATGCTGCCGGACTTCCAGCCGCCGCGCGTCTTGAGGATTTCCACCACGTAGGTCTCGAAGGCGCGTTCGGTGGTTTGAGGCATGGGCTGTTTTCCGCGCTTCAGTCTTAATGCCTAGCTATTCATCCGGCTCTTCAAATCCCGCCAGTTTTTGCACGACCACTCAAGCGATGGAGGGATGTTCTTTATGGGCGCGCCGGACTGGCATTGAGCCGCGAGTATTCTTGCAGCCTCGGCAGCCTCACTTCCATGTTTAATCCTTGGCCCTTCCTTGGATTCGTCAGTTGCGCCAGTCCGGAGAAACTCAATCCAGTTTTCAATCCGATCTTTTGCAAAGAGAAAGACCACCTGGTCGAATTGATCACGCGTGACGCCCTGCTTTTCCGCTTCCCTCCAAAACTCATTTTTCAAGGCATCGCAGTCGGGCATGTCGTCATCAACATCCGCCCACACCATGAGTGTCGTGTTGCCTCCTGCGGCAAGCACTACTTCTCTCAGCTTTTGTGGAAACAAACCGATTAGGTCTTTGCGCCCGCCGCAAGGATCAAGTCTCACGATGTTGCTGCCTTGCCAACGAATCCAACTTGGCTTGAGCGTTCGAATGAGCTTGTTGATAAAGACAGGGTCAATGCTGTGCCCCCTTGTCCCTTCATGAAGGCAGACGATTGCGGTCTTGCTAGCCACGCACCCACCCCCTTGCTATCGCTTCGCTGGGTGACATTCCTTCCGGCACGTTCAATGGTCCGATGCGAGTCCGCGAGGTGTGATTTTCCCGCCAGAGATAACGGCCGTGGTCCTGCCCGGCGCTGCTCAGGATTTCCGGATGATGCGTAATCAAGATCGCCTGATGTTGGTCATCCAAGAGCTCGCGCAATGACAACACCCACGGTTGCAGCTCCGGCAGCCCGACATAGTTGTCTGGTTCATCAATCAGGACCGTCTGAGCCGCATTGGTAGCCAGCGCCGCCCGCACCATGTAAAGACCAATTAAGGCCTTTTCGCCGTCAGAAAGCTTGTCGAAAAAGATCGACCCCGAACTGCCCCCGTTCGTCCCACCAAAGAGGAGTTGCAGCGCCTTGGTGTTCAGCCCCACGTCCACCAATTTCAGTGATTTGAAGTCCGGCCAGACTTCTTGCAGGAGGTCACGCAGCGCGATCGTCCAATCCAAATCCTGTGACAGTGAGCGATACCACGAAGTCAGGCCTGTCATATACAGGTCTGGCCGTTTCGATTCCGCTTTGCTTTCGCGCTCCATGCCCCGGGGATTGGGACGGAGGATCAGAAGCTTGGCTATCACCTCCTGAAGCCTTGCCAACTCACTGAGGTGGCCTTCTGGCTGGATTGAGGCCAGCGCTGCTTGACGCCAGTCCAGGGGAAAGAACCCTGCCTGTGTTCCATCCGGCCGCTTGAAACTGACTCCCTTCAAATCGCGCTCGAACAGCGTCTTGCCGTCGCAGTTCGCCCGCTCCTTCACAATCCGCGGTTTCTCAGAATCCGTCGCCTGTTGGATGTGGATGACATATTCAAACGCATGTGCGTTGGAAGTCACACCGAGCTCAAACTCTTGAACATCGCTCTTCAGCCAGTTGGTGAACTCCAGATTAGAAACATCATGATCCCGGTCTCCACCAAGGACGCCATCGCCTGTGCCAAGATTGCGGATTAGGCGCAGGGCATCAAACATCGAGCTTTTGCCCGACCCGTTTGGTCCGCACAGGACGCCAAAGGAATCGAACTCGGCCTTGAAGTCCACCAGGCAGCGAAAGTTGTTGGCGCAGAGATGAGTTATCATGCAGTGAGGGTAGTGGGTTTTGAATTGGCGCGCACGTCAATTTTGCCGGTGACGGCGGCGGTGATGAGGGTGGTGCGGTATTCCTGCAACCGCTCCACCGCCTCCTCCACCTTCCCCACCAGCGCGTCCAGCTTCGCCGTCTCCTCGTCCAGATATGCGGCGATGGCGGCTTATTCGGGGAGGGGTGGGACGCAAATCCAGAAGGCGTGGATTTGACCGACGTTGATGCGCCGGAACGTCGAGCCAATCATTAGTGATTCGACCGGTGACAGTCCCAGACGCGATTTTCCAGATCCGCGTTGTTGCTGTCCTGTTCGGACGGTGGACCCAGATCACGCGGGAATGATCAAGGATCAACTTTGAACGCAGCGAGAAAAAGTGAATCGCGTTGAGACAAATCAATATCTTGCCTTGGAGTAACAAACGCGCCAGCTCGAAACGGTGCCGATTCGCCGGCGAGGTAGAACCGTGGAATTCCGATGGAGAAACTATCTTGATCCGCGCAAAAGAGGGCTACGATGGAGTGCGTGCGCTGCCTCGCCTCCGTGTCCTACCGACTAAAACACGGACTCCATAAATTGATTCCCGCGGCTGCGCGCGAAGTGTCGATGTGAGAGCGAAAGAGGTTCGCTGTAAACTAATCAGGTTAACACGAGGAACGCCGACTGGCTCAGTGAGTCGAGATCTGCACCGAACATCCGGCGACAGCGGAGGGGAAACCGGATCAGGGCGACCATCAGACCTCAAAATCAAATACGACAAGAGACTCGACGTGAGGCAGAATGAGCGCCTTAACTTTCTCGTGATCCGGGTGGGGAAGATACGCGTCCCGTGCCGCAGCATCTTGGAACGTCATGATGAGGCCGTGGGTGAACCCATTGCTTAAAGTTTCCGGGCTGCAGTTCTTGCCGGAAACATAATCTTCGATGCCGGGGATCGACTCGGAGATGTCCATAATTTCAGCGAAGAACTTCTCAGTCTGTTCCTCAGAAGTCCCCTCTTTAAATTTAATCAGCGCGATGTGTTTAACTTTTGACATAAGAATTTTTCCCGGCAAAACGTCAACGAATCCTTCCGCAATACGATTGCAGGCTTTCGAGTTACTTACTCCCTAAGGCAGCTTCAATCGCTTGGATAACTTCCGGAGAATCGGGAGTAACCTTGGGCTCAAACCGTTTCAGAATCTTTCCATCTCGGCCAATCAGAAACTTTCCGAAGTTCCACTGAATGTCGCCTGGATAGGGTGAAGTCTTGCCGGTCAACGATGCAAATAGCGGGTGCTGGTTGGCACCTTTCACATGAACCTTGTCGAACAAGGGAAAAGTGACGCTATACTTAGTGGAACAGAAAGTTTTGATTTCTTCATTTGTGCCAGGTTCCTGCTGGCCAAAGTCGTTGCACGGAAATCCCACGACGGCTAAACCCTTGGACTTATATTTCTGGTGGGTCGTTTCCAGAGCTTTGTATTGAGGCGTCAGTCCACATTGCGAAGCGACGTTGACCACGAGCAAAACTTTGCCTTTGTAGGCGTTCAAGGAAGTGTCTTTCCCGTTAATGTCTTTCAGGGAGATGTCGTAAAGGTTTGGCATAGTCTCAGCAATAGCGCATTGGCTTACACAAAGCGCGAAGATCAACGCAATAATTTTCATGGCGCGATTATGGTTAAAGGTTTCTCATTGTCAACCGCCACGATTTTTCAATCCTCAGCGTACCTGAGAGCCCGTGGCTTTGAATCTCAGCGTTCGGTGTTCTCTCGGAACAGAGGCCAGCGAACGACTCGGCGCTTACTTTTTTACAAACTTCAGAGAGGCCGAGTTAATGCAGTAGCGCAAGCCTGTCGGTTTGGGGCCATCTTCGAAAACGTGGCCTAGATGAGCGTCGCAGCGTTCGCAAAGCACTTCCGTTCGCTTCATGAATAAGGTGTTATCCGATTCTGATTTAACTTTCCCTTCGGAGATTGGCGTCCAGAAACTAGGCCAACCAGTCCCCGAATCAAACTTTGTCTCGGAACCAAAAAGCTCATTGTCACAGCAGACACATCTGTAGATGCCCGCTTCTTTAGTGTTCCAATAATCTCCCGAGAATGCCCGCTCCGTTCCCTTCTTGCGAGTGACCTTGAATTGCTCGGGCGTCAGCGATTTCTCCCACTCTTCGGCCGATTTAATTACTTTATTCGTCATAGCTGATTCTTTCTGCACCGGCTGTTCCACGGCGTTGCTTTGGGCCGTCGGCGAAGTCTTGGAAGGAGGGAAACACCCACTCAAAAACAGCCAACTGGTCGCCAATGCCAACACTAGAATAGTCTCCGATTTCATTGGAACACTTTAACAGTATCTCGGGAGAAGAAAAGATCTCGTATTCATAATAGTTGTCGTCGGTGCCGGAATGTCACTCCATCCTCCAATCATCAACAGAAACCTTGCTCCTCACTCCTCAAGCGAAGGTGATCGAGAAACCAGGTCTAGATGTGAGAAGGGCAGCTAGAAAACCGCCTGAATAGAAGGGGTTGAGCGTTGTCGTGATCCACGCCCGAGCAAATGGGTGGATCGCGAGCCAATCGTTTGCGCAGGCCATTCGACACCGTCGCCGGTGCTCAGTAGTTACTCCGCAAGGAGATCAAGCACATGCTGAGGATTCAAATTGGCTTGAACCAGAAGCGCGGTATTCGAGTCTGTCAAAATATGAATCCGGGCGTAATCAGTAGCCGCATCGGCACCGCGCGAATCCAGTATCTCGCGAACGGCAACATGGGATATTTCTTCCGCGTTTCGGGCAGTAATATCCGTGTCATCTGAGCGAACGGCAGTTTGGCGACTTGCCTTGGCGGCGTTGGCGGAACCTGAGTTCAGGTTGTTCGGGCTTACCATTCCGGTGGAATTTGTATTGATGACCATAAATTCTATTGCATCGATGCTCAGTATTGCTTCAATTTGCTTTGCTTCATTACTCTGCTACCTGGGACGCAAAGCATGTTTTACACCAATACATTGCCGGACGTAAAGAACGCCTTTTCCAAGCCAAAACCGACATTCCTGCGGCACGGCTAACCGGGTTTGGCGAGGAGCAGGCAAATTTTGCCACGGAGGAACGGCCGGCAAACAATCTTTACCCTCTCGTTGAGGAACGTTCGCTTTGCGAAATGTTGTCTCCGGCTTCGCCGCCTCCGCCGAAACCAAAACTCCTCACCGCAAGACCTCTCTTAGTTTTCAAACAAGCTCTCATTGCTCGATGCCAAAGTCGGTTGCACGCCGTTTATCTTTGCTCGTTTGAAACCCCGATGAAATCAACTTTCGCGCTCAATTCAGGCGTTAGGAACCGATCGGAATTGCGGATCTGCACTTTCAACTGCAAGGTTCCTTTCTGGCGACTGGCTTCGGGAGCAATCTCCGCCACGTAACCTTCATATCCTTTCTGGGGATAGGCTTCTGGACTGACCTTGCACACTTGATTGAGGAAGATCTTAGAGAGGTCCGATTCGTTCAGATCAATCTCGACCTGCAAATCCTTTGGATCAGCCAGAGCAATCAACGCCGTGCTCGGGCCACGTGTGCCGCCAAAACTTTGAGGAACTACCAATTCGTTGGGATCAACCAACTTTTCTAGCACGACCCCATCGATCGGAGATCGAATCACGGTCCAATCCAGAAATGTCTTCGCCAGCTCATTTTGACCTTGGCTCTCCAATAAAGAGGCGCGAGCAGACTCAACTCGGACGCGAACATCGTCCTCGGCTTGCTTGGATTCGACCTTTTCCAGAGCTAACTTGGCAACGCGATCATAATCCAACTCAGCTTTTGACAGGCCAGCTTTCGCATACGCCAAACGGCCTTCGCTTTCCTTAAGACGAGCCTTGTATTCGGCATCATCGAGCAGCACGACGACCTGGCCATTCGTCACTGAATCCCCCTTCTTTACTCCAATCCATTTCACCACCCCCATGAAACGCGGACTCAGTTCAATCCGTTCCCGGTTCACGATGTAACCGCTGGCGGTCAGCACGGAACCTTCAATCTTGGCCGGTTGCGATGCCATCGCAGAGCCCTGGGCGGCAGGCGTGCCGAGGTTGGAGTCGGGGGCGCCTTTATCGGAGGTTCGCGCCAGTTCCCGATTGGACTTCAGGCCGCTGCGGACCGAGTCCGAGGCTCGGGGAATAGCGAAGAATATCGCGACCCCTGTGATGGCTGCGATACCCAAAACGATCGTCCAAATGGGTGCGCCTGCGCGCCGTTTCTGGTCCGAAGCGATCCGGAGGTGTTGAAGCTTCTCTTCATTCATAGGGATTTGAGGGCGGAGATTACAGGCAGACGAGCCGCGCGCAACGCGGGCAAAAAGCTTCCAGCCAAACCAATCATCGCGGCGAACGCGATCCCAGTCAGCATCAGATCGGGCGTGACGCGAAACTGGAAGACGGTTTCAGCGAAAGATTGCCAATCCATCGTCCCAAACTGAACCTTTCTCACCACGACATAGGCATAAACCGCGAGCGATAGAATCGAACCGAGAAGCCCGCCTAGTATCGCGAGGAGCGTCCCCTCGATCAGAAAGCAGAACACAATCGATCGCCGCGAGTAGCCAAGAACTCGCAATGTGCCAACCTCGCGCGTGCGCGCGGCGACGCTCGCATACATCGTGTTCATCGCCGCAAACACCGCGCCGACGGACATGGCCGCGCCGAGGATGGCGGCGAGGTACTTGAATGGCATCGCGGTCATCGTCTGTTTGGAATAATAGTCCACCTCATGCTCGGCGCGCAAACCTAGGCGTTTGTCCACTTCGATGCGTTTGATGATGGCATCTGCGGCCGCCTGATCGCGCGGCCGGAGCAATATGCTCGAATACTGGTCCCGGTCAAAAATGGAGCGGGCTTCGTCGGCATCCATCCAAGCTTCGTTGTCGAAGGCGCTGCTCCGAGCGTCGAAATGGCCAACCACGGTGAGACGATCCAAGCCAGCCTTGATCGTGCCGCCGATTTCAAAGCCGGTGAAGCGGCCTGCCAAACGCTCGGAGACGATCATCTCGCGTTTGCCACGACTGAACCAGCGACCTTTGACAAGTTTCACCTGGGGCCGCAATTCCTGGCCGCTGGGTGTGACACCGCGGATCAAGGTGTTCGCCTCGCCTACGCCAGTGCCGCGCGGCACGCTAATAATCAAGACCAATTCCGCTGAAATGACCGGCTCGCCCTGCTCGTTGCGAGCGATCTCGTCAAAGTATCGCAGCGTCCGAAATTGTTCACGCGAGACCATGCTGCCGGATTCGGCCTGGGAGCCCTTACGCACAACCAAGATATTCCGGGGGTCGCCCGTGTTGGAGTTGGTCGTCTCGATGCCCCGCGCCAGGGCTCTCAAGAGCACAAACACGCTCACCACCAAAGCGATTCCCAGTATGGTGGAGAGCGTTGAACGCCAGCGCACACGCACGTTGCGAAAGTTATACTTCAGCGGCAAAGGCATAATTAATTAAGTCCAATGTCCACAATGTCCAACTACGGACATGTGTCAGGCTTATCTCACCGTTTCGATTTGTGCCCGCGCAGATCGGAGGTTTCATGAGGCTTCCACGAATGCAATAAAACATCTTGGACTTTGGACTAATCGAGTGTTTTCAACCCCTCCACCACGCTCATTCGCGAGACGGCGATGGAAGGTAAAATCGCCGAAATGATGCCGAGCAGCGCAGCGATGGAGGCTCCGGTGGCAATGATGCGCGTCGTGACCTCGAAGTAAATCAAGAAACCATTGGTCAGTTTTTGGAGATCGGACAAAGTCCACATGGCCCAAGCGCCGCCGATGCCTACGAAAGCGCCGATCGCCGACAGGCCGAAGCTCTCCGCGAGGATGAACCCAAACAGGTCACGACGGCGAAACCCGAGCGCCTTGAGCACCGCGAGCTCGCGGAACCGTTCGCGGATCGCCATGCTCATCGTGCTGACAGTGACGAGCAACAGCGTGAAGACCACCACCGAACTGATCGAGCCGATGAGCAGTTTGACGTTACCCAACATGCTGATAAAGCTCATCTGGAAAGCTCGTTCCGTCTCCGCTCTCACCTCCGCGGCGGTGTTCTCGAACGCCTTGTTGATGCGGCTGATCACGTCATTCGCAACCTCCGCCGAAGCCACGCGCAGGTACCAGGTTCCCACCGTGCCGGGATCACCCATCAGTTCGTCGAGCAGCTTGTGATGAAAGAAAACTCCTCGATCATCCACGGTGCCTTGAAACACCGCCGCGACCTCCAGGTCGAGGTTGACGGGAAAAAACGTCCCAGTGAAGCGCATTTTGTCGCCGACCTTGAGACCATAACGTTTGATCGTGTCCGCGCCTACAAAGCACGAAGTCCGGTTCTTGATGAAGCTATCGTAGGAACCTTCCACAATCTTTCCTTCGACGAGCAGGCCCTGAAATCGGGCCGGGTCCACGGCGAACTGCGCGAAGCTGGTCACGGTTTCCTCGCGGAAATTCCCCCCAAAGAAGCTGAATGGAGAAACAGCCACGATGCCGGGAATTTTGTCGAGTATCGCCAATTGCTTCGCCGGCAGCGGTTGGGTGAGGGAAACCTTGTTGCGGGCGATGACCCGGAGCGACGCCGCTTCGGATTCGGGCGGAATCGTCAACTCCCGCTGCAACGTCAGCAAGGTGACCAACAAGGCGCAACTGACGGCCACACTCAGGATCGATAACGCGGCGCGGCGTTTGTTCCTCAACGCATTTTTCAAAATAAAGGAGCCTATGGTCATGATGTTCAGGCAACTAATTCACCCTTTTCCAGATGGATCGTTCGCGAACCGAAGGCTGCGGCTTTCGGGTCATGTGTCACCATAATGACCGTCTTGGCAGCGTTACGACTCAGGGCCTGCAGAATGCCGAGAACCTCCTGGGCGGAATGCGAATCGAGATTGCCGGTGGGTTCGTCGGCGACAATCAGGGTTGGGTCAGTCACCAGAGCCCGCGCGATGGCGACACGCTGTTCCTGCCCGCCAGAAAGCTGTTTCGGCAAGTGATGTTTGCGATCGGCGAGTCCGACCAACTCGAGTGTCGTGTCCACCTGCTGCCGCCGTTGCTTTCCCCGAAGCCGCGTCAGCAGCAAAGGAAGCTCTACGTTTTCAAAAGCGGTGAGGACCGGAATCAAATTAAACGTCTGAAAAACGAATCCGACATTTTGGTTCCGCCAATCTGCCAGCTCTGATTCACTCAAGCGCGCGACATCAATTCCCTGGACGCGACATTCCCCGCTGGTCGGACGGTCCACTCCCGCGATGATGTGCAACAGGGTGGACTTGCCCGACCCCGAAGGCCCCATGAGGGTGAGGAATTCTCCAGTTTGAATATCGAGAGAGATGCGGTTCAACGCTGTCACGTTGATCTCGCCCTGCCTATAGACCTTCGACAGCTCACGAATCGTAACAACATCTGGATTACCCATTCGGGCGAAAATATTGCCAGTCAGAATCGACTACAAGTACTTTGTGAAACTTTTCACAAAGTCTCGAAACAAGGATGCCTGCGCGGGTGTCTTAGCCTGAACATTATAGATCCTTGGGTTAACGTGAAAAACCGAAATATTGCGCCGTGGCCGATCACAGTGCCGAGGTCGTCGAGGTTTGCAGGAGGTAATTCGATCGCCAACTCCGTGATGAATTGATGGCTCTGCCGGTGCTTGAGATTTCAGCCTCCCGACAAAGATTTAGTTAACCAATCTTTTTGAACGGCGTCTATAACCGTGTGAGAACTTGGTTTTGCAATACTACCGCGAAGAGCCTCGACGCCTCTGTTCTGATCGCGTCCGGTCACAGTAAATGCACCCCCGCGGCCCGCTTTGCCCAGGCACTCCTGCCACTTCAGCACGCGGGCGCAGCGATGCTTGCTGCCTTCGGACTATTTGCAGCCCTGCTGCCGTCTGCCGCGCTGTCCGCGAAAGAGCAACCTGCTGCCCGGCAGCCATCGAATCAGCCGGACCAGCGATCCGAGACTTCCAGCACTTCAGATCGCCGGTTCCATGGCGAAGTCCTGCCTCTACTTAAAGAGACGAGGAAGGTCGAAACAGTGCTCAGGTTGTTATTTCAGGAAGCTAAAGAAACCCCGAACGAGACTTTCACACCCACAGAACCGGCGCCCGCTCCAACGCCTCCGCCCACCCGGCGCACAGATCTTCCTCGTGCTTTCCGCAAAGACACACCTGGATCGCTCGACGATCTCAAAGCAATCGAAGATCATGTTAAGAAGGTGGTAGCTCGGGTCTCTCCGTCCGTTGTGGCCGTCGAGGTCCAAGGGGGCAGCGGCAGCGGCGTTGTCATTACTGACGACGGCTTGGTCCTGTGCGCCGCCCACGTCTGTGACTCGCCCGACCTTGACGTTCTATTTACGTTCCCCGACGGCAAAACCGCGAAAGGCAAAACCCTGGGCACGAATCACGAGATGGACGCAGGTTTGATGAGGATCACTGACAAGGGTCATTGGTCCCATGTAGATATCGGTGACATCGACCGCACTCGGCTGGGTGACTGGGTCCTCGCGCTCGGCCATCCCGGCGGGTTCGATCCCCAGCGCTCGATGGTCGTCCGACTAGGGCGAATCATCCGGCTTGCTTCGGACATGATGCAAACCGATTGCACCCTGATCGGTGGCGACTCCGGGGGACCCCTGTTCGACATGCACGGTCGGGTGGTTGGCATCCACAGCCGCATCAGCAACTCCACCGCCGCGAACTTTCATGTCTCAATCGGAGCGTTTCAGGAAACCTGGGATCGGCTGGCGAAAGGGGATGACTGGGGTCGGCCCGTGCAGGAGGTCTGGGTCGGAGCCTGGGGACTCGACCACCCCGAAGGGTGTCGGCTGGAGATTGTTAACAAAAATGGTCCAGGAGAAAGGGCAGGATTGAAGGTCGGCGACGTGGTAACAAAGTTCAATGGCCATGAGCTAAAAGGAACCGAATCGTTCAAGCAATCCGTGACGCGGACCAAGCCAGGCCAAAAGGTGACGCTGGACATCAAACGAGATGCGATGGAATTGTCCGTCCAGGTGACTGTCGAACCACGCCGTGGTTTCGGGGGCGGCCGGTTCGGTCCGTAATGTCAGAATTCGGAATTCGAGAAGAAGCTAATATGTTGCGTTTTATTCCAGGCCGTATGCTGCCGCTCCTGCTGCTGGCGGTGAGCGTGTTGACGAGGACTTCGCACGCACAGAATTCATCCAACCGTTCAGCCACGCTGGGAGAGGATCGATTCAAGAGTGGCGCTCTGACGCTTGCCGCATTTTCTTCAGCGACCGACGCGGCGCGCCATTCGATCGTGAGGATCGATCTGGATGGTAAGACGGTCGCCCTCGGTACCGTCGTCGAAGCCAGCGGTCTGATCATCACGAAGGCAAGCGAGCTCAAAGACGGCAAGTTGACCTGCAAGCTCGCAAATCACACCGAGATCGATGCGGAATTGGTGGCCAGGGATGATGACAACGATGTGGCTCTGGTGAAAGTCAAAGCTACCAGCTTGACGCCAATCAGGTGGGTTTCGGAAGAAGCCTCCGTTGGCCAATGGGTCGTGACACCCGGGACGGAAAAAACGCCGGAAGCGGTCGGTATTGTCAGCGTCCCGCCGCGGAAAATCCTGCCGAAACGGGCTCTGATTGGGGTCCTGCTGACCAACGCAGCAGTCGCCAAGATCGTCGAGGTCACGGAGGGCCTTGGTGCAGAAAAAGCGGGTCTCAAGCCAGGCGACATTATCCTCGCGGTAAACGATACAAAGATCAAAAACCGCGATGAATTAACTACCACTCTGCGGCATTTCCGCGAAGGGCAGACAGTCAAGCTGCGCGTCCAGCGCGAAACCGAGGAGTTCGATGCGAGTGTGCGAATGATGTTGCCAAAGCCCGAAACCGGATTCCGCGGGTTTAATCGCCAGGAGCGCATGAACCGACTTGGAGGCGAAATCAGCCAACGCTCTGAAGGTTTTGAACTGGCCGTTCAACACGACACCGTGCTGCAGCCATGGCAGTGCGGTGGGCCGCTCCTGAATCTCGACGGCCAGGCCATCGGTCTTAACATCGCCCGTGCTGGCCGAGTCGCTTCCTATGCGCTCCCTGCGGCCCTGCTAGCCCATATCATCGACGATCTCAAGGCCCAGACTCGAAAAACCGCGCCAGACCAAGCGACGGAGAAGACCTCCCCTCAAGTTGAGCCTGAGCCCGACAAATGACCTGAGACCGGCTTGTTAAACCATCTCAGAGTACCGCTCAAATCCTGATGGTCGGCTGAGCTCACAGTGTTGAAGGCCCATTTGCCATCGAGGACGTAACCCCTACAGAGTTATTTCGTCTTCGGCTTTAGATGCTTCTCAAAAAATGCCAGCAAGGCCTTGTCCGCCTTCTCCGCATCTGCCCCTTTGAAACCGTGACCCGCTCCCTCCAGCGTCAGCAACTCGACTTCGACATCACACGCTTTCAGGCGATCCACGATCCAGGTCGCCTGCTCGTAAGCAACGTATTTGTCCTCGGTTCCGTGGATGCACAATGTCGGTGCTGCCTCGGGAGTAACCCAGTAAAGCGGGCTGGACACAATGTGCCGCCGCCGCTCGTGCTCCACATCCCCACCGAGGAACAAGGGAAGGACCTCGGCAGCATCGACGCTTTTGCCGTACGACTTGGTGAAGTCACTTGGACCATAAGAGTTCACAACGCATGCGACCTTGCTCGATTGCTCAGCGTTTCCTCCACTGCCTTCGAATTGCGCAATACCGGGGGTGACGCCTAGAAATTGAGCCAGGTGTCCACCTGCCGACCCGCCGGTGGTCCCGATGCGATCGGGATCGAGATGATATTTCGAAGCGTTAGCTCGCAGCCAGCGCACGGCAGCTTTCACGTCATGCACAGCGGCGGGAAATTGATATTTGGGGGCCAGCCGATAGCTCGCTGTTACAGCCACAAATCCGCGCTGCGCCAGTGTTTGGCAAAGCTTGTTGTAACCATCCCGGCTGCCGGCCCGGAAGCCGCCACCGTGAATGCAGAGGACCACCGGAAATGGACCTTTGCCATTTTTAGGGCGAGCCATGTTGAGCTGCAAATGCTGATTGTCTGGGTTGGAATACTCGATTCCGGCCTCAAATAGGACGTCGTCCGGCACGACCAATTCGGCTCCAGACACCGACAAGAGTGGAGCCACGACAAAGGAACAGCCGACGATAAAACTCTGAAGGAGTGACTGAATTTTCATAATGGTTGGTTTTCTGTTTCGTAAGGATGGGTCCATTCGCCAAAGGCTTTCGGGCAAACCGACGGCGATCAATAAAATCACGAATTTGGCGCCGGATCTTGTTTCACCAATTGGATGATATGCATTCTGTCGAATAATTTGATTACAGGATAAACAGGGTCGAACTCCCACCACTTGGTCGCAAAGTTTGGTCTCTTACCATTGTGATGATGATTGTTCTGAAACAATTCACCTAGCAGAAGGATATCGATGAACAATGTGTTTCTTGATTTGTCGGGTTGATCGAAATTGCGATAGCCATATTTATGGCCCGCCCAGTTCACGATGGCTCCATGCACAGGCCCCATCAGATAATGGATTGGCAATAGTAAGAACATCCACCAATGGGTAGCAAACGAAACATAGAACAGCGTGTATAAAAACCCAAACGCGACTCGGGTAAGCCAACTATCAGCGACTCGATCGATAACCGGATATACAGGATCATTGCTTTGAAATTGCGAACCCGCCTTGAGCGTTCCTGTCGCCAAACTATGATAAACTTTTGCGGTATGAACTGACATACTGAAAACTTCATTAAAAAAGTGAGGCGTATGTGGGTCTTCCTCTGTATCGCTGTAGGCATGATGCATCCGGTGGAGGATCGCATAAGCCCTTGCATTCAAGTAAGACGAGCCTTGAGCAAACCAGGAAAAGACATAAAAGAATAGTTCCCAGGATTTGTTCATCGTGAACATCTTGTGGGCAGCATAACGGTGAAGGTAAAATGTTTGTCCAAAAAGTGAGAGGTACCAATGGAGAAGAAAAAATATTAATATGATCATCAATCTTAAAACACTGATAGGTATTTGATTTTATACTGTCGGATTAAACCATAGCCATCGAGAGGCGTTGACACAAGAAAAAAGCCGCTCGTATCCAAGTTGGATGAGGATTCCGGCCTTCGGTAGCCTCGAAAGCCGCCCAAGGCGAGAGCGGACAGCGGCGACTTAGATTGTCCAATCTGAGCGCGCAATTCGAGATCCCAGGAGAAATCCACTTCCTCCAAACCGGAGCCTTCAAGCTCGCTTCGTTTACTTTTTAACCAAGCCTTCCAAATAATCCAAAAGCGCTGCCAGCTCTTTAACGGTGAGATTTGCAACCAATCCCTCGGGCATCAGAGATTTTTCCAGCTTGGTGCGTTTGCTGATGTCTTTTACTCGAATCAGGCTTTCTTGAGCTGTTGCATTGCGGATGGAGACTTGCTCAGCCGCCTCTTGCGTAACAAAGCCGTCCAGCTCAGTGCCGTCCTTGAGCTCGAAATGCTGCGTCACGAAGCCCTGAGCAATAGTCTTGTTCGGGAGCAGAATCGCTTCGGCCAACTCAGCGCGCTTGTAGGTTGTCGCGATGTTTCCAAGAAAAGGTCCACGCAATGGCTGATCCGCGGTCACCGTATGGCAGTTAACGCAGGCTTGACGAGTAAACAGTTCCTCGCCGAGCTTTATATCCCCCGTCGTCTTCGTGACTGCGGCCACCACATCCGCGGGCTGGAGTTTGTCAATCACCGGACTGGCGGCCGGTTGTGGTCCGCGCCTGGCCCCCCTGTCCAAACGCAACACTTGGGCCGTCCGGCGCGCTGCAGCGGCCACGGTCGGATCCGGATCATTCACTGCCTCAAGGATCTTATCCCTCGACACCCGACTCTCCCCTAGCATCATGGCCTGGAGAATTTGCGCGCGCCGCTTCGGATTCGCCCAACCAGCGTCCAAGGCGCGCTTCGCGCCATCCCGGATTTCCGGCGAGGCGTTTTGCCGGTTCGAAATTGCGAGCAAAGCTGCGTCTGCCCAAGCCGAAATGTCTTGATTGAGCTTAGCCGCTTCCTTCTCGAGTAATTCGCTCTGGAGTTCGGTGCGCGGCGAATTAAGGAATGCATCCCTTGCGAGGCGACGCTCCCGATCCGACTCCGACGCCTTTGATTGCGCAAGTCGTGACAACGCCGAAAGAATAGCCTGGACCGCCTCGGGCGTGCCTGTCTTGGCCAACGCCATGACCGCTTGAGATCGAGGAATGTCGGCGGTGCTGTCGGCGGTCGCGGCAATCACCAAAAAGGGAATCGCTTCAGCAGGAATCCGATCACTGCGCGAGAGCTGGGCTGCGGCCGGAGAGAGCAGCGAAGGATCTTTTACCGCGAGCGCGACGATGAGATCAACCGCGCCATCCAATTGGACTTTGTGCCGGGTTAGCTCAGAAACCAGAAATGAGGCGTCAGCTCCCTTTGCTCGTTTCAACGCATCCGTCAGTCCGACGGCGATTTTCGAGGTCTGATCCCATCCCTCGGCTTGATAGTAAGGACCTGACGTGTCAGGTCGCGTCCCCCAACTGTCGCCTTTCCACTGGCCGTCCGTGTAGAATAAGCGGCACAAAGCCGTCAGCAGCCCCCACCGGCGGGCGGAATCGGTTTCCTGGCCCAACCGCGCCAGCAACCCATCCACCACAGAAGGTTTGTGCAACGCCTGAAGCACTCGAAGAGCGCCGACTCGTTGAGCGGAAGAAGCACCAGTCTTATCGAGAACAGAGAAGCAAGCTTCGGCTGCCGACAAACGCTTCAAGGCTTGCGTTGCCGTGTGAGCAACGACTGGATCAACGTCGTCCAGCAAAGAGGTAAGCGCCTCGGCATATTGAGTGCGGCCGAGCCTGGCCATCGCGAAGGCGGCTTCGCGCCGAACGCGCGGGTTCGTGTCCACCAACCCGGAAAGGAAGGGTTCGGCGGGCACACCTTCAGTTTCGGCCGTGCGATCACAGAGAGCGCGAATCGCGTACTCGCGAACAGAATCGTCGTTTGTCAGTTCCACAAGCCTTCCTATCGCCTCCGCTTGCAAACCCTGCTTCAGGGCGAAGATGGCAGCGACGCGCGATGCCAGCGGCTTCGACTGGCCTTTGGCCAAAGCCATCAGATTTCGAGTTACTTCCTCACTCAATCCGCGTCGCACCAACTCACGTTGAGCTTCGAGGCGGCGGCGATGGCTTGGCGATTCCAGAAGCCGGACAAGTTCAGCCGGGCCGGCTTTGGCAAAATCAGGAAGAGGCTCAGGAACGAAACCCTTCGGTGTTAAACGAACAAGGAAACCGACATTTTCGCCGACGTATGTGAAGCTCGCGCCTTTCCAACTCGCGACGTAGAGCCGACTGGATGCATCCACATCCAGGTCGGTCACGCGGGGCGCGCGGAAAAACTGAGTTTGATCGATCGTGAAGGTGGCGCCTTTCGGAGTGATCTGGTGGCGGTAAATCCATTCACGCCCCCAGTCGGCGGTGTAAATGGCGTGGCCAAAACCTTCCGGAAAGCCCGGTTCATCAAGGAATAAGCCGCCGCAGCCGGAGCCGCCACCGTAATCGGCGAGAGGTTCAATGAACTCTCCGAGAAAGTTCTTGTAGAGCGAAGGATAGCCATGCTCACTCAAGCCCGCGAAGTGATGGAAACGGATATCCCACCCCCCGCCATCGTTGGTGTTGTCGCGCGCGAAAGCGTCCAACAGCGGGCTGACCAACACCTCGAGAATATTGCGTGTTCCTCGCGAATACAGCTCCAGCCCAGTTCCGTCGGGGCGGACACGGACTACGCCACCGCCGCGCAGTTGCAGCTTCCGACCGTCCGTGCCCTCGGCTTCCATGAAACCGAAATCGCCAATGGCACAGTAAATCCAACCGTCAATTCCCAATTCGATACCATTCGAACTGTGGTCCGCCGGTCGGTCCTTGAAGCCAAATGCGATATTCTTCACCAAGACCTTCTCTTCGTCTGCAACTCCATCGCCATCGCGATCAATGAATGCGCTGAGATGCGGCGGATGCAGGAGGTAAAGCCGGTCACGGTCCCATACCAAGCCGCGCGGCGAATCGACGTTGGGGACGAACAATTTCACCTCATCGGCTCGGCCATCCCCATCGAGATCGCGCGCGCGTAGCACCCGACCACGTCCCGGCGCGCGATCCAACGAGCCATTCTTGTCGGACGAGACATAGACCGTTCCGTCCGGAGCAGCGGACACGAACACCGGATAATTCACCGACGGTGGCGTGGCGAAGATCGTGGCCTCAAAGCCATCCGGAATCTTCACGTCCTTCAGGAGAGCGGCTTCGCGCTCGGCAGTGACACCGCCTGTCGGCGATGTCGCTTCTGCGGAATGGGATGGCGCAGCGGCTAAAAAAACAAAGGAGAGGCCCGTCACAAGGAACATGAGCAGGGGGCGGTGGACGAAGAATCGGGTATCGTCTGGCATAGCAATGGTTAAGTGGTTGAGCGATTGATGCAGTTAGATTGAAGAGATTCGCCCACTATTCAAGACCTTCCGAAGCAGTGTTGATGTACTGCCGATTCGGCGACCTCGTTCCAACGGAATGAACCATACGACTGCTGAACGGTGGTCTGAGTCCTTCGGCTGGGCAGGAACCGACATGGACGGCTGGTTACTTCCCCTGGAACGGTGCCGAAAGTGTCTTAGAGAGATCGCTCAAAAAATTGATCGTGTTGCCTATGACTTGCGAAACTCGTGTTCCATCGGCTGCGACCACATCGCATTGGATTTCCATCTGCATGCAGATTCGCATATCGGGAATTTGCAAGAATACCGAACGGCGGTCTTCCGAGACTTTCACGGCGCTGACCTCCACCTGGTCGCGCCCCTTCGTCCCGTCACTGAGTTTGTAGTCGGCTGAACCGTAGTTCGCAGTTCGCTGATAATTCCAACGCGCCACGCCGTAGTTCTGTGGATCACGGGCTGAAATCGGATCGAGAGGATTCGTAAAGGTGATCACCACACCGTTCCGCACAGCCAACAGGTTCGTTGGCATATGAAGCGGTTTCCCGGTGTAACGAACGCGGTAAAACCCGCCTGGTTGCGTTTTGTTGCCCGCCCAACCAAACAGTCCACAGGCATACAGTTGTCCATCGCGAGGACTAAAACGTCCACGCATAATGCCAGTCGGAAATTCCGGGAGAGGCAGCCGCACAATGCCGCCTTGGATCCATTCACCGGATTGTTCGTAAAGCACATTCCAAATTCTACCGGTTCCGTAAGAGAGGCTGAGCAGCGCGCCTTTGAGCGGCCCCCACTTATCGCTGGTGACCCACAACTGCTCGGCAGGCGAACGATCCATGTTCTTGTGAATCCAGCAAAGCGGAGGATCGTAATCCTCCACAGCGCGGCCCGGAGAATAAGACCACAGGTTCCCGTAAAACCCGCCGGGCTTCACCCAGTTGATACGGTTCATCGGAGTCCAATGCCCCTCCTGATCGCTGATGACGAAACTCCCATCGGGATTCAAGCAAACGCCGTTCGGTGCCCGGAAACCGCTCGCGAGAATTTCGCTCCGCGCGCCATCCTTGCTCACCTTGATCAGGGTGCCGTGATGCGGAACCAGAGGCTCCTTCGCGTGGCGAGCCGCTTTCGCATAGTACAAATTCCCAGATGCATCGACCTGCAAATCCATGGCGAATTCGTGGAAATGCTCAGTGACTTGAGCGTCATTGTTGAAGTTCTCGTAGAAATCGGTTTCGCCATCGCCGTTCAAGTCATGGAGAATTGTGATTTGATCCCGGCACGTCACGACGATTTTCTCATCAATGATTTTCAACCCGAGCGGTTGAAACATTCCGCTCGCGATCCGTTGCCAGCTCAGTTTCTCGGGGCTGTCACCCAAGCCGTCAACAATCCAGACATCGCCCTGCCACGTGCAGACAGCCGCTCGACGGCCATCTGCAAAAAAATCAAACCCGCCAAGCCGCATCCACGAGCGCCATGGGTTATCCGTGGGCAACGCGAGGATGTCGATAGCATAAGGTCCATCGTTAGGACCTCGCTGAACTTGAGTCGTCAGCTTGAGAGGCCAGTGAGAGGGACCGCCTTTGGTGAACGATGCCATATCGGCAAGTTTGGGCGTGGAAGCACCGAGGGCTCTTAGCACTCTCAACTCCGCTGGAACTCGCGAATCCGCCATAAACACGGTGGCAACCAATGGCGTCATCGAGGCAGGAATTCTCAGTAAATTAAATCCATCGTTCGCTTTGATCTCCAATGCAGCAGGACCTACAACCCACGTCGGCACATTTTCCGGTGAAACTCGCAGCAAAAGATCGTGTGACGACTTGCCGATCTGGAGTGTCCGAGAAAGCGCCCTGATGTTGCCGCTCTGCACATATCCCGGGGATTCAAGAACCTCCGAGTCGCCTACGGTGTAAGAAAGAATTACCAGGTTCCCGTGGACGTACACTCCTTTGTAATGCGACCAACTCCGCGGAAGGGGTCCGTATGGTTTTTGATCGAGGCCACGAAATCGGGGGTCTTCGAAGCTCCCGCTTTCGGGGTTAGCCCAACCGGGTGCCACAGGGTTCGTGAATACGGTGGCACCAACGATGGCAGGGTGGACACCGTGCTGACCATCCAACGCAATGCCTTTCCAATCGATGAACCCCTCCCCTCCCCAACCGGCGGCATATCGCATCAGGTCGGTGTCAAAGATCACGAAAGCCTTGCCCTTGGAAACACCGCCATCCCCTTCGTCCAGCCGGATCGCGACCCCCTTGTATGCGATGTTATTCTGGCCAACTTCGACCGAGGCCGTAAAAAACGGGCCATAATCCATCTCCACATACGGCTTGCCGGGCACGACGGACTTGGCAGAAGCGGTCCCTGCTTGCGCGAGCTGACGCGCCCGTTGCGATTGAGTGCTGCGGCCTTGGACCTCCGAAGCCGAAGGCGCGTTTCCCTGCACCTGGCTCGCGGATAGACCAGGTTCTGCCTGGGCAACCGACATGACAAGCGCCAGACAAATCATGGCGCCGAGGTTCGACTTAAGCTTGATTTCAAATTTCATGGGTCCTTGATCCATTTTGGTTTTTCGAATCCTCGATAATCATTTCGACCTTGTCGAGAGCGACTTCGAGGACTCAAAACGATCACTTGCGCGTCGGACAGAGCTGATACTTCTGATTGTCCTTTTTCGCAACGTGAGATATGAATGCGGCCGACAAATCTCACTCAAAGGAAATTATGAAATATTTGGCAACCCTATTAATCGTTTTGAGTTCGGTCGTCTGCACCAGAATAAACGCCGGAGACTGGGTAACTTACGAAGGCAAACAAGGACCGGGCAAAGGCAAACATATCGTTTTCGTCACCGGCGACGAGGAGTACCGATCCGAGGAAGGCATGCCAATGCTGGCCAAAATCCTGGCCATCCGCCACGGCTTCAAATGCACTGTCCTCTTTGCCCTGAATCCCGCTGACGGCACCATCGATCCAAATAACTCGACCAATGTCGTCGGGTTGAAAGCACTTGAAACTGCCGACATGATGATCTTGTTTCTTCGCTTCCGCGAACCGCCTGACGACCAGATGAAATACATCGCCGATTTCGTGAACTCGGGGAAACCTATTCTAGGGCTTCGCACCTCGACGCACGCGTTTGAGATCAAGCGGAACAAACAGAGCGTGTATGCGAAATACGACTGGCAAAGCAAGGAATGGCCCGGCGGCTTCGGACAGCACGTGCTCGGCGATACCTGGATCAGCCACCATGGCAATCACGGAAAAGAAAGCACCCGTGGCCTTATCAATGAGCAATTCAAGGATCACCCGGTCTTGAGAGGCGTCGATGACATCTGGGGTCCGACCGATGTTTACGGCATCATCCACCTGCCAGCCGACGTGAAGGTTCTGGTCTATGGCCAAGTGCTGGAAGGCATGAAGCCAACTGACAAGGCCGTGACAGGTCCGAAGAACAACCCAATGATGCCGCTGATTTGGATTCGCAATTACGTGGGCGAGAGCGGAAAAACATCGCGAGTACTCGGAACCACGATCGGCGCGGCTCCGGATTTGGAAAGCGAAGGCTTACGCCGCTTGCTCGTGAACGCCTGCTACTGGGGCCTCGGGCTGGAAGAAAAAGCACCAGCCAAAAGCAACGTGGAATACGTCGGAGATTTCAAGCCAACGTTTTTCGGGTTCGGTAAAGGCAAGAAGGGCGTCAAACCGTCAGACCACGAATTGAAGTAGCGGTCCTGAAAGTCCCGAGCGCCCACGAGCATTGATTCGATCCAACATTCACATCACCTCGTGCCGGAGGAACAACCGTCTCGATAGCGAACTCGCCCGCACAGCAGTAACGGTAGCTGCTGCTTTCGATATACAACGTAGTAGCGAGGATATCGATCGATGTGGGATAGGCGTCAGCGGCAAGGAGCGGCATTTTACGAACGGTGTTGCTTTGGTAAGCGTGCGTGAGTGCGGCGGCGGCGATCGCATAGGCTGGTGGCATGAGATCAACGATTATCGAGGGACTGCGGAGGCCAAAGGGGTTTTCCACCACCGATCTGGAAACGCTGGAGCGTCAACTCTACGCTTGGCGTCGGAAGCAGAGGACCCGAGCTGGTCTGCCGACTGAGGTATGGGAGTCGGCCGCGTTACTGGCGCGTTCTTTGGGAGTTAGCCAGGTTTCCCGCAGACTGCATCTGGACTATTACAAATTGAGCCGCTGGATGGGCCGGGCCAAGGATGGTCCGCCGGATTTGCCGCCGCCAGCGTTCGTGGAGTGGGCTGTGGCTGAACCCGGGAGTCTGGGTGCCATCCCTCCATTCAGAGCGGTGATGGGCGAGCCAGCCGGAGGCAAGCTCACGCTGCACTTGGGCCGTGATGTCAGCGCCGTGGTGGCGCTGGCCGAGGCCTTTTGGAGGCAGGAGCGGTGATTCAAATTACTCCCCAGATGCGGATTTTGCTGGCGGTCGAGCCTGTGGATTTTCGCAAGGGAATCGACGGGCTGGCTGGGTTGTGCCGGCAGGCGCTGGGCAGCGACCCAATGACGGGCGCGTTGTTCGTCTTCCGAAGCCGGAGTCGGCGCGCGCTCAAATTACTGGTCTACGACGGGCAAGGTTTTTGGTTGTGCCTCATGACACCTTCATGCGGGTGCAGAGCCTGCGGCGGGAAATCGCTGCCCAAGAGGATGGGGGACGCACCGGCATCTTCACCACCAACCTCCTCTGCCAGACCGGCTCCAACCAGATTGCGCTCTTCTTCACCGGGCGCAAGCATGCCGGGGAAAACCTGGATGAATTGCTCAAGCGCCGCGCCGCCGAACTGAACAAGCCCTTGCAGATGTGTGACGCGCTCTCGCGCAACTCACCGAAGTCAAGCCCGACCGACCTGTGCCATTGCCTCCTGCACGGGCGGCGCAATTTCGTGGACCAGATCGAGAATTTTCCCGAGGAATGCCGGAAGGTCATCCAAAGCCTGCGGGAGGTTTACCGGCTGGAAGCGCAGATGAAGCAAGACGGGCTCTCGGAGGCGGATCGACTGGCTTGTCATCAAGCGCAGAGCGGGCCGGTCATGGAAGACCTTCATCAATGGATGAAAGTCCAACTGGACCAGAAGAAAGTCGAACCCAACTCCGGCCTGGGCCGGGCCCTTGGGTACATGCTTAACCATTGGGCAGCGCTGACGCGCTTTCTCAAAGTGCCGGGAGCACCGCTGGACAACAACGTTTGCGAACGAGCCTTGAAGATGGCGATCATGCATCGCAAGAACTCCTTATCCTACAAAACCCTTCGGGGGGCGCAGGTCGGGGACATTTTTATGAGCCTGATCCACACTTGCCAGCTCAATGCCGTTAAT
>CAMAWP010000002.1 GCA_945861765.1 Akkermansia muciniphila | reverse complement strand
CACTTGTATCGAGATGCAGGAATTTCCGAACAAATCAAAGCGGCGCGCCGACACCGATGCCATGTTCCAGGCAATACGCGGCATTCTCGACATACTTCTCAGCCCAAACTTTTATCCCGTCCCGTTCTTCCGAGCTGAGTTGGCGGACTACCTTGGCCGGTGAGCCGAGAACAAGCGAACCTGGAGGAATTTGAACTCCTTGAGTGACCAACGCATTTGCACCGACAATCGATTGCTCACCGATCACTGCTCCATCTAAGATAGTCGCGCCCATTCCGATGAGACATTCGTCACCGACGGTGCAGGCATGCACGATGGCAGAATGACCGATGGTCACATAGCTCCCGACGAGACATGCCAGTTCATCCGCTAGGTGCAAGACGGCATTATCCTGAATATTTGAGTGGTGTCCGACCACGATGCGGTTGATATCGCCTCGAAGGACGGCATGGTACCAGACGCTAGACAAATCACCCAAAGTCACATCGCCCAAAACCACCGCGCCCAGCGCAATATAAACACCTTGACCCAGAGCCGGTTTTCTTTTCAGGAACGTATCGAGTTGGCCTATAAGTTTACCCATGCGTCCGTTTAAGTCGTAAGCTGAACACTTGGCATTAAAATTCCGCCTGACGCTTCAGCCAGGCGGACAATTCTACGGCGCCTCCCCTAATTTACCGACAAACTCGATAGATCGGTGGCGGCTGATGGCGACGGCCAAAACCGAGATGAACACCCACCACAGGAGCCGATTGATAATAGACCGGAGCAGGTCGCACATAGACCGGCACCTGTTGAACATAAACCGGCTGTGAATAAACAATCACTGGAGCTGGTTGATAATAGACGGTGGGAGGAGCTTGGACGACTGGAGCGGAATAATAGACAGCCGGCGCATAAGTATAAGTGGGCACCGGCTCGAACGTCCTGGCGAGGACAGCGCCGGCGAAGACGCCCGTTAATATTTTCCCCGCTGTGGCCCACTCCCGATCGCCAGCGGACGCGGTACGAGCACTAGCTGCCAAGAGGGCCACTGTTGTCAGGGTCAAAAGTATTTTTTTCATAGCTTTCTTTTTTTGATCGGGAGTCGATTCCGATCTTGTCGATTGGACTGTTCGAGTTGTGTTTTATTCAATGGGGGTATATTAGTTTGGAAGCGATACGCATGACACCGTTGGAACCCGAACAACCTCTGAAACGCCGACGTCGTCTGCCCAGGTCCTTCAAGGATCTTACGCCGAGCAACCATTTTAACCCACGAACCTTCTTTCATGAAATGGTTTGGAAGGCATTGCTGACGAAGCGAACCGGTCAGCAGCGAAAGCCTGAGTTCCCAAAACTGAGCGACGGACAAATAGCGCTGACGTGGATCGGCCACGCCTCATTCCTGGCGCAATTCAGTGACTTGAATGTTTTGATCGATCCAAACTTTGCCAACTGGCTGTTCTTGCTAAAGCGGATCAAACGAACGGGGTTGAAAATCAAAGACCTTCCGCCGGTTGACTTGGTGTTGCTGACACACGCCCATTTCGATCACTTCCACAAGCCGACCCTTCGCAAGTTGCCAGCTCCGAAAATTGGCATCATGCCGTGGGGTGTAGGCGACTTGGCTCGCGGACTAGGCTTTGAGCGCATCATTGAACTGCAATGGTGGGAAAGCTTTTCGCACGGGGATTGGAAGGTGACTTTGACGCCAACAAAGCATTGGGGAGCACGGGTTCTGCGAGATGAACATCGTGGTTACGGCGGCTTCATCTTGGAGCACCAAGGCCGGCGAATTTTCCACGCAGGTGACAGCGCTTACTTTGACGGTTTCAAAGAAATCGGCGCGCGCTGTCCGCCGGAAGTTGCGCTCTTGCCCATCGGCGCTTATTTCCCCGACTCTTTTCGGAATGTTCACATGGGACCCGACGAGGCGATCAAGGTTTTTCACGATCTCCGCGCGAAATGGCTCGTCCCGATGCATTATGGCGCGTTCAAACTTTCCTTCGAGGAAATGGATGAGCCTCCCCGCTGGCTTTCTGAACTCTGCCATCATGCTGGGATGAGTCAGCAATTAAGAATCCTGGAAGAAGGAGTGCCGGAAGTCTTCTGAGGTTACAAGCTCAAGTGTCCAAGTGCCAGAAGTCCGTAATAGGTGTATTCGCAATCCAATACATCATCGCTCCAATTACCGTGGAATGCCCCTTCGTTGGTCCAAAGACTGTCGATGAAATCCAGACAGAGATCCTTCACCTTTGCGAAATCGCGCTCCAATCCAGCCAAGGCATGCAACGCCGTCGCCGTTGACAAAAGGTCCGGAATCGGCGCTTGAGTCGCGGCAAGGAATCCCCCATCGGGATGGGCTCGCGCCAGTAACCAGTCGCCGACCGTGGAGCTTACCGGCAGGCCGAGATTTAGCAAAACCGTGACCGCTGCGGCTGTGGCATTGGTGGAACCGGCGCTCAATTGCGGATTGCGCAGTGCGGCGTGCGGAGTTCTTTCGTTCGTCCAAGCGCCATCACTGGTTTCCAAAAACTTTAAGCATTGCACCAAGCGCAGAGGCTCCGGGAATTCAACCTTCAAATCTTGGTAGGCGCCGATGGCCAGGAAACAGCCATAAGCCGTGCCTAACGGACTGCCGACGGCTGGGTGATAGCCGCCGTCCACGGTCCGAAACTCTTCGATTCGCTGAACAATTTCAGTTCGTGAATTCGGCGGAAGAAGCGGACGCGAACGAGTATGTTCAATTGCTCCCCAACATCGTGCCAGGCAACACAGATGAACGAAGTCCAACTGCTCTCCATTTCCGAACGATCGCAGATAGTTCTCGATTCGTTCAAGCGGCAAGTCGGCTTGCAACGCAAGCAAGCCATCGATACCAAAGACGGTATAGTAGAGGTCGCTCCTGCCGATCCGATCTTTGAAGCCTCCGTCCGAGTTCTGCTGGCTCTGGAGAAAACTGCGGACGAGATCGGTGGATTCTTCCAGCAGTTTCGGCGCAAGCCGGGCGACTTGCAGCATTTCCAACCGCAGGCTCATCTCTGAAATAGCCTTCGAAGCAATTCGGCCAATTCCTGCTTCGACATGCGCTTCTCGGCAATAGCAATCATCGCCTCGTAGATCCGCATCGGATCGGCATCCGTAAATACTTGGTTGCCTTCCAAAAAGGTTAACGCAGATCCGACTGCCGCGCGCTTTTTGCCGTCGAGAAAAGCTTGGGCTTCCGCGATGTGGAAAGCGTATGCCGCAGCAATGTCGAAAAGATCGCCCTCACGGTAGAAGAATTCATTTTGCGGATGAAAGATGGCGGATTCTAACGAACCCCGGTCCCGGACGCCCAACGTACCCCCGAACTCCCTTACGGCGTCTTCGTGAATTTCTTGAACGTCCTCAAAGGAAATAAACCTAGGCTCATTCACTACTTGGCCAGTTTACTTAGAAGTTCAGCATGCTTCGCGAAGACCCGCTTCTTGGCGGCGCGAAATGTTGTCTTATCCATATAACGCACGGTTGGCGTAGGCGTCGTGATGGACTTTGACGGTGTTTTCTCTACTTTGACGTTCATACCGTACCACGGTAAGCTCTTCTGAACAGCCCTTCAAGCCCTCTTCTCCTGTCAATCATTCCGGCGTTCGCTTTTAACCGGCACTTTCAACAGCGATAACGCGATTCACCCCATTCTTCTGCTCAAACTCCTTGCACCAGCCCTTGATCTCTGTGTCGTTGAAAATCTTGCCAATAACGCGGCGTAACAAGCCTTTGAGATTGGCATTTTCAACGTCCCTCAATGAGCGGATGGCCTCTTCTTTGTAAGTTTCCAGCAACGTTCGCACCCGCTCGTCCGCTTTGAGTTCGGTGTAAAGCGCTTCAATCTGTTCGGCGTTAGCGCCTGCCTGTGGCGAGCGCCGCCAAAGCGATTCCAACAAAGCTTTCTTTTCCGCCTGCGCGCGCTCGAAAGCTACCGCCAGCAACAAACTCGGACGCATTCCCTGGATGTCGTTCGTTTCTCCACTCGCTCCAAGGTCACTCAGATCATCCCGGATCTGGTAGGCAATCCCTAGAGCTTCGCTATATTCGCCGAGCACATCCGCCACCTCTTCATGCTGGTCAATGCCCGCATAAATAGCTCCCAAGCGCAACGCGACCTCAAAGGCTGGCGCTGTTTTCTGGCGAAAAATGTCGAGAACCTGAATCGTGGTCATCGGTTCAGGATTCCGAGTCCAACACAGTTCGGCACCCTGGCCTCGACAGAGCTGCCGCTGCCCTTGGGAAGCGACAAGCAGCATTTCAGCTTTCTGTTCCGCAGAAGCCCGGCAAGCGCCAATCAATCGATAACCTTCGCCGATGAGCAAGTCGCCGACATTCAAAGCAATCGGCACACCGTGTTCCTCATGCAAAGTTTTCTCTCCGTAGCGCTCGGCGTCGTTGTCCTCGATGTCATCATGGATCAGCGAAGCTTTGTGAAAGCACTCAACAGCAACGGCGATCTTGCGGACATCCTCGGGAAGCGCTGCCGCAGGCGTTTCGCACAGGGCTTGGAAGGCTGAAACCGTGAGGAACGGACGCCATCGTTTACCGGCCCGAGCGAGCCATTCACGACCGATTTGCTCCGTTTGACCTTCCGCTGGCCCCATGATTTTAGCGAGAGACTCCGTGGCAAACCACGAATCAACCTCGTCCCGCAGCGTCGTCAAATCGAGACGGCGCGTTTTATCGTCACTGGTGAGATGGATGTAGTCCCAGACCCAATCCAAATCCACGGTCGTATCAATGCAGTCGTCCTGCAATAAGGGGACAGCAACGCCCGGAATCGCCGCAGCCTCCATGTAGGGAAAGGAACGCTCCAGAACGCTCAGGCAACTCACGCCGACGATGGCTTCGATCTTGCCGGTCTGAATCAATGACATGACAACTGCCGAACCTTCGGCAACCAGAACCGCGTAGCCGAGCCGCTCGGCTTCGTTCTGCAAATCCTGGATAGAGCAAAGCCCGCACTGTTTGCACAACAATCCGAATTCATCGAAAGGCGCCGGACACTTGCTTTCCACGCGAAGGCATTTCGGCAGCAGCAGCAGGCGGCGCTCGAAAGGAACGGACGCCAGAGACTCACGCCACATCTCATTGTTGATGAGCACCCCGACGTAATCGCGGTAAATCGCGTCGCAACCGAGCATCTCGACAACTTTATCAGCGTGCTGCTTCAACTCCTCGGCCGGCATGGGAGGAACGGGGTTATGCTCCTTCACATAGCGACGAACGGTGTGCAGAATGTGAGTTCGCTGAACTGTGGTTTGCGGAATGTTCTTCTTGGGCTGGCGAAAGCGCTGCACCGGCGCCGGGCGTGGGATCGTCAATTGGATGGCTGGCATAAGTCAGTTGTAAAATGTTCCGTCAGCTAATTTGTTTGATTCCGCAGTGGCCATTCGGTGCATTATTGGCAACGAGGCCAGCGGGGTCGAGATTTGTTTTCAAGGCGTCCACCTTTGACTGCGTGTCGTGATTCGCATTCCGGTAAGCACCGAAATCATTGAACCAATATCGCTTGGCCAAGCGATACATCCAATGCCGCTCGGGAATCTCCTCGCCCGGCAGGTATTGGCTGAGCCGCGGCTCCATCGCTTCCAGCTCCGCAATCGCGGTGCCGCGAGCGGTGGTGTCACGCGCGCCGTGCTTGACAACCAGATCCTTCACCAGGTCGGGACGTTCCATCACCACGCAACCGCGCGTGGCCTTGGCGGAGAGTTCCCTAAAATCCCTCAGGAAAGCCGAGTCGCGCATCGTGGTAAAGATGCCGCGTGAGTCACGGATGTTCTCCGTGGCGAACTGGATGATGGGGCATGGCTCGATGTCGCCACGCGGATTGATGTGGTGGCTGACGCCCGTGGACATGGGGCAAAGCGCCTGCCCGCGGTCGTCGTAATAAGCATCAATCATCCCGATCGGCATCTTGGCGCGCATCTCGACGATGAATCTGCGGACGCGCACGAGCTGGTCAGGGCGGAGCGCCAACTGCGAGTTCATTTTGGGGCCGACCGGGCGGTACGTGTGATACCAAACGTAATGCACGCCGCGGTCGATCAGTTCCTGCAACCACGACTCGGTGAGCAGCTCATCGATATTCGTTTGGCAAACACTCGTCGCCACGCCGGTGAGAATGCGATTGCGCAGACAATTCTCCAAACCACGCATCGTTTTGCTGAAGACGTTCTTCTTTCCGCGTCGGCCATCGCTAACGATTTCCCGGCCTTCGATGCTGACCAGCGGCGTCACATTTCCCAACCGCCGCAATTCAACCGCAACTTTCTCAGTGATAAACTGCCCGTTAGTGAATACCTGAAAATAGCAGTCTGGATGTGCCGCAATGATCTCCAGCAACTCCGGGTGCATGAACGGCTCGCCTCCGAGGATCCCAAAGAAGCTGTTGCCGTGCTTCTTTGCGTCGTGGATCAGCGTGTTCATCGCATCGAGGTCAATAACGTCTCGCGCCGCTTCGACATCGACCCAGCAGCCCTGGCAGCGGAGGTTGCAACTGTTGATAATCGAGATGTAAAGAAATGGTGGAAAATATTCACCTCGCTTAATGCGCCGCTTGAACCTCTCGACGGAGAGCATTCCTTTAACGCCGAAGTTCCAGGCGAACTTCCACAGCAAACGCTTGTCAGTCGTCGTCAGGATACGATAGGCAAGGCGGGGCAGCATAGAGGGGACTAACCGGCATTTTCCAAGGTGACGATACGAATCTCTTTGGTGTAGTGGTCCAGCCAGAATGTAATAGCCCAAGGTCCGGCCAAGATTACACGCAGAGGGCGTCCATTGCTATCGCACTCTTGATAGTCGGCGTCTCTGTACGGGTTTCTTAACAACTCATCCAGCGCTTTGGACAACGCTGTTTTCTCACGCCCACGTGCTGTTCTTATCGAATTCACGGCTTGCTGATGAAAGACCAAATCCCATTGATCATTCATCAATCCTTTGGATCTGCGGTCACGAGTAACTTTTGCACGTCCGGCCAGGAAAACTTCATTCCGTCATCCATTTCTTTCATTCGTTTCGTCAACTCAGCGGCATGCTTCGGGTCATTGACGCGCCGGAGATGTGCAAGGTGGTGCTCCAGGAAAAGGCGCTCTTCGGGCGTTGCCCGGTCAACCAATCCCTTTAACTCATCTGTTGTCATGCCGTAAGTTCTGTCGTTCTGATTTTCATTTACCCAGGGCTGCCTGCGCTTTTGCCGCGGCTTCCTGTGCTCGACGCTGGATTTCTTCAGGTGCCGGCAACGACATTAGCACTTCCATCGGGATGTCGCCCATTTGCGCAAGTTTGACGAGACACTTCTGCCGTTCCTTCAATGCCTTGTCAGAGTCTCGTTCCTTGGAGAAGCGCGACTTCGCTTTCTCACTGCGGTCCCGAAGCATTTGGTAAATGTCGCCGCCCAACAACGCCGAGATATCGACCTTCATTTTCTCCCGTTGCAAATCGGTATCACTCACCACATCACCATTAATCGGGCCGGCTCTGTACTTCGGAAACATGATGGCAGCTTCAGGGCAGACTCGAGAGCAGGCCGGGCAGTTGGTCTTGCAGTTATCATTGTTCTGGACCTGTATTTTTTGCCCCTTGTCCACGCCATAAACTCCGAACAAACAGAAGCTCAGGCATTGCATGCAATTGGTGCAACGGTCGTAATCGATGACCGGGAACCATGGCTTCCACTCGCCATGCTTAACGGAGTTCGTCTCGGCCCGAAAGGCTTCAACCATTTCAGTGACACGCGTCGCATCCAAGCCAGCGATGTCTTGGAAGCGGATGTGAACCTGGCCAGCCGCATCCTCGGCTTGCGGCGGCTTTCCTTCATCGAACCGTCCCAAAACGAAAAGCGAACTGCGATCCGCCGGCGCAACCTGGCCTTCCCGACCCGCGCGAGTCACAGAGAATCCTTTTTCCAAGAGAGCGGTCATCGCGGCAAAACGATCGGCGGGCTCCAATGGCTGGCTGCCACTGCCTTCATACAGCACGATGCGCACAGCCGTCTGGTCTTTAAGGCTCATAAACGTTTAAGACTCATCGGTTCAAGCGGTGGTTACAGGTAATTCGGCTGGTGTGGGCTGAGTGGCCTTACCGGAAGGCAGGTTCGCCTTTAGATTGGGATCAAGAAGTGATGTCAGAACGTCTTCAGCCTTTTGGATGCGCATATTCAAAATCTCTGCTCCTTCGATAGTCAACGGTGCCCCGGCAGCCGCGAACAACCACTTCACCGCCCGTGGGTAACAGGCGGCGATTTTAATAGCGCCGCCGTTTGTCAGACGCTTGAGCGCCGGGTCCTGCCGGGCCGACATTTCGCAAAGATCTGCAACCGCATCGAATGCCACTCCGGATTCACAAAGGCTTTTCAACACCGCCTCTTTAACTTCCTTGGGCACAACTTGAGCGTAGGTGCAATTACAGTAAAGGATGCGTGTCGCCATCGTCATGATTCCTAAGCTGCGTTATACATCGTTTCGAAGGTGCTGCCAACGAATGGTTTCTTAGTCGTATGGGCTTGAGCTAATCAAGCTAATGAGCTGATCCGATGAGTGGGTTGAGGTTTCCCTGGACGAAAATGCTCCAAGTGTTCCAACTGGCAAGTGATGTGAGAGTTCCGTTGACGGCAGGTTTTCAGGGCCGTTTCCAGAGCCTCGCGCAACACATCAGGAGAGGTCTCGGCACGGATGTTGACGATGAGTTGGCCGCTTTGAATAGGATCGGAAAGCGTTTGCGACAGCTCCGGCACGTAATCGTTTCGCACTAGGTTGATGACCGCCAGACCACCCAATCCTTCATTTGGGCTGAGGGTCATTTTCAAGTGGGCGATTTCACCTCCGTCTGCTTTGAGTCGTTGTTGGAGGATGTCGGCGACCTCTTTTATCACATCGTTCCCGTCGAATGGTTCAGCAGACGACAAGTCAATCGTTGCGTTTAACCAGCCGAGCAATGCTTCCCCTTCTGCATAGACTTGATAATCCACATCCATCGCAGTCCGGGCTACCTGATCTTCTGTCACGATATTCTGGAACCATTCGTCCAATCCGGTGCCCTCGCGTGCCGAAACGTTAAACAGCGCCGCTTTCGGAAAGGACGAATGCAGCGCCTGGCTAAGAGCTTGCAGTTGGCCTGGCTCGATCAAGTCGCATTTATTGATCACGATCAGATCAGCTTCCTCCAGTTGCTTACGGTAGATGTAAGTCACCTTTGGGGAGAATTTCCCGCCCTCCGCCAACTCAAAAATCCGCAATGCACGGATCGGATCCACCAAAACGCTCAAGGGCGCGATGCTATAATCATCCCCATAGATCCGTCGCAGCGGGTAAGTCACTGTCGCAACTAAGTCCGTGCAACTGCCCACAGGTTCCGCGATGAAAACATCGGGAGTGATAGATGCCGACAACCGATCCGCTGCCTCGATCAATGAATTAAAACGGCAGCAAAAACAGCCGCCCGGAATTTCTTCCGTGGCGAACCCGTGAGACCGAAGCATCGCTGTATCGACCAATTCATTTCCCTGGTCATTCGTAATCAATCCGACGCGCAGCCCTTGCTCTGTCAATCTCTTGGCCAGCTTGGCGACTGAAGTTGTTTTGCCAGCGCCAAGAAAGCCCCCGATCATGATGTAACGAGCTTTCTCGACTCCGGAATGCGAGGTTCGCATCGCGGAGTTTTCAACGCTCAACTCTGCACTCCCGACCTCGGCATGCTTCGTTTCATTCATTGGATGTCATCGCCTTTCTGCTTCTCCAATATTTTGTCGATGGTTTTGTCCAAAACCTTCTCGTACGCGCGGGCATCCACGCATTTCGAGTCCGGACTTCCCAATACCCTATAAAGCCAGCCTGCGCCATAAGGGTCTTTGCCCACCAGACCAATCTTGTCTTTGATGGCAGGATTACCACCAGCAAATTTTCCCTGGGCGATGCAGAAGAGGTCGGAAATAGCTTTAAATCCTTCGACCCACCCAACGATTTGTCCAGGCTCCACCGGCATGTCAAGTTCTGCGTCGAAACCGTGGTCCACCATTTCGCCCAACATGCGCGTCGCAAACTTGGTTAGGCCAATCCGCCACTTACCTTCGGCCTCTTGCGCAATCCAGCAATGCGACGGGCTGTACAAATAACCCAGGGGCAACTGTGTCGCGAAATGCGAACGCTTGTAATGGAGACTTTTCGGCCGGGAATTTTCCATGCTCAATTCGGTTATCGCGGCGCAATTATCAACCGGAAAAATGGCCGCGCAAGTTTGTTCATGAGGGGCTTGTAGTGGATGGAACCGCTCGATCCGCGCCTAATTGCTCCAGTTTTGAGAGGACAGCCCTCCAAATCTCTTCCTGCACCAACTCGACACCCGCCGTGGCATCAATAACGCAAATACGCTGAGGCTCGGCGACAGCGAGGGCTCGATAGCCTTCTTCGACGCGGACAAAAAAACTGCGGTCCAGCTCCTCGAAACGATCACGCTGAGGTACGGTGTTGGCCAAGCGGGAACGGCGCCGGGATTCGCTTACCTTCAACGGCACATCCAACATCAGCGTCAAATCAGGACGCGTCGGCCCAACGGCAAAGTCAATGACCGAGCGAATCCAGTGCAAGTCCAAGTTTCGGCCATAGCCCTGATAGGCGATTGTGGAATCAAAAAAACGGTCGCATAGAACGAACTCGCCGGAGGTGAGCGCCGGTCGAACGATTTGTCGAACCAACTGCGCTCGGCTGGCGTTCATCAAGAGCAGCTCCGCTTCGGGAGTCATGTCGTGATTCTGACTGCTCTGCTTCAGAGTATGGCGAATCTCTTCTCCAATTGGCGTGCCCCCCGGTTCGCGCAGCAGTCTCACGGCATGGCCCATCTGCTGCAAGCGTGCTGCCAACAGGTTTATTTGTGTGGTTTTGCCACACCCTTCAGTGCCTTCAAATGTGATGAATAGCCCTTTCACGCCCGGTTTAACTCATTTGATGTCCGTGTCGGCGATTTCCGGCGCGTGGAAGTTTTCGGAAGCGCCCCAAATTCGTTGGATGTCAGCCCCCCGATGATGCAGACCCACAGACGCAACCGAGACATTTTTGAAAAGCAAACTATCCTGGGAGCCGTTCTCCTATTGCGTTTGAAAGGGGTTGCCCAAATCGAGCGAAGCGGAAGTTTTAGTCAGGTAGCTCACTAGCGAATGGATCTGCTCATCGCTGAGCGGACCGCCATGCTCCTTCGAAAATGCGGGCATCAGCGAACCTTCTTTGCCTTTCCTCACCCACGTATCCCAGTAGTCATGATTCGTTGATTTGGCGAGGGCTTTCAAGTCCGGAACCATCGTTGCGCGATGATCTGACTCATGACAAATCCCGCAGGCCGCTAGATACAACCCCTCCCCGGTTTTACCGATGGTCGGATAAAGATGGCAACTGGCACAGTCGTTTTTGAAGACGGCTTGCCGATCCGCCTTGGCCAACTCCATATTCATGCCCCGATCCTCGGGGATTTTAACGTTCACCGTCAACAGACTCAAGCCGCTCGATGTTTCCACCGAAATGACTTTGCTCAACGTTCCTCGCTTGCCACGGATATCGACAGTCACTTCCAGATGGTCATTGGTGCCCGGACCAATTCGCCACGGGAGAGGTGGCAGCTTTGCCACGGTGCAACCGCATGAGGTACGCACTCCTCGGATCAAAATATCGGCCGGGGATACATTGGTGGCAGCAAAGCTAAAATTGATAAGGGTCTCGCCCGACTTTGCGGTGTAATCCCTGGAAACGGCGTCCCAAACCAACGGTTGAGCTTCCATTCTGGCTGTCTGAAGACAAAACAATGCGGCAAACACTATCGTCCATCTCATCTGTAAACGGTCGAGAACAATCATAACACTTCAGCAAGATGACCAACGACAAAACGCATGACGAGCAACGTAGCATCTCACTGCTGTAGGCTCAAGCGGCATTTCCGCCTCGTTTCAACCGCGGCCCTTGAGGCGTATCTTCGATTACCCAACCCGTTGCTTTTAACTCCTCCCGGATAGCGTCAGCGCGTTTAAAGTCTTTGGCTTTGCGGGCGAACTGACGTTGTTCGAGCAAGGCCACGATTTCCGGCGGAGCTTCCGTCGGCGGCTTTTCACCGATCCCCAAAACCTTTTCGATGCTCTGCCACGCCGACAATGCGGCAGCGGCTAGAGATGGTGAAACTTGGTTCCTCGCCAGCAGTCGATTGGTATCGCGAACCCAGTTGAAAATGCTTCCCCACGCGGCTGAGATGTTCAAATCCTCGTCCATCGCCGCGCTAAACTCAGCGAGGAGGACTGCGTCGGACGCGGCACTTTTGTTCCCAGCGATGTCGTGCAACTTCGACAAACATTCATCAAGCCGTCCCAAAGCCGTTCGTGCCCCAGCCAGATTGTCGAAGGTAAAGTTGAAGGAAGATCGATAGTGGGCAGTGAGCAAAACGTAACGGATCTCCCGGCCGGAAAAACCTTTGGCCAAGAGATCGCGCAACGTAAAAAAGTTGCCAAGCGATTTGCTCATTTTGTTGCCTTCGACGAGAAGGTGCGCGGCATGCAACCAATACTTCACAAAGCGCTCCCCTGGAATTTGGAGGCCCGCGCCTTCGCTCTGGGCAATCTCATCCTCGTGGTGCGGAAAAATCAAATCCTCCCCGCCCAGGTGAAGATCGAAGCTTGGCCCGAGCAATTGCATGCTCATCGCGCTGCACTCGATATGCCACCCAGGCCGTCCCTCTCCCCAAGGACTCGACCAATAGATCGCTGCGTCCTCGGGCACTCTGGCTTTCCAAAGCGCAAAATCAGCCAGCGATTCTTTATCGTATTCATCGGCGCTCACCCGCTCTCCCACCCGCATCTCGTCGAAGTTTAAGTTGACCAGTTGGCCATAGCAGCTTCCACGAGCCCTATATTTGTCGATGCTGAAATAGACCGAACCATCCGAAGCCTGGTAAGCGAGGCCGCAGGCGAGCAGTTTCTCGATCAGACTAATGATCTGAGGAATGTGTTCGGTCGCGTGCGGCGCCTGATGTGGCGCGAGACAGCCGAGCGTCCGGGAATCTTCCCAGAAAGCGTCTTCGTACTGACGAATATATTCAGGCAAACTCAGGCCAGAAGCGCGCGCTCCAGCGATGATCTTGTCCTCCACATCAGTGATGTTCATGACATGGTTGACCTGATAGCCCTTAAACTCCAGGTAGCGCCTTAAGAGATCCGCGAAAACAAAGGTCCGAAAGTTGCCGATGTGAGCGAAGTTGTGGACAGTCGGGCCACAGCAATACATGCCCACGCTCTTCCCCTCGGGGTCGCGAGGCACAAACTCCTCCACTGAGCGCGTCAACGTATTAAATAGTTTTAGACCCATGTTGCTGTCGATTAAGACGCAGTAGCCTATCGGTGTCGTCATGAAATAAAAGTGAAAACTCGGAGGCTCCTGCTGGCCCCTGGAAACTCAGCGAATCTGGTTTGGCGCGGACGGCGGTCGATTAATCAGGCAGAGTGAAACAAAGGTAAATCCAGTTGAGGAACGTCGTCAGGAACAGGCAGGCAATCAGAGGAACGGTTTCCGTCGAGAGCCGGAAGCGGCTGATAAGCTCCTTGTCAAAAAACTGATCGATCAACCAAAGAGTAAACCACGCGTAGATTCCGAGGCACCCGAGGAAAACCATCGGATTGAATTGAAAGGCACCGACGATATCGAAGTGAGACCAAGCGAGGAAAGCGCGAGTGGTCCCACACAAAGGGCAAGGAAGGCCCGTGACTTTTCTCATCCCGCATCCAGGGAGAGGCAGTTGCCATTTCACGATGAGTGATGCGGCCCAAACCAGCGCGATTAACCCAGCCAGGAGCAAAGGCGGCCAAGGCCAAGGACGTTCATCGACATAGCGTGGCGGCACTCTCTTCATAGCGAGGGCGGCCAAGCCGCGAGGCGGAGAGTGGCAAAGCCGAGCAGCGCCGGACCCACCTGGATTAAGCCGTCGCTCCGCCCTGAACGCCAAGAATCCAATCCACGCAACTCCATCAGGCCCGCCCACGCGATCGGTCGGTCAAGAGACCCGTGCTGATCGAGGGTTGAAAATGTCTTCGTAAGCATAAACCATGGCTCCTGTCGCAAGAGGCAGGGCAACGAAGAGCCCTACTCCCAACGCCAACACTCCCGCGATAACGATGAGAAGGGTCAGCAGAAATAGCCCAAAAATCGTCCACCAGTTTTTCGTGACCACCTTTCGGCTGAGCTCCAGCGCCGGCCAAAAATCCAATCGCTTGTCCATAATCAATAACGGACTGAAACCGAGCCAAGCCACGGTGAGATAAATTCCGGGAAGAATAAAACATAGCAAGCCGAGCAAAATCAAGGTGCTGGTTACAATCCCGCCCAGCACCAGTTGCAAAAAGTTGACTTGAAATCCGGCGAAGATATCAGAGATGTCCGCAGGCTCGCCACGGATTAACTTAAGAAACAACCAATCCAATCCGCCCCAAAGAGCGAGGCTGAGGATCCTGCTCGAGACCTGCCCCACAAAAGGAATAAAACCTATGGCAAGGCTGATGGCGAACACCAAAGCCGACGCGCCGACCAACAACCAGAAATGCTCTTTCAGAAGTTCCCAACTCCGAGCAACGCAACTGCCAATATCGAGCGTTCGACTCCTGGCGATGTAATTGTCGAGTGATGCCTCCGAGGACTCTTCATTTGTTTGGGGAGGTAAAGTTACCAAGGGCGGAGTCTGCGCTGCCAGAGCCTCGATGAATTCCGGAAAGCTATCCAAAGCTTTCCAATCACCACCCTCTTCCGGTTGCGCCTGCGTGGCGCCGTTGGCTCGGCCCTCGGCAATCCATTGGCGAATCTCATCCGCGGTCACGGGACCATATTCTCGCTGATCACCACCGATGATTTTATACATAGCAGCACCGCATTGAGACTGGGGTTGGCCAAGTCATTATCTACTGAGATGAGGGAAGCTCTTCATCAATTCAGACAGAATTCCCGAAGCGAGCAAGAAGCAGAAAATCAGCAGGCCAACAACCGACGTTATAATTCCAGCCATCGCTAATCCCGTGCCAGTGAAACGGTCAGGCGCTTGCTTCACTTGATAAAAGCCAATGCAGGAGAAGATCAACCCAAGGATCGCGAACAACGGCGTGCAACATTGGAGCAACCCAAAAATACTCAGGACGAACCCCGCCAGCGCTAACCTATTATTCTTGCGAGGAACCCCCACGGGCACCGTTCCATAGGCCGGTGGTGCGGTTCCTAAACGGGGCGGCGCAGAAGAGCCGACCAATGAGGCGAACTCTGGAAAAGTGGAAAGTGGCTTCCAAGGTCCTTCTTCAAATCGTGCGAGCGTTTGCCCATTGGCTCTGCCCTCAGCGATCCATTCGCGAACTTGGTCAGCAGAGTCTGGACCGTACTCTTTCTGGTCAGCCCCTACGATTTTATACATGAACAAAGTCTCCGAGAAACCATTCGAGGCGTCAAGCGTCGGTGAATTTCCCTATTCGTCGTCTGCCATTTTGATTTCTTGAAAAAAGTGAATCATGGCGCGCTGTTCCGCTCGGCAGGTTGCCATTAACCGGAGCGCGCGGGTTGGAAGCGCCTGGCCTCCCGCAGTGCCGCGTTGCGAAAGTCCAACTGTTCATTCAAGCTTTTCAGGCCGAGGAGACTGATCCACAAGCCTGAGGGCTTCTTCGATGTAGAGTTGACCCGTCAGTTCACCAAGCCCAGTTCGAGAGACGTAATCATAACGCTTGAAGCTGCCCCAATCTTCTTTAGTGAGAATATAACCGAAGGCATCATTCGTCAGGCCGAAGAGAAAATTGTGCTGGCCATGCATCTTGCGCTTCAAGTAATAACCAATGTTCGCGAGCGCTTCGCCGGGAATCGTTACGATCTGAGCATTGCCCAGATTCACCACGTTCAATTGAGTCGAGACTCGACCAGCCTGATTGGGCGAATGTCCCAAGGGTGACGCCTTCATGATTGCCAGCAAAAGCGGTGATTCCACTGGAAACGTAATGGTCCTTGCCACACAAAATAGCTTGGGCTCACGCTGGACGGATGCGGGTTGAACGATCCTTAGCGCTTCATCGGCCAGCAGTTGCCCGATGCGAACACATTCCGGCCAGGTCCGAATATCTTTGCCGTCGGGACCGCGACAATCCGCCGTGATCATTCCACCTTGCGCGCCGTTCATGAAGATCGCTGTTCCTCCACCTTTTTCCTGAATTCGATCGCAAAGCGGGCCAATCAGGTCGGGACTGAGAATGCCTTGATCGGATCCGAGCACCTCGGGATGAATTGCGTAATTGACCAACGTGGCGAAAGGTTTTCCATCGGTTCCAATCGCTTGGATGATGTGGCACCGAGGGTCATACAATTGCGGCGCGTAATAATTGTAGGCGATTTTCCCTTTGGCTTCGCCTGTGGCAATTTTGACAGTGGCGGTCTGAAGATTGTTGATCGCTTCATTGATCGCATCGGCCATCTTTGCGCAAACGATGTCCAAATACTTCAAGTCGGCGGCAAACCCGCCTTTGCCATCGGGAAACCCGTAACAGTCCGGAGCGCTATGAGTGTGGGTGGCACCGATCAGAATATTCTCCGGTGGAATGCCTCGCACTTGCGCTCGAACCCGGTTTCCGAGAGCCGACGGAAAACCGAGGAAGTCGGCGGCTACAATGGCCACACGCGTCGAACCGTGTTCGAAAACCAAGGCGCGAACCGTCAACTCTCCTTCCTTCTTCGTCACCTTGTGAGATGGGCCGACGCCACCCGATACTGGAAGCAAAGGTTCAGGAGACACGATACGGACGGCAATGCCGGCTCGAAATTCGGCGGCGCAGGCAGCCCATATCGCGTGGAAGCAAAAGAGAAAAACAAAAGCGGTGGAACGGCAGAACCAGCGGACATTGGGGCGGGATTTCATGCGAAGGGAATTACCACGACCCGTTTTGGAAGTCGAGGTCTGAAGATGCGAAGCGGGGCGGCGAACCCGGCGGATCAAACCACGGAACAACCTGCTGGGCCGAAGTGCTCCAACGCGCGGGAAATGGTCAGTGAATCCTTCCAGGCGGCAAGGGGCCACACTCGTTCACAGCCAGGATCGCCAAGACGGTCGTCAGACGGTTCCAATCTGCGCCAACGCTCAGATAGCGTATTTTTCTCGAATCCAATCGGGAATGATTTCAGCGCGGCCCGTTTGGAGACTGACCATGGCGTAATCAAAATAGCCATCGCAAGCCAGTTTGCCGTTAGTCGTTTTGATGATTTCGTAATCGACACGCACTCCATCCTTAAAGATTTCTTCTACCCAAGTCCGAATAGTCATCCGATCTCCGAGGCGCAATGGCCGTTTGTATTCGACATGAGCAGTGCGAATAAACCACCCGAAGCCAGCTTTGATGAATTCCTCCATCGACATCTTATAGCATCGCTCCATCTGATCGTAGCGCGCGGCGAGGACGTAATCAAAGTATCGGCTTCCGTGGACATGTTGGTTCATGTCGATATCGTCGGGGCGCACCTGCAACTCGGTTTCGAATTTTGTTCGGCCTAAAGTCATGAGCAAGTTCACTATGAGGATCGCGCAGTGAGAACGCAACCAAAGTGCAAGCGCGCGGGGGCCACACTCTTGTCGTTGCCCGATCTCGACGCCCCGTTTGTGACCGAGTCTTGCAGAAACCGCACGTCCTTCTTCGCTTTTGAACGTTGAACAGATCTGACGTTACAGCGTCCAAGTTGCCAGTGCCTGAAAATCCGATTTTGACATCCGCAGTTTTTTTGACGAGTTTGAGGCGCTAAAAAGAAACGTGTTGCAAACACTCGGAGGACACGTTTACAACTGCGAAGATTTTTATCATGGGAAAAGCACTGATCATTGCCGAAAAGCCTTCGGTCGCCACCGATATCGCGAAAGCGCTCGGCGGCTTCACGAAGCAAGACGAGTATTATGAGAGCGAACGTTACGTTCTCTCATCGGCCGTTGGCCATTTGCTTGAATTGTGCATACCCGAGGAATTCGAGGTGAAGCGGGGGAAGTGGAGCTTTGCCCAACTGCCCGTCATTCCGCCTCACTTCGCTCTTAAGCCGATCGAGAAAACAGAATCTCGACTCAAGGTGCTAACCAAACTGATCAAGCGTAAGGACGTGGATTCGCTCCTTAACGCATGTGATGCCGGCCGCGAAGGGGAGCTGATTTTTCGCTACATAGTGCAGCACGTTCAAACGGACAAGCCGATCCAGCGGCTCTGGCTGCAATCGATGACTCCCGGCGCTATCCGAGAAGGCTTTGCCTCGCTGCGCAATGATGCTTCGATGCGCCCCCTCGCCGATGCGGCCATCTGCCGTTCGGAGTCGGACTGGCTCGTTGGCATCAATGGCACGCGAGCCATGACAGCGTTCAATTCGAAAACCGGCGGATTTCAGCTAACGACGGTCGGTCGCGTCCAGACGCCTACACTGGCTGTTATGGTGGAGCGCGAAGAGAAAATTAAGAAGTTCGTTGCGAAAGATTACTGGGAAATTCACGGGGCCTTTGATGCGGAGGCGGGGCAATATCCTGGCCGTTGGTTCGATGAAAAATTTTCCAAAGACAAGAAGGATACGGAAGGCGAGCTAAAGTCGGAACGACTCTGGGACCTGGGTCGGGCGGAGGCGATTCGTGGCAAATGCCTGGGCAAACCGGGTGTCGTCACCGAAGAAAGCAAACCGACGACCCAGCTTTCGCCACCGCTTTACGACTTAACGAGCTTGCAGCGGGAGGCCAATGGGCGGTTCGGGTTCTCGGCAAGGCGAACCCTGCAAATTGCCCAGGCGCTTTATGAACGACACAAGGTTTTGACCTATCCGAGGACCGATTCGCGCGCTCTGCCAGAAGACTATCTGGCCACCGTCAAAGATACCCTCAGAACGCTGGGAGAAACACTCTATGGACCCTTCGCGAGTCACATCTTGCAGCAGAACTGGGTTCGTCCGAATAAAAGGATTTTTAATAACGCGAAAGTCTCGGATCACTTTGCCATTATTCCCACATCGCTCGTTGCGAAAAACCTCAATGAGGAAGAGGCCAAGCTTTACGACATGGTGACGCGACGCTTTCTGGCCATCTTTTATCCGGCGGCGGAATTCCTGGTGACCACCCGCATCACACGGGTCGCGGAAGAACCATTCAAGAGTGAAGGTAAGGTGATGGTGAACGCTGGCTGGCTGGCAGTCTATGGCCGGGAAGCGCAGACCGACGATACACCAAGCCTCGTGGCGGTGAAACAGAACGAAACCGTTCAGACCACCCGAGTCGAGGTTGTCGCCAGCCAAACCAGACCACCGGCGCGCTTCACAGAAGCCACTCTCCTCTCAGCGATGGAAGGGGCGGGCAAGTTGATCGACGATGAAGAATTGCGCGAAGCCATGAGCGCAAAAGGCCTAGGCACTCCGGCGACGCGCGCGGCCATCATCGAAGGATTGATTTACGAAAAATATGTTCAACGCAACGGGCGTGAACTGCAGGCCACCGCGAAGGGGATTTCTCTCATCACTCTCCTACGCGGGCTCGGCATTCCTGAGCTCTGTTCGCCGGAACTCACGGGGGACTGGGAATTCAAGCTCAAGCAAATGGAGCGCGGCGAATTGCAACGGTCCGATTTCATGCGGGAAATCGCGGAAATGACGAGGACGATCGTCGATAAGACCAAGCGCTATGAAAGCGACACGGTTCCCGGAGAATTCGGGATACTCAACGTTCCCTGCCCAAAGTGCGGCGGCGAGATCAAAGAAAATTACAAGAAGTTCCAGTGCCAAAAATGTGATTTTGCACTTTGGAAGATCGTGGCGGGCCGGCAGTTTGAAATCCCCGAAGTCGAAGAATTAATCACGAAGCGAATGCTGGGTCCGCTGCAAGGTTTCCGAAGCAAAATGGGTAAGCCGTTTGCCGCGCTTATCAGGCTCACGCCTGAACACAAGCCGGAGTTTGACTTCGGCCAGAATGGTGCCAACGGTGAAGGCTCGGCGGCCGAAGTGGACTTCACCGGACAGGAGCCTCTCGGGAAATGCCCGAAGTGCGGCGTCCGAGTCTTTGAAAATGGGATGAGCTACGTCTGCGAAAAATCGACCGGCCCCAACCGAGTCTGCGATTTTCGTTCCGGCAAGATTATTCTGCAACGGCCCATCGAGCGCGCTCAGATGACAAAGCTACTGGAAACGCGCAAGACCGATTTGCTTCAAAAATTCATTTCGAAAAAAGGTCGGCCGTTTGCCGCTTACCTGGTGATCAACGAGGGCGGCAAGGTCGGTTTTGAATTTGCTCCCCGTGTCGCCAAGGTAACGAAGCCGAAGTCAGCCAAGAATGCTGCGGCTCCGAAAACGGAGCCGTGAGCAGGAGGTGCCGAGGATGCACCGCGACCAAGAAATTAGACAGCCAACACCGAACGTCTCAGAGTTCAAGGAAGTGTTTACTGTTTGAGCCTTTGTTCGAAGGCCGGTGTTCGACATTCAGGTTGTCAGGCCCTAACCTGCTCGAATGTCCGAAGAGTCTGCCGTAGCCATCCTGAAAGACAAGTGGGTCGCTGATTTTCTGCAGCACCTCGCTGCGGACCGTGGAGCATCGGTTTATACCCAGCGCAACTATAGGCAAGCCCTGGCTGCATTTTACGGCTGGTTTCATCGGGAACAGCAACACGCTCCATCCTGGCCTGACTTGCAACGGGATGATTTTCGGGGCTATCTCCGCTTTCTCGGCCGCAAGAAACTGAGCCGAGCCGCCACGCGACTCCGATTTTCTGCATTACGATCATTCTATAAATTCCTGATCCGGCGAGGCGCTCTTAATGTCTCGCCCATCAAGAACATCACGCTGCCAAAACTCGAAAAACGGTTACCCCGCTTCCTCACCGCCGCGCAAATGTTGGCCTTATTAAAGGCGCCTCTGCAAGAACTGGTGGCACTGAAACAGAGTTCCGATGATCCGGTTGCCGAGGCTCCTTACCTCCGCGATGTTGCTATTTTAGAAACCATTTATTCGTGCGGGCTGCGGATTAGTGAATTGTGCGGCCTGACAGCACAGGATTTTTATTGGGACGAACAGCTCGTCCGCGTTCGGGGCAAAGGCAGGAAGGAAAGGTTGGTGCCGATCGGAGCGCCGGCTCTGGAAGCCGTTCGTCATTACTGGAAGAACCTGCAGGTGGCTCCCGTCGCAGAGACGCCTGCTTTCCTTGCCGCGGAACAGAAGCGAGCTGCGATGTATCCACGGCTGGTGCAACTGCGCCTGAAACGTTATCTCGAAATTGCTTGTCTCGACCCAGGTTTGACGCCGCACAAGCTCCGGCACAGCTACGCCACCCATCTGTTGGACGCCGGCGCTGACTTGCGCAGCGTGCAAGAACTGCTCGGTCACGCGCACCTGGTTACAACGCAAGTTTATACCCACGTCACGACGGACAGATTGAAACGCGCTTACGATCAAGCCCATCCCCGGGCCTAGCCAGCCTTGCTTGTCATGTCGCTGCTGTGAAAAAATTCCGGAGCTGTTGACATTTTGAAAATCTTAAAGCTATGGTTTTATGGCATCGCAATATCGAGTCATGAATTTCTTGTTTTCGTTGTTTCGCCCCGAGCCCCCTATTTTATTCGACTCCATTGACCTTCCGAATACGGGCTTAACGCTGTTTGTTTGGAGGAGATCGGAACACCAAGTCACGAACCGCATCTTCTGCGACGCTGGCTCGGAGTGCGCTCGCGACGCTTTTTGCCAGGAAGGTTTGCCCCTGGCGAGCGATCTCACAGCCGATATGCTATGGATACGCAAGAATTACGAGGAGCTGTACCCCGCTCTCCATCCATTTCAGCTCATCAATCACTTCCCGAATGAAGAAGCCATGATCAACAAAGGGTTCCTCACCGAGAACCTGAAACGACACGATGCCTCCCCCAGCGATGGCGGAATGAGCCTTTCCGACTTCTATCAGGAAAGCTACAGGCTCTACGATCCAACGGAGCGCCAAGCTTTTTTCTCACAGCTCCCAAAGATCGATCGTCGAGACAACCTCTGGATATACAAACCGGGGAACGAATCCCGTGGTCGCGGTATCGAAATCATGTGGCGTTTCGGCAAGATGGAGCGCCGGTACCGCAAGCTTGGCAACCAGCCCATCACCGATCCCGACCAGCAGGGCATCATCCAGCGATACATTCGCAACCCGCTGCTCCTTGATGGGCGTAAGTCCGAAATCCGGATCTATTGGGTCGTGGCGAACCTCGATCCATTTCTTGTCCTGATGTATCCGGAGGGAACAGTTCGGCTCAACAGCCTACCTTTTCAACTGGACGATTTCGATAATCAGCTCATCCATGTGACCAATGTCTATCAGCAGAAAAACCACCCGAACTACGATCCCTCTGTTGTGCTGAAATGGCGTTTCAACGATCTGGCAACTTACCTCAACAAAGACCTTGGCGTGGCTCCTCCCGACTTCATCGAGACGGAGCTCATCCCCCAGCTCAGACGCATTCTGGCCTGGGTAGCCAGAGCGGCACACTCAAAACTGTCCACAGACTATCCAAAGCAAGGCGACTGCTTTGGAGTCTATGGCACCGACATCATTCTGGACGACCAACTCCATCCGTGGTTGACCGAGATACAGAAAGGTCCCGGCTTGAGCTTCGACGATCCGGTTAAACGCCATGTCATCCCTCCCATGCTCGCCGAGGCTGCCCGCATCGTTTTCGAGGTGCAGGAACGACGGATCGATGGCAAGTCTCTCCACGATCTCAGGAGTGTTGAGCGCTACCAGTGGGTGATAAACGATCTGCAGCCTGTCGAATTTCCTGAACAAAATCCCCGATTTAGAAGCAGAAGCGGATCGCCAACACCCGTCGCCTCGCCCTAGCCCATCCGTGCCACTGCTTCGTCCAACCTTTTTAGAACACAGTCTTTGCCCAGCACCGTCATTAGATGGTAAAGGCTCGGCCCGATCGTCTTCCCGGTGCAAGCGAGCCGGAGCGGATGAACAAGCTCCCCCACTTTAATACCAAGTTCTGCGGCGACCTTCTTCAAAGTCGTCTGCAACAGATCGGCGTCAAAATTTGTTAGCTCAGCGAAGTCATCCCGTAACTTCAACAAACGGCCTTTGTTTCCAGCGACGAAATATTTCGCGGCGGCGTCCGGATCATAAGCTAGCTCGGGAACGAAATAAAAATCGGTAAAAGCAGGAACGTCGGAAAGCAACTTGACCTTTTCCTTACAAGTGGCCAATGCCTCATGGATGTAGGAGGAATCGAATCCTGAGGTGCTCAAGCCAGCCTTGTGAAGTGCTGGAATCGCAAGTTCATTGAACCGCGTTGGGCTCATGGCACGAATGTACTCCCAGTTCATCCACTGGAGTTTATCCATGTCAAAACGGGCATTGTGTCGTAAGATTTGTGGCAGGTCGAAAAGCTGAATCACTTCTTCCATCGGCACGATTTCCCGATTGCCTTTCGGCGACCAGCCCAGCAGATAAAGATAATTCACGACTGCCTCGGGAACATATCCTTCCGCCATATACGCCGTGAGTGAAGCGCCCTTGTCGCGCTTGCTCATCTTGGTTCCATCGATATTCAGGATCAGCGGGATATGAGCATATTTCGGCGGCTCGACCCCGAACGCACGAAACAGCGCGATGTGCTTCGCGGTGTTGGTGAGATGGTCCTCACCACGAAGGACGTGGGTGATTTGCATTTCCAAATCATCGACGACATTGACCAAATGGAAAACTGGCTGGCCATCGGAGCGAACGATGACGAAATCGGGCTCCAGTTCTTCCCGGTCGGTGAGCAAGCGGGTCACATCGCCAACAATCAAATCGGGAATGACGATCGGCTCGCGTTGCATTCTGAATTTGACAGCCCCTTCATCCTCGTAAGCGAAGCCTTTGTCCTTCAACTCCTGAACGCGCTTCTGATAAATATGGCCGCGCTGCGATTGGAAGTAAGGGCTTCGGTCTCCTTTACTGGGCCCATCGGCTCGGCTTTCGACCGGTCCCTCATCCCAGTCCAGACCGAGCCAGCGCAACCCAGTCAAAATGACTTCGACTGCTTCCTGCGTGTTACGAGCGGTGTCGGTGTCCTCGATCCGGAGGATAAATGTTCCGCCGGTATGGCGGGCATACAGCCAATTGAAGAGAGCCGTGCGGGCACCTCCAATGTGGAGGAACCCGGTGGGGCTTGGAGCAAAACGAACGCGAACGCTCATAAATCAGTTGTCAATCGAGCTTACCTAAGGAACCACAGAGAGATGAAAAAACGGAAGAGCACCTGGTTCGCGCCCTTCCGTCGTTCAATTCGTATGAGGATTTTAACTTAGCCGATGTTTTGCAAGGCTTAAGGTCGTTTTACTGTTTGTTGAGCCGGTAGAATGTGTTTCCGGCGCCCGGGACCACAGTGACGCTGTTATTCACGACACCAGGCACGGCTTGCCACGCGGTGGCTGGCAAGGCAGCCGCCGATTGGAGCGTGAATCCGGTGGCAGCCTGCGGCCACGAGATGGTGATGCTGTTGCCGGAACGGCTGACTGCGAGTGGCGGCTGCGGGAGGCTGGCAGTCACGGGAATGCCGTATTTGTTGCCGAGGTAGCTCACCACTAAGCTACGGTCCGCCTCGGAGAGCGCAGTGTCGTAAATGATGATCTCGGCGATGTCGCCTTTCATCTTCGTGAAAAGATCGTCGCGTGTGCCAATCAGCAGCCGCGTCCCGGCGTCAACGATCGCCGCGGTAATCCGGCCTTCGCCGGACGGCTTGCCATTGAGATAGTGGTGCAGCGTCGGCCCCGCCATGTCGAAGCCCGGGATGAGGTATTCGCCCGCGTTGAGCGGCGTGGTTCCGTCCACCGAACCGTTCGCCCCTATGCCGTTGCCGCGATAAGCCCGCGGGATGCCGGTGTTGGGCAATGCGTACCAATCGTTGGGCCCGGGTTGATTCACGAGGGTCTTGGCCCAGACGGCACGGAATGTCGCGAAGTCATCGAACTTGACGACGAAGAAGGTCGTGATATCGCCCGCGATTGCAATGCTCGGGGAGTGGGGCACGAGCAGATAATCGTTAATGCCGTCGAAGCGGATCACAGGCTTGTTGTTCACAGCATTGTCCACGAGTTGCGGACGAGCCGTGGTGTCGGTTTGCAGGGCATTGTTCAAGTTTCCGGATTGGTCCCCCCACGCGCTCACGCTGCCAGCAGTGGCAGTCACACCCTTATCGGCGCTCAGCCACAGCTTGAGGTTGGCGGCTGCGGGAAGCGGAATCTGTGGAAGGCCACCACCACCGCCACCCGTCGCGCCCACGGGCGGCGTCGGATCATCCTTAGGATCTGGATGACTGAGGACCGTATAAAAGTCGAGTTGTGTCGGAGAATTCGGCCCCAATTCGGGTTTGTTTTGCAGGTTGATTTCGCCTTTGGCGGCGATGCAGATCTCTTTGGTTGTCATCGCGACGCTCATCCCTAAGGAGCGAATGCCCGCCTTCGCATTATTGACGAAGGCAAAGAAGCTCTTCGTGATCGGCGCGATTGTCTTCTTGGTAGCATCGAAAGATAGGACTCGCCCTGCAACTTGCTCCTTCTCGTAGCCTGGCGGTTTGGAAACCCAAGCCACGATCAACCGGTTCAGCGCGTCCGATGCGATAGTGACTCGGTCGAAGTCGCCTGCAAACCCGGGTTCACTGACATCGCCAATCGCAACAAATTTTTGGTCGCGAGAATCGAATGCAGCGACCTTCACAATGTTTCCTCCGGTGACACGGCCAGCCAGGTAAACGTATGGGCTGTTGATGTGGCCAGCGATCCGAGTGCCGTCGCCGCGGCCTCCATCGAAGCTCGCGCCAGAGCTGCTTTGATCCGCTTTGCCTGTCGCCGTTCCGCTGTTATCAAAAAAGTAGATGATATTGTGGACGCGCACGGCGAAGCCACCTTTGTAGGATGTCACGTTGGACCAGATATCTTGTTTATCCACAACGAAGCTTTCCTTCACAACCGAGCCGTCCGGCGCGATGACAACGGCTGTGGTGATGTTTGCGGCGTCACGGATTTGGGAGCGGTCATCGATGGCAACGACGAAGTTCCCATTATCGAGGACTGCGATGTCACCTCCAAAACGTCCGAGCTGCCCGATGCCCGAGGCATCGCCACTCGTCAAGCGCCCGTTAACTGGGTCGATGGCCTTGGTTAACGGAGTCTGCGCCAGCGAAGCAGCATCCAACTTGAAAATCTCCACCGTGGCAAATCGAGCGTCCGTCGCACGGAGAAATCCCAATGTCCAGCGCTTGTCAGCTTGAAATTCCGGAAGGCTATGAACGGACGTCTCTGCGCCAACCATGAAGTTGACAGCGCCGGGCCGCCTGTCGCCCGCGACGCGGCCAGGGTTCCCATTCTGACGGGACAGGTTAATCGACCCCTTGAACGGCTGTCCGGCGTCGGTGTAAAATCCTTCACCCCGTTTCATCGGTTTTCCATCGGCCGGCTGAAACGCCACAACATAGCGCTGCTCTCCAGTGGAGCCATCCGCAAAGGTGTTGGCTTCAATCAAGAACGTGCTGTTCCCCAGAACGCTGATGTAGGGTTCCCAGTTATCCAACGAATCAACACCAGGATTAATGGCTGCGGTATCGGAAACAACGCGCTTGAGCCCCGCTGACTCGGCGCTTCCAGGTTCAAAGGTGCTGAACAGCCGCACCCCCACCACGGCCTTGTCCGGGCTGTCCGGATTGTTCTTGCTCTCCCAAACGACAGCGGCGAGACCGCCGCGCCAAGCAGCGCGAGGATCCCGTGAGTCTGCGCTGGCCGTTCCGTCGGTTTCCTTCTCACTCACGAAAAATGTCTTTCCAAGCGGGTTGCCCTTGTCATCGAACATACGCCCCAAGACAAGGCGGTTTCCCGATGCGCTCGCGCTCGGATCATCAAAGACTGCCAACACGCGACCGGACGAATCAATCGCCGCATCCACCCGGTCAGGACCAGTCAGCGTCAAATCGTCGGCCACTGCGCGTGAAAAACGCACGGTTCCGTTCGTGTTGAGAACCGTCAGCCAAACCTGCTTGGCGCCTTGGTCGTCAGTCCCGCTATTTGTCAAAACATACGCATCATTGCCATTCCCGTGGAATCCTGAGCCGTCGCCTCGACCGCCCCCTGCCGCGATCGCTTTTCCAGTGAGAGCGCCTACATCAATATTGGTGCTGACAGGAACGCCACTGTTATTGAACATTCGAACTTTGGCGCCTCCTTGGCCGAAACGAACCGCAAATCCGTTTTTGGTCACCCCAACACCATGCCAGATTTCGTTGGCATCCGGAGTCGCGCCGACCAATGCAAGCGGCACGACTTCTTTGCCAGTCTGATCGACGATTCGATAGACAGCATGATTCCCAGGGGCAGCGCCCTTCCATCGGTTCACCAAGTCGTCCTTCTGCCGACTTTCACCGACGATCACCACATTCCCGTTGGCTAGATACTCCCAATCGCCGATGCGCACATCTCCATCCGGATCTGCGTCCTTGTCACTCAAACCGGAAACGATCGCGATCGGTTTGCCATCGTTGGTGAGCAACTGAACAGCGGGAAAGTCACCCGCGTCACCGGCCGGTGTTGTCTGAAGAGCGGCCAATTCTGGGACTTCCAGACCGAGACCATAAGCCGTCGCCCCCAAACCGATGCCATCGCCAAAGAGGTTCGCTTTGATCTTAGGACCCCAAGCGGTATTGCCCGAGACGGGGCTGCCATCCTTCCGGAAAAAGGCGCGGTATTTCGTCGTAACGCTCGTGCCGTCCACCGATTTAATCAGAGCATCCGTGTTGAGGCGCTTGCCCACTGAGTCTAAAAGCATCCACACCGCCTCGAAGTCAGTGATTCCATCACCATCGTCTTCCCAGCCGACGATCACATTGCCATTGCTCGAAACGGAGACTCCCAAACTTTCGAGCTTTCCGTTGTTCAGATCGTCCGGTGGCGAGTTAACGTAGCTCGTCTCGGTCTTAGGGGTCAGGCCATTGTCTTCCGGATTGCCCGGCTTGTTCTGCGCCATCGCCGAGTGGGCCAGCGCAAGGGAGAGGATAAGGACGCTTGTAATGTGTGCTTTCATGGTCTTGATGAGGGGGTTTTCTTAAACGTGTCGACGCTCACTCGGATTCTTGCAAGCCATCGCCTTCAGCGCACGGGGCGGGGAGGTGGGATTGAAAAGGTCTTGGACCGGGAATCAATCCCTTAAGTGGCTTCGCGAATAGGGCGAACGCTTTCATAATGCAAACAGCTAGAATGCCAGATGGGTAGAGGAAAATGCCTGCCGTGTCAATGTTCTTATCCGTCTTGCCAGCAATTCTCCGTATGGCCGCAGATAACACCAAGAACCGGCTGAAGCCGCGACTCAATTGGCACGTAGTCCCGCCTTCAGGCGGCAGCGCGTCAAACAATCCAACGCGTCTGGAAGTGTCGGTGCCCCACCGGCTGAAGCCGGGACTACCTACCTGGCGAACGCACGGGGTCCCGCCTTCAGGCGGTCGAAAGCCAAAATGAGAGCTGCTGTCCGTCTTGGCAGCAATTCTCACGACAAGAAGTATGGAGCCCTTGCTTTAGTCCCGACGGGTAGATCCACGATGCGCCGGGCTAAACCTGTTGGGTCAAGCTTACTCCTTGCCGGAGTAGCTTTCGGGCACCCTCCTCCGAGCTCGCCTCAGCGTAAATCCGAAGAATGGGTTCAGTGCCAGAGCCGCGGAGCATCAGCCACGATCCATTTTGGGCGATGAATTTCACGCCGTCGTAAGACTTGATTTCCGCCAGCGGCGATCCGAGCAGTCGAGCAGGCGGATTTTTTATGCAATGCCCCATTAAGAGCGGGCGCTTTTCGAGAGGAAAGGCGGCATCAATTCGCGCGTAATGATGAGGCCCAAATTGTTTCAACAACCGGGCTAATAATTTCTTCACCGGCATTTTCTCGGTGGCCAGCAATTCAAGCAGCATCAAGCCAGCGAGGATCCCATCTCGCTCCGGAATATGTCCTGGGAAACCAATGCCTCCGCTTTCTTCGAACCCCAGCAAGACGTCGCCCTTCAACATTTCAGCGCAAATGTATTTGAAGCCGACGCCTGTCTCGACCAATTCCAAACCATACGCCGAGCACATCTTATCGACCATGGAAGTCGTGGTAAGCGCTTTGATGACGCGTCCGCAATGCTTCCGGTTCACGACGAAATGATGGAGAAGCAGGCAAATGAGCTGGTGGGTCGATAATGGATTTCCCCGGCCGTCCATCCCGCCAACGCGATCCGCATCGCCATCCGTGACGAGGCAAATATCGTGCGGATGCCTTTTCAGATAAGCTGCGCTGGGGCCGTAGTTCTTCGGAATGGGCTCGGGATTCAGACCGCCAAAAAGCGGGTCATGAGCGGAATTCAGAGTCGTCACCCGGCAAGTCGTTCCGACCAGCAATTCATCAAAGCATCCCGCTCCGACGCCGAACAAGGCATCGTGGGCAAGATGCAGCTTCGACTGGGCGATAAGCTTGAAGTCAACCAATCGCTTCACGGCCCGGTAATGGGCAGCCCGCAAATTCTGGATGCGAATGCGCTTGGTCAGGATCGCTTCGTGAAGACTGATCGACTGCACCGGCTCCCTGTCCAAGGCGGCTTCCACAGCCTGACATATAGCGGGTTCGGCGGACCCGCCATAAAACGCTTTCAACTTGAAACCATTAAAAGCCGGGGGATTGTGACTCGCCGTGATCATTACCCCGCCGATTGCTTTCTGCGCTCGGACCGCGAGCGAAACAGCCTGCGTCGGAGTCGCCTCATGCGTCAGGGTCACGGCAAAACCGTTGCCACATAGAATCTCTGCGGTTCGTTGAGCAAACTGATCCGACAAGAAACGCCTGTCGTACCCCACCACAGCTCTTCTTTGGGTATCTGGGACGGGATTCGATTTCCAATAAGTCGCCGTCGCCTGGGCCACTCGTTCGAGGTTGTGAAACGTGAAATCTTCGGCAATGAGAGCTCTCCATCCATCGGTCCCGAACTTAATTTGACTCATAATTCCAAAATGACGCCGCCTTAAAACTCCACGGCTTCGGCTTCAGTTTCCAAATAAAATTCTCCGCTCGCCATCTCGCGAATCGCTCGGACTTACTTCAATTCAACATCTCCATTTTCCGGGGAACGTCAGTTGGTGCCAAGAGCATTTATTTTACTCGATCGGCGCTTTGGGCAGTAACAATCGAGCGCATTTTTCTCACCGCCGCTTTCATATTGCGCTGGCCGAAGAGACCGGTGCCACTGACGAACGTATCCGCTCCGGCGCGCGCGCATTCAGCCGCCGTGACAAAATTGATGCCACCATCCACTTCCAGACGGTATTTCAGATTTTTTTGCCGCCGCCACACCTCCGCTTGCTGGACCTTCGGTAAACTCTCTTCAATGAACGATTGACCTCCAAACCCAGGGTTTACCGTCATCACCAGAAGCAAATCGACCTGGCTCAAGTACGGCTTTGCCATGGAAATCGCGGTGGGCGGATTGACCGCCAGCCCCGCCTTCTTGCCCATTGATTTAATTTTCCAGAGCAAAGAAGAAACTTGATCGCCGAGCTCAACGTGAATGGTAATGCAATCGGCTCCGGCTTTCGCAAAAGACTCTAACAAAATCTCCGGTCGAGAACACATCAGATGCACATCAAAGAACATCCGGCTGAGAGGTCTGAGCGATTGGACCACAGCCGGCCCGAACGAGATGTTCGGCACAAAGTGCCCGTCCATGATGTCCAGATGGAGCCACTCAGCTCCGGAGCGTTCGGCTCTTCGGGCTTCCTCGGCAAAACGACCGAAGTCGGCGGCTAACAGCGACGGTGCGATAATCATGGCGGGAACCTAAAGATTTGAGGCCAAGAGTCAATCCGACAGCTTGGTTTCAAGTGAACGAGGGACTTCCGTCCGGCAGACTCAAGGGAGGTTCATGGCCTGAAATTTCAGATTTCAGATATTCAGGAAGCCCTGCGCGGAATGGATCCCGGAACCTGACCTAATCCCCACGACGGCTTCTTGAACGCCAGGTTTTAGGCCGCCGCTGGCGCGGGAGATCCCAGCCCTGGTAAATGTGGGGGAATTGGTTTTGGCACTTCCGGCAGCGGCGTCGCGGCCATCGCACCGGTAGGTGGATCAGTCTTCGGCGGAGGCGGCGGAGGGGTGAATTTGCCCGTTCGCATAATCTCATCGACTTGGCTTCCATCCAGAGTTTCGTACTCGAGCAACGATTGTGCGATGATTTCCAATTTATCACGGTGAGTATCGATGATGTCCTTTGCCACCTTGTAGCCTTCATCAATAATCCGCTTCACCTCCGCATCAATGTCCCGGGCGACATTCTCGCTATAGTCCTTGCTCCGCATCATCTCGCGCCCAAGGAAAACGTATTCATTATTGTCGCCATATTGGACCATGCCGAGCTTATCGCTCATTCCAAAGTGACACACCATGGCGCGAGCCATTTGGGTGGCCTGTTGAATGTCGCCGGAAGCGCCTGTGGATATGTCTCCCGAAACAATTTCCTCGGCAATACGTCCCGCCATCGCCATGGCGATCATGTCGAGCATTTCCTTGCGACGGCGACTCAAGACATCCTGCTTGGGAAGTGACATCGTCGAGCCGAGAGCCTGGCCACGTGGAATGATTGTGACTTTGTGCAACGGGTGGGTGTGCTTGAGCATGACGTTGACAAGAGCATGTCCGGCTTCATGCCAAGCCGTGTATTTCTTCTCCTCGTCGGTCATAGCCAAGCTCCGACGCTCGCGGCCCCAGCGAACCTTGTCGCGGGCATCTTCCAACTCAAACATCCCGATAGCTTTCCTATTGTTCCGCGCGGCGAGCAAAGCGGCCTCATTGAGCAAGTTGGCCAGCTCAGCTCCAGAATAACCTGGGGTTCCACGGGCGATCACCGTCAAATCGACACTGGGATCCAACTTAACGTTCTTGGCGTGAACTTTGAGAATCGCCTCTCGTCCCCGTACGTCTGGCAAACTCACCGTGATCTGACGGTCAAACCGTCCCGGCCTCAAGAGAGCAGGATCAAGAACATCCGGTCGGTTGGTCGCCGCAATGATGATAATTCCCTCCTGCGTATCGAAGCCATCCATTTCAACAAGCAAGGCGTTGAGAGTCTGTTCGCGTTCATCGTTGCCACCGCCCAACCCATGGCCACGGCTCCGGCCCACCGCATCAATTTCATCGATGAAAATCAAACACGGCGTGTTTTTGCGCGCCTGCTCGAACATGTCTCGAACGCGGCTGGCCCCGACGCCGACGAACATTTCCACGAAGTCAGACCCACTAATACTGAAGAAAGCGGAGTCCGCTTCCCCGGCGATCGCTTTGGCCAAAAGTGTTTTTCCAGTTCCGGGCGCGCCTATCATCAAGATTCCCTTGGGAATGCGACCGCCGAGTTTCTGAAATTTCTTAGGGTCTTTGAGGAACTCGACCAATTCCGACACTTCCTCTTTGGCTTCCTCTACTCCCGCGACATCTTTGAACGTGGTCCGGTTCTTCTCTTTGCTGAGCATCCGAGCCTTGCTTTTGCCGAAGCTCAACGCACCTTTGCCCGCCATTTTGATCTGCCGAATGAAAAAGAAGTAGATCAAAAAGGCCACGAACAGAATGGGCAGAATCGTAATAAACAGATTGACCAGAAAGGTGTTTGGCTCCTTGGGCTCGAATCCCGCATCCAGCAGCTTATCGCGCAACTCCTCGTTCAGAAGGGTCTTGATCGTAAAAGAGACCGTGTCCTCGTTCGTCAGCTTAACACCGTCCCGACTTCTGTAATACTTACCGGTAATCTCCTGGAGAACGGAAGATTGTGGATTATAGTGAATGGTTCCTTCCTTGACCAAGTTATTTGTCACTAAGCCAACAAGGAATGATCGAGAAATCTGGTTTTCTTTCGGGTCTTTCCGCCCCTGGAGCATCATCAGCAGCGGTATAGATCCAAGAATGAGAATCCAGAGGAGCCAGTTGCGCGGCGGCACTTTGACATCCCCAGTCTTGCGTTCGTTCTTGCCCGTAGATTTGTTATCGTCAGACATTTGAATAAGTAAAATTCGTGTCAACCTATCACCGCAGGCTCAATGGCGCAACGGTCGAATTGGGACAAAAACGCCCAGTATTTTCTTCCCACACCGCCCGAAAGCCAATGCCTCAACGGCACTGCGCTCCAAAAGGCGACGTTCCGTACGCATTCGCAAGCTCAGCCACCGCATCGCTTTACTCACGGCCCCAAGTCCACTTCAAACCTGAAACAGTCTGGTTGTCCAGCTTGAATTGTGCCGACATTCGCAACCCTTCTACCCAGAAGATGTCACCTTGCGCCATTGCCGCCACAACCAATTCGTGACGACGGTCGCGAGGGATTTTCTCGTTCGTGAATAGATTTTGGAGCTTAACTGGCGTTTTCATTCCAATGGGATGGAATCGGTCGCCCGGGCGCCAGTGCCGCAACACGATAGGCGATCCTACTTTGCGGGCGTCAAAACACTCACAACCCGAGACGGCATTCGGCACCGCTTCTGACGATGACCGGCGCTCCTCGATTTGCCACATAATGGTTACGCCGCCAAAACAGGTTTGACCCTCCTTCGCAGACAAGTCCACCGTCCGTTGGTCGGCATCAAACGTGACGGACGATACAACATGCGACTTGATATTCCCCTGATGGTCCCGCCAAATCGTCAACTCGGGACTGACCATGATCACTTGGCCCGACTCAGAACGCAGTCGCTCGATCAAGTCGAACTCGGGAATAATCTCAAGCTTCAGCAGTTCCATTTGCAGCCATTGCCTCTGCACTGCGGGGTGGAGTTGGTCGAAAGCGATGTCATTTTTTCGGTGCTCCCACGACCGCGCACTCTTTCTAACAAAATCTGATTCGGCACCAATAATTTCCATTGAACGTAACGCTGTTTTAACCAACGCCGGCTGGTAACGCTCTCGAATCAACGGCAATAATTCGTGGCGAATACGATTTCGCTCAATGTCGAGCTGCGCATTCGTTTCATCCGAACGAAATTCAATATCCTCCTCTTTAGCAAAATTCTGTAAATCATCCTTTAGCAAACCCAGAAGCGGCCGCACGACCTCGATAGTCTCATCGCTGGGAGAAGGGCTACTCCATCGCATGCCAGCCAAACCTTCGCCTCCCGCGCCGCGAAACATCCGGAGAAAGAACAACTCAACCTGATCATCAGCGTGGTGGGCCAATGCCATCGTTTTAATTCCAAGTGTTAAGCAGGTTCTGGCCAGAAAATCGTGGCGAAGGTTTCGCGCGGCCATTTCCACGGATAGTTTATGCGCGCGAGCAAACTGTTGAACATCTCGCTGCTCGCTGATGAATTTCAAACCGAGCCGCGCAGTGGCCAGTCGTACGAACTCGGCGTCGGCATCACTGCCGTCCCCCCGAAGCAGGTGATTGAAATGAGCTACCGCGAGCATCCAGCCATTCTTGCCCGCCAGGCGGCAGAGGACATGCAGCAACACCATCGAATCGAGTCCTCCCGAAACCGCGACGAGAATGAATTGGTTCGGTTTAAAGAGATACTGCGCCTGGATAGCTTGCTCAACTTTGGAAACCAGATGGCTCACTCCGGAATGCTAATTCTTTGCAGCGCCGAGGCAAGCTGTTCCCTAATATCCGATCATCAGGTTGCTCTCATAGCCTCACCGGCCACATGTTGAGCGTGCGACAGCCTGGAAGCCCAGCAGCCCAGTCGGTTTTCTCGATGTTGATTTCACCAAGCACTCTGGAAACCGACTGCGTGGCTCACAGAACTTGGTGCACCTCATTGAGATGCTTGGAGGCAAGCGCACACCAGTTCTCCTTGTAGGGATCGGGGCCAGGCTCACGTTGGACGATGGCAATGGCCTCCTCCACCCTTTGCGTTACGTCATTTCGCCAAGCTTCGATTTGCCGTCCGTCCGCCCATTTGTGCTGTAACAGATAATCTTCAGCAACTTTCAAGCAGTCGCGGCCCATGGGTGACTTTTTAAGATTCGGATCAATGTAGCTGGAGTCGTCATGCTCACCATGCCCACAAAGGCGGAGCAGTCGCGCGACAACCAATTGTGGCCCCCCCCCTTCACGGGCCTTGCCAATGGCCACATTCAACACTTTCAAGCAAGCTGCCAAATCGGTCCCATCCACCGAATGTCCTTCCACTCCGTAACCGACCGCCTTATCGACCAGGGAGTGGCAGACAAACTGACGCGAGGTGGGGGTGGAATAGGCGTACTGGTTATTCGCCACAACCAGCACAAGAGGAAGCTTTTCGACGGCAGCCTGGTTGAGCGCTTCATGAAAAGCGCCCGTCGATGTCCCTCCATCGCCGAGGCACGTAGCGCCCACGATTCCCTGGACACCTCGGAAGCGGCGGCCCATCAGCACGCCGTTAACCACTGGAATCATTGCTCCAAGGTGGCTGATCATGGGAAGCAGCCCATCCTTCGGCCTGCCTCGATGAACGTTTCCGTCTCGCGCGCGCATCGGTCCCAGCGGGGAGCCTAGGTAATTACGCACGGCATCTAGGATCGGTTCACCAAAAGCGAGTCGCCCCGACAAATCTCGGATGAGAGGCGCAAAAACATCGCCCTTTCGGAGTTGGTGCCCCACGGAAACACTTAAGGCTTCCTGACCTCGACCGATAAAAACACCCCCATGGATTTTTCCGCCTCGATAAAGGCTGGCAAATTTCTCGTCTAATGTGCGCCCCAGGACCATCCAGCGAAAAGCTTCCAGATACCGATCCCGGAATCCGGCCATTTCTTCGCCCTTTGTCACCGCGACTTTTACGCCAGGAACACCGGGCTCTGCAGTCTGAAGCATGAGGTCATTTATGCGCTCTAATGGCCAGCGGCGCAATCGTTTCTTTGCCGGACCATGGAGCCTCGCTGTTTCCAGCGGAATAGTTCCACAGCGGATGAAGACCATTTTTCCATCTCGCCGGGATGACGGGAGTTTGGACCTATTGGCCGCCTTCGTCTCCCGGAGGGAGATCCGAGAATAGCCCAGCAGTTCACTGCTGGGTTCGAATGAGCCATCGCATAAGTCCCGCAGGGACGGCCGAATCACCCGACGTCCTACGTTACCTCTCAACCGTCCCTTCGGGACTTTGGGTATTGGCTACGCAATCCCACCCTTGAAACGCTGGGCTATTCTCAAATCTCCCCTCCGGGAGATGGCAGTTGGAAATAGCTCATCGGCTACAACAGCACACGGTCGGAAAATGTCTAATCTCTACAAACTCTACGTACCCCTCGGGAGTGAGTTCTCCTGTCCGGACACGGAAATGATTCCACTCAAAACAACCGAGAACCCGGACCATGGAGCCGCTGGCTTTAGTCGGTCTTGCGCCCTGGCCGACTGAAGCTGGCACTCCACGCGCGCCCTCGTGAGAGTTGCCCGGTGCGAGTGATCGGCTTTTGACAATTAGAAAGCTGCCGACTAGCGTCTCGCAATGGAATCACTGCACGCCCCTTGGCGGATTCAATACATTCTGGCGCCGAAGCCTGCGCCCTCGGATATTTCCATTTTTTCGAAGATCGCCCAATCGAGCGATGACGAGACCAACTATGTTGTCGTGCGCGACCGCACCTGCTATGCGGTGTTGAATTCCTATCCGTACACTGGCGGTCACTTACTTATCGTACCCTACAAGCAAACTGATAACCTGAGCGACTTAACGGACGAAGAACTCTGCGACTTGATGAAGCTCACACGCCGGTGCCAGCAGGTCCTCACGCGTGTTATGAAGCCGGACGGATTTAATATCGGCCTCAATCTCGGACGCGCCGCGGGCGCCGGTGTTCTGGATCATTTGCACATCCACATCGTGCCGCGCTGGCAAGGGGACACGAATTTCATGCCGGTCATCGCCCACAACACCGTTCTCCCAGAAGCTTTGACTGACCTGGCCGCCAAACTGCGCGCGGAATTCTCCCAGTCGTGCTGAAAGTCCACCAAGCCTCACTGAAATTCTTGTATGCCTTCGGAAACCCTTCACTTTGAGAACGACCGAGCAGCACAACAGCTTTTTAACAACGACCCGCGAAACCTCAAGGCCCTGGAAGATCAACTGCATGTTAAAGCCACAGCGCGGGAAGGCTGGATCAAACTGGAAGGCTCCGCTGACGCCGTCGAGCGCGCCAAACAGTTATTTCAGTTTTTGGAGAATTCGATCAAAGCCGGATCACCCGTCCGCAACCGCGAATTCGGCTATGCCCTCAACGTGATGAAGAGCGATGGCCCTAACATGCTGCAGAGTTTGTCGGGTGAGCGCATCCAAACTTCGCTCAAAAAGTCCACAGTCACTCCCAAAACCCTCGGCCAGAAAAAATACATCGAGGCTATCCGCCATCACGACATCACATTCGGCATTGGCCCAGCCGGGACTGGCAAGACCTACATCGCGGTTGCGATGGCAGCGGCTGCGCTCCGGGAGGAAAAGGTGTCGCGCATCATCTTGACGCGTCCCGCGGTCGAAGCAGGCGAAGCCCTCGGCTTTCTTCCAGGCGATCTTTACGAAAAGATTTTTCCCTACCTGCGTCCGCTTCAAGACGCGCTGAATGACATGATGCCCGCTGAAGAAATCCAAAAGCACACGGAGCGCGGCACCATTGAAATCGCGCCACTCGCCTATATGCGAGGACGCACTCTCAACCACGCCTTTGTCATTTTAGACGAGGCGCAAAACTCCACGGCGGAACAGATGTTCATGTTCCTGACCCGGCTGGGCCATGGCTCTAAAGCCGTCATTACCGGCGACCCGACCCAGATTGACCTTCCCTCGCACAAACATTCGGGCCTGCTCGAAGCGCATCGAGCCTTGGCCCGCATCGAAGGCATCGCCATCGTCGAATTTCAAAGGGGCGACACAGTTCGACATCCTTTAGTCCAGCGGATCGTCGCTGCTTACGAAGAACATCGCGGCAAACGCAATGAATGAACTCGTCTTGCGCAACTGCCAGCGGATTCAAGGCATCAAGTTGCCTCTGCTCCGCCAGATGGCTCGCCACTTACTGACGGAACTTCTGCAAACAGCTCAGTTTGAAATCGGCATTTACGTCGTTTCCGCATCTGAAATGGCGCGCCTCAATGAGACGTTTCTCAAACATCCTGGTTCCACGGACGTAATCACGTTTCAGTATGATCCTCCCGCAGCCTCTCCGTCCATTCACGGCGAAATTTTTATCAGCATCGAAGACGCCATGAAGCAGGCGACGCCATTCCGCACGTCGTGGCAAGCCGAAGTCCTCCGTTATCTCGTTCACGGAGTATTGCACCTCAAAGGATTCGACGATACCACTGCGAGCGCTCGCAAAGCGATGAAGCGCCAGGAGAACAGGTTGGTGGGTCAATTGGCCCGGATGTTTCCGGTCAGGGACTTGGAAATCAAGCCTCGGAAATTTAGAGGCTAGCCACGTATGGACCAACGCACGCCTGGGCTGATCCTTCGCACACGCGCCCTGACCGAGACTAGTTTAATCGTGCATTGGGTGACGCCGGACTTGGGCAGAATCGCCACGGTGGCGAAGGGCGCGCTCCGTCCTAAATCGCCCTTCCGAGGCAAGCTTGATCTCTTCTATCTGTGTGATTTTTCCTTCCATCGAAGCCGCCGAAGTGAATTGCATAACCTGCACGAAGTAAGCGTGCTCGACTTTCATTCCGGTCTCAGACGGGAACTTGGCTATCTCCAGCAGGCCTCCTATTTCACGCAACTAGTCGAGCAGACCACCGAGTCGGACTCGCCTGTGCCTGGGCTCTTCGAGCTGTTTCTCAGCGCGCTCAAAAGCCTGACTGAAGCATCGCCGCAAGCTCTCACAGTGTATGCCTTTGAAACAAAGCTCCTGCATCAGCTCGGTTTGAAACCGGATTTCCGCAAGGCCCAGCTCAGCCCTGGCTCAGCCGAGATCCTTGAACGAATCACCAGCGCAAACTGGACCGCCATCCAGCGCATCAAGCCCAGCCAAAGCCAAGATGGCGAAATCGGAAAATTTCTGGCGGGATTCATCCAGTATCACGTGGGCAAGCTTCCTCGTGGCCGACCCGCGGCCGCTGGCTTCGAGTATCAAAGTAAAAAAATCGTCTAAGAAGTATGGATCTCAAGTGTCTTAATCAGTGAGAGCAGCAATAGCCGGGGTCGCGGAAACCAGCGGTTGAAGTAAATGTTGCGATAAAAATTACTCAGCCAGGCATGACCGTGGCCCAACCAAACGAAGTCATCGTGGAACCGCCGAGATGGGAAACGATCGAAGAGCTCTTTGCAGCTCTGGAATCGCCTCTCCTGAACTACGCCGTGCGCCTGTTCAATGAACTCGACGTCGCCGAGGACGTGGTTCAAGAAGCATTCATGAGACTCCACGCGCAGTTTGAGAAAGTCCGCGAGCCCCGACGCTGGCTCTACCGAACCGTGCATAACCTCGCACTGAACCATCGACGCCGCGCCGGAAAAATCGTGCCACTCATTTCAAACACCGAAGACGGCTCGCTGGCTGACCCCGAGTCCACCGATCCCCAACCTCTGCCCGATGAACAGGTTGCCCGATGGGAGGGCATTGAGCTAGTCCAGCTCAGCCTGGAAACCCTCGATGATCGCGGTCGCGAGCTGGTTCGCCTCAAATTCAACGAGGATCTGTCCTACAAAGAAATCGGAGCCCGCACCGGTTTGACAGTCAGCCACGTGGGTTACCTTCTCCACCACGCGCTGAAAGCAATCGCCGCTGAACTCGCGAGAACCGGAGTTGTGCCATGATCATGCCTCCGCCCTCGAACCAAACAGGCCGCAACGCCGTCGCTCAGAGCTGCACTCTGTTTTAGCTTATGAACCCAGACTCTCCCCAAAGCGCTCACGAGCAAATGGAAGTCCGCTTAACCGCGCTGCTGCTCGGCGAATTGTCCGCTGAAGAAGCAGCCGCCATCCGGCAGGCTATGGAACAGAATGTCGAGCTAGCCACGCTGTACGAGCGCCTCAAGCGAACCATTGACCTCGTGGCCGAAGCTGCAACCGACCCGACGGCGCAAACCACCGCGCAACACTCCACGCTCAGGCTGTCTGACGCGCGCCGCAAGAATCTCGTCCAACATTTCAAGACGGTAACCCCAAAAGAGTTTAATCGTCCAGACCATCGCCAGAAGGCTTGGTATATCCCCTTGAGCCTCGCTGCGGCTCTGGTTGCCTTGATCGGTTCGGTGGCGCTGCTCCCAGGTTTCTCCAATCAGTTTCATCGCTTCAAGGCACCCATGGCTTCGCGAAATTCTGAACGCGAGATGGCTAAGGCGACAGTTTCCGACGTCGAAATAACCGACGAGCAATTGACGAATGACGACGGAACCGCTTCCCAAGATCGGAGAGACGTTGCACGGGTCCGCGTTTCTAAGAAGGAGGTTAAGGAACCGTCCATACGCGAGCCTGGCGTGGGTCTCGGCGGGGGCGCCGGATTCGCTTTCCAAAAAGGCGATCCTTCGAAGCGCACGGAGGGTTTTGGTGGTGAAAAGCCTTTGGTGAATTTCAGTTATCCGGCCATCAAAACAGGAACACTTTTCGCGCTGCCAGCTCGTGAGATTGCCAGAGGAGAGGGTGAAAGGTTGCCTGAATCAGACAAACAAAATGGCGCATCATCCTTCCTTTCGAATAGCCCGTCTGCCCTTGATCGCCCCATTCCAACTGCCCCAACAGATTCTCTGGCTGCGGTCGCTGTCAGCGCACCACCACAAACGACACTAGCGCCTGACGCGAACATTCTCTTGGGTGGAAACGGTGCAAACCGCAAGGGTCTTGTCCTGCCGGCAGCCGGTCAGAAAGGCCCTACCAGCGTTGCCGTCCTCCCATTGAGCGGTAGCGCAGAACTCGGCAAAAAGAAGGTCCTTAATGTTGAGGAATCTATCGCTGGTGACCGCGGCAGCATCGCGGCTTTCGCTGTCAACGGAACAACGTACATTCAAACGGCAACGGCCACCTCAGAATCGGAGGTCGTGAACCGTGTTGATGATGTCGCCTACGGGCTGACATTGCCCCGGCCGGGAATGACAGAACTAAGCTCGGACCTGAAGCGCACGTCTGGAGCCGAGACACTCTCGAAGAGCGGCAATGTCGCCTTCGGAAGAGGAACCGTGGCGGCCAATGACAGAGATGAGCTTCTACGACAGACACCGCAAAACGTGGAGCTTCTGTTCGAGAATCGCCTCCTGGGACTCGAACGTCGGTTGGCGCGTGGACTTGGAGAGCAACAACCACAAGACACGCACGCCGACTACAAGGCCTTGGAACCTCAAGCGCAATCGAGCGTCAGAGATAGGCTTGACCTGCCCTTACCGGCTCAACCTCCACCACTAGCTCCAACTCAAAACGCAGCCTCGCGCTTCATCGAAACGCCGGCTCCGACAACACCGCCTCCCCAGGAAATGCCCGCCTTCAAAATGGACCCGAAGTTGATGGAACGTTATGGGCTCACGCGAGGCGCTGCTGGTCCGTCGGACGAAGCGAACCAGAAGTTATCCAAGTTCAAGACGGAAGGACTAGGCGAGACCGATAAATCTCTCAACGACGAGTTTGCCCTTGCGAGACTCAACACACTCGATGATTCAATATCTCAGAAGGTTGCCGTTGTCCCAGGCCAAGAAGCCAAGCGACCACCGGTAGCGCTGTCCATCGCCCTTCCGGCAGTTAGTTCGAGCGCTGGAGAGGAAGGAACCCTCCACGTCGAACCAGCAACCCGGCGTCTCTCTGGAACCTGGAAAGATGCCAGCGGGAAGGAAGCAGCGTCCAACGCGGAGAAGGCGGGCCTGATGGAAACGGAAAAGAAAATTACCCGTGCTCCAACACGTCCGGAGCTCTTTCAGGAAGAATCCCAGATCAAACTTTCCGACCTCACTCCATCCAAGCCCGCTTCGGTGGCTCCAGTTCCTCAGCCAGAGGTGCAAACACGCGACAGTGCGCTCTCCACTTTCTCACTCAATGTTTCCGATGTTTCGTTCAAGCTGGCGGCTGCGAGTCTCGAACACGGCATTATGCCCGAGCCTGCCGCGGTGCGAAGCGAGGAATTCATTAATGCCTTCGATTACCGCGATTCCGAGCCGCCCTCCGGCATGCCGGTGGCGTTCGCCTGGGAGCGTGCGCGATACCCGTTCGCCCATAACCGCGACATGCTCCGTTTCTCAGTTAAGACCGCCGCGCAAGGCCGCCAACCGAACCGTCCGCTGAATCTCGTGCTGCTGCTGGACAACTCCGGCTCGATGGAGCGTGCCGACCGTGTGCGGATCGTTCGCGAAGCGTTGCGCGTGCTGGCCGCTCAATTGCAACCGCAAGACAAGCTGAGTGTGATTGCTTTCGCACGCACCGCGCGACTCTGGGTGGATGGCATAGTCGGCAACCAAGCCGGCCAGATCTCAGAGCAGCTTGGCAACCTCACTCCACAGGGCGGCACGAATCTCGAAGAAGCCATGAACGCGGGTTATCAGACTGCGCTCAGGCATTACGTTAACGGCGGCGTCAATCGCGTCGTGCTCCTCACCGATGGTGCAGCCAACCTCGGCAACGTGAGTCCTGATGCACTCAAACAGAAAGTGGAAGAGCACCGCAAACAAGGTATCGCGCTCGACTGCTTTGGGATCGGCTGGGAAGGCCTTAACGACGATTTACTCGAAGTGCTCTCACGCAATGGCGATGGCCGTTACGGCTTCGTGAACACTCCGGAAGAAGCATCGACTGAGTTTGCCGGCCAACTCGCCGGCGCGCTGCGCGTCGCGGCCTCGGATGTGAAGGTGCAGGTCGAGTTCAATCCCAGGCGCGTCGCCGCGTATCGCCAGGTCGGCTACGCGAAGCACCAACTCACCAAGGAGCAGTTCCGCGACAACACCGTCGATGCCGCCGAGATCGGCGCGGCTGAGTCCGGCAACGCGCTTTACGTCGTGGAAGTGAATCCGCGCGGCGAAGGCCCGATCGCCATCGTCCGGGTCCGTTACAAACTTCCTGGCACCGCCGAATACCGCGAGCACGAATGGGCCGTGCCTTTCGCCGGGGATGCCCTTCCGTTGGAGCAAGCCAGCTCTGCCATGCGCTTGGCCGCGACCGCGAGCGCGTTCTCAGAATGGCTCGTGTCGAGTCCTTATGCGGGCGAAGTCACGCCGGATCGGTTGCTCGCCTATCTCAGCGGCGTGCCGGACGTTTACGGCGCCGACGCCCGCCCCAAAAAGCTCGAATGGATGATCCGGCAAGCCAAGAGCATCGCGGGAAGATAGGACTAACCAGAGAGCGAGAATACAGGAGAGCCATCACAGACTTTTACGCACAACTCAATCGATTCAACAAAAATGAAGAACCTTGTCTCAGCACACCTTAAAGAATTTGCGCGACGTCCGTTGCTTGGCGCGCTTTCAGCCATCCAGTTACTTCTCACCCTGCTGCCTGCGGTTGCCGCGACGACCGAGCTCAGGAACCTTTCCGTGAGTGGCGGCCTCGAAGATGGCAAGGCGCGGTTAGTCATCGAAGCCGTGCTCAACGGCCTTCCCACAGACAGGGAGAAACTCATTTACGCGACCGCGCTCCAGCACTCCATCAAAGTCACGCGTGACAAAGTCACCCACTCCATCATTGCCACGCTCGACATCCTCCAAGGTGATCCGAAAGAACTTCCGCTCATCATCTCCGGCGACGGAGAGATCCTGCGGGTCAGCGGCGATGCGCTGCAAGACTGGAGCGTTCGGCAGGAGACGAACGGCTTGCGCACGCTGGTTCTGCGCCCACGCAAAGGCGACAAACCTCTCACGCAGCTCACCGTCACGATCGCCGCAGAGCGGGAGCTTAAGGCTTTGTTGAACACGCTTCCGTCTCTCACGCTCACTCCGACGCAGCCCGCCCTCTTCAACGGTTATGTGAAGGTCGAAGCGTCTCCGGAACTCGACGTGCAGCCCGTCAATCCTTCCGGCCTCGTCCCGATCGCACCGGGTTTTCTGCCAGAGCGGATGCGTGGCGAGACCAAGCCCGATGAACCCGAGCCCATGCCGTTTCGGTTCCACGGCTCGGCCTACTCGTTGCCACTTCGAGTCACTATCGCCGATCCGGAGGCGCGGAGAGTCGTCCTCCGCAACTTTAAACTCGTCGGCCAGCTCAGTGACCAGATCGCTGGATTCACCCTCAACACCACCGTGCGAGTAAAGAATCCAAGAGGCGGCTCTGTTCTTCTGATTTCCGGAAACATCGCGCTCACCGATTTTCAACCAAATCCCAACTGGCGCCTGCGTTTCGACCAAGGCCGGTTTATCCTCGTCTTCGATCAGCCTGGCGAATTTCCAATCCAGCTCAAATTCAACGCCGCAGTTCACCGGAACGATGGCTGGAACATCGTCGATTTCCATGTGGCTCCCAGCGCGCTGCAACCGATCATTCTCGAGGCGCTGCCCCCAGACACCCAATTCCAGTTCGCAGGAGCAGCGCGGCCCGAACGCTCAGGCAACGAATTCATGAGCTTTCTGCCGCCGGACGGGACAGTCAAACTCTCGTGGAAAGCCGCCCGACCCGAGGCGGAGGGCAAGCTTTTCTACGCCGCGGAGATGCTGTCCCAGATCAACATAAGCCCTGGCCTCATGCGGCAGGTGGCCTTGATGAATTTCAAAGTCATGCAAGGCGAGCTGAACCGCGTCGTGCTGCTGCTGAGCGGCGCCGGTGAAGTCACCCGCGTGCAAGGAGACCAGGTGTTGGCCTGGAATGTCGAGCCGGTTCCTAACTCCACCGACCGCCGTCTCATCGTCCATTTTAATCAACCGCAAAAGGACCAATTCGCGCTCCAGGCACAGATGCAGACGCCGCTGGGCGCTTTCCCGCAAACAGCGAATGCGATGCAACTGCGGCCCGAAGGCGCCACACGGTTCGCCGGCTATTTCCGAATCGTGAATGACGGAGCCGTGCGACTCGAAGTCGTGCTGGCGAGCGGACTCTCGCAGATCTCTCCCGAACAATTTCCCGAGAGCGACATTACCAAGGCGCTTTTCCGCGTCGCTGGCGGACAGCGGTTTGCCTACCGATTTTCCGGGGCTGACGTTGCACTCAGGATTCAGGCGGATCAAATTCTTCCCGAGCTGACCGTGTCGCAGGTGCTCGCGTATCATCTTGGCGAGAACGAGCTGGCGATTGATGGGGAAATCGAGCTCGATATCCGCGAAGCCCCGTTGCGAGAACTTGTTCTTCGCGTTCCCAAGGGCTACGCGGTAGCGAAGCTCAACGCGTCCGGCCTCAGCGACTACTTCCTGCGTGAAGCTGCGGACAGGGCCGACGCTGAGCTGCGGCTGGTTTACGGTCAGCCAATGGCGGGCCGACAGGTCGTCCAGCTTCGTCTGGAGCGCAATGCCACCCTCGGCGGCCCAAGCTGGGTCTTGCCTCGGATCGAGGTGGACAAAGCGAAGTCCGTGCGCGGTCACGTGGGTGTTTCGGCGGACGCCGGTTTTCGCCTGACGCCGGAACGTACCCAGGCATTGACGGAGATCGCCACCGCATTTTTCCCGCGCAAGCTCGTGGGGATTCAATCGGCCTTCCGACTGAGTGAACCGGCGTGGGAAGCAACAGTGCGAGTCGAACGTGTGCCGCAGTCCATCCAAGCGGACGGATTCCATTTGTTCTCGATCGGCGAAGGCATCGCCTACGGAAGCAGCGTGGTAAACTATCTTGTTTCCGGAGCGCCGGTGTCGGCCTTCAAACTCGAATTGTCCGACGAATATTTCAACGTCGAATTCTCGGGCAAGGACATTCGCAATTGGCAGAAGGCCACGAACGGTTACGTGGTGCAGTTGCACACGCCGGTGTCGGGCGCCTACACGTTGCTCGCGACCTACGAACGGCCATTCAAGACGCAGGGCGAGACTCTCGTGTTCACTGGAGCGCGTCCGATCGACGCGCAATCTGAGCAGGGGCACACGCTCGTCATCAGCGCGTACCAGTTTCAGGTCAAGCCAGTGGATGTGTCAGCCGGACTGCTACCGCTCGAAACCGGCGAGGTGCCGCCGGAGTACCGCCTGTTTTTCGACGCGCCAATCCTCGCGGCTTACCGTTACACGTCGCGGCCGTTCAACCTAAGACTCGCTTTGAGTCGGCTCGCGCAAGGTGATTCGCTCAGCCAAGTGGTGGATCGCGCCTCGCTGACCACGAGGATTTCGAAGGAAGGCCAAGTGCTCACGGACGTGCGCTACTTCATCAAGAACCGTGGCAACCCGCACTTCCGGCTCACGCTGCCTCCGGGAACAGAGCTATGGTCGGCGACGATCAACAGCGCCGCGGTCGTACCGGTGACAGATGGCAGCGCAAACCTCATCCCGCTGCCGCAACGGGCGGACCCGAACGCCGTGTTGATGCTCGATCTGAAACTGGCCGCGCGATCAAAGAATCCGAAGCACGTGACCGTCGCCGCTCCCGTTGTGGCTGCCCCTGTGATGCTCGCCGAATGGAAACTAGAACCGGAAACGGGCCAGCGATTGATCTATAGAAAAGGGTCGCTCACACCGGTCGGCGGCGAGGCGGACGTTTCGGGCTTCACGCAGTTAGCGCGAATGTTCCACGGTGAGGAGGCGGGGCCGGTGACGGTCTGCCTGATTGCCGTGATGGCGTTGCTGGCAATAGCCATTCGGGTGTGGAGGTGGACGAGTCAAGAGGGCGTTTACAAGTTTGATGCCCGCTATATTTCGGGGACTGTGCTAGGCGTGATCTCGTTCGGGATGGCCATCGCAGTGATGGCAAACCTGGCGGACCTGGCGCAACAACAATACCAGATTGCGCCGCGCGCTGTGACGTTTCTTGCTCCGGTGCAACAAGCCGACAGCGCGTTAAATGTGGAGATGTTGAACGTCGAAGACGAAATGTCGGTGGTCAGCGTTGTCGGATTCGCCTGGCCTGCGTTGGCTGCTCTCGCGATGTGGGCGTATGGGTGGCTGACGGAGAGGCACTGGTTCAGAGTGATCGGCTGGACGCTGGCTGCCTGGGCGGCGCTTCGTTGGCCGAACGGAGCCAAGGGATTTCTTGTTGTTGTCGTAGCGTTCCTTTTGTTGCACGTCCTGATTCCCGCATTGCGCCAGCTCGCGCGATTGCCGAGAAAGCCGAAGCCCACTTCGCCATCCGCGCCGGAAGGCGGCGCAGCAATGTCGGTGGCGTCATTGGTGTTAGGCGGGCTGATGTGGCTGCCAATGGCCAATCAAGCGATCGCAATGAGCGCAGATATTCAAGCTGCCTTACCAGAGACTTCAAAGGAGAATGATGCGGCCAGTTCAACAAAGGCCACCGGAGCGCAAGCTGATGAAGCGCGACGTCCCCAGCCTGCGCCATTCCCAAAAGAGCCGCCGCTGGCTGAATCCATCACACAGCAGATACGGGTCGAAGAAAAGTTTGCGTTCGGAACGGCCAAAATCCGCTGGCAGGCGCTCAAGGGCGAGATGCTGCCGCTGCTGTTCGAGCCAGCGGTGCTGACACGCATCACGCACCCGACCAACGCGCTCAAGCTCGTGCAGGCACCAGCGGGTTCGAAACGCGCGCAGCAATTGCTCGCCGTGGAGAGCGGCGCATTCGACATCGAGATGCAGTACCAAGTGCATACCACGAAAGGTGTCACTGAGAGTGGTTTCGTCCTTCCGACACAATACGGGCTGGTGAATCAGCTTATTCTAACGCTCGTGAACCTTGACGTGGACGTGCTCTCGCCGCAGGCCGTTTCAATCCAGCGTGACGCTGTTGGCAGCAACAGCGTGGCAAAGCTGACTCTCTCACCTGTGATTGATTCGTGGATTGCATGGAGACCGCGCAGCAGGGACGTTCAACGCGAGAAGCCAGTCTTTTATGCAGAGGCATTCCAGCTCTACGCACCCTCGGCGGGGGTCATTGAAGGGACGCACTACGTGACTATCCGGCCAGCTCAAGGCGAACTGAAAGAGCTACTGTTCGAGGCGCCCAGCGGTACGACCATCACTGATGTGAATGCAGTCGATCCCGTCACAATTCAACCTCTGGCTCCGAAGTCTTCCCTCGTGTCGCTGTGGCGTTTCGACCCAGACACTCGGAAGCTGCGCGTGAGCTTCAACCCGGCGCAATCGCGGCAGTTTGCTCTGCTCATTCGATCACAAATTGCGACAGGACCGCTGCCCTTCGAGCAATCCGTTGGCCTGTTAGCCGTGGAAAATGCGGCGGCGCAAATCGGACTTCTCGGCGTGGCTACGGGAAGTGAGGTGCAGCTCGATACCGTGAGCGCCGATGCCTTCTCGTCAATTAACCTCGAAGATTTCCCGGCCGGAATCGCGCCAACCCTGCAAGCACAGATCCCGGGGCTCACCGTGCGACGCGCCTTTCGTTACGGAGACATCAAAGCCGTGGCATCATTGAAGGCCTCCGCTGTCGAAGCCGATGTCCGCGTCGAGACCCAGGACACGCTTTCACTCGGTGAAGACCGAACGGTGCTGGCGGTGAACGCGACCGTGGACATCACGCGCGCGGGCATTTTTCGACTAAGCTTTGCGTTGCCAAACGGGCTGGACGTGGAATCTGTCAGTGGGCCAGCGCTAAGCCATTGGACCGAGTTGAGGACCGAGGCGGGCCGCATCATCACGTTGCATTTGCGCGGCAAGACCGAGGGCAAACAACAGTTCGCCATCAGCCTGGCCGGGCCAGGTGCCAAGGCGACCAACGCTTGGGCCGTGCCGCAACTGCTCCTGCGCGAAGCCAGCAAGCAGCGGGGAACGCTCGTGATTGTGCCGGAGCAAGGGACGCGTTTGCAGGTCGCCACACGCGACGGCGTGACGCAACTGGATCCTCAGAAATCGGGCATTCGGCAAAAAGGAGTGCTGGCGTTCCGCGTTCTGCAAGTTCCGTGGTCCCTCGCGCTTGACATCGAGCAAGTGGAGCCCTGGATTCAAGTGACGAGCTTGCAGCACGCGATCGTCAACGAAGCGCAGATGAAGATCACCGCGAATCTCCAATACCAGATCGAGAACACCGGCATCAAAGCATTCCGCGTCTTCATTCCGACCAATGCCGAGAGCGCGCGATTCCACGGTGAGCAAATCTCCGATTTCCTGCCGATCGCAGGCGTTGTGACCAACGGTTTGCAAGCGTGGGAAGTGAAATTGCACCGGCGCGTGATTGGCCGATACCTGTTGCAGGTGACTTACCAGACGCTGATTCCAGGGCAGGCCACGGAGGTTATCCTCAATGGGGTGCAAGCTGCGGATGTGAACCTTCAGCGCGGTTTTGTCACTGTGCAGTCGGGCGGACGTCTGCAAGTGCGCGTTGATTCGACGCCAGCCGCCCTTCAACCCACCGAATGGCAAAGCATCCCGCGCGCGCTCCAGCAGGATTTGCCAGCGGCCTCGGCAAGCTTCGCGTATCGGCTGGTTGAACCGGCCTTCCAACTTCCCTTGAAGATTGACCGCCACGACGCGGCCAAACTCCTGCCCGCGCGCGTGAACAACATTACGCTCACCTCAGTGATTTCCGATGATGGCGTGATGCTCACGCACGCGCGCCTCGAGATGCTGCCCGGCGACAAGCGTCTCCTCCACCTCACGCTTCCGGCCGACGCGCGCTTCTGGTTCGCCTTTGTAAACCAAAACGGAGCTTGGCCATGGCGCGAGCAAGAACACTTTTTGATTCCACTCGAACAACATTCGCGCGCGGGCCAGGCCATGCCCGTGGAGATTTTTTACAGCAGCAAGATTGGCGCGGCGAACACGCGCACGCTCAACTTGGCTCTTGTCGCGCCGAAATTTGATCTGCCGTTGGAAGACATTACCTGGCATGTCTATCTCAACGAGAAATGGCACCTCAAGCATTGGAAGGGGTCGCTCCAACTGCAAGAGGAACAACCCGGAGTGCGCTCAGCGGTTGTTGATGTCGAGACCTATCTACGGAACGAAACCAGCCTGCAAAAACAGAAAACTGAGGAAGCCGAGCAAATGCTGTCGCTCGGCAACACCAAGTTGCAGCAGGGCGAGCAGCAACAGGCCCGCCGCGCCTTCCAAGCCGCCTACGGACTGAGCCAGCATGACAATGCGTTCAACGAAGATGCTCGAGTGCAACTGCACAATCTTAAATTGCAGCAAGCACTGGTCGGCTTGAACGTGCGCCAGGCTACCGCGGCTGGAGATTCCGCGGTGCTGGGCGGCAACTTCCGCGATCTGCGGAGCGGCAAGGATCTCAACTACACACAGCCAGACGCCAAAGCGATAATCGACAGGAATACCGCCGACGAGAACGCCGCTTACATGCGCTTGGCCGAACGACTCATTCAACAGCAAGACGCCGCCGTGAGCAGTCCCACCGCCATTCGCGCTTCGATTCCAGAACAAGGTCACCTCCTCACCTTCAAGCGCGCCGTTGCAGTGGATCCTTGGGCTGATCTGAAGATCGGAATTGAGGCCACAGCCACGCAAGCTGCGTCGTGGCGGACACGACTGCTGATCTTGGCGGCGACGTTATTGGTGCTGACTTTGTTCAGCGCAATGACCCGATCGTTCCGACGCAACGGAGCAAGCGCAGCTTAACCGCGGATCACCCAAAGATTTCGTCTCTACAGCCGCTTGTAAAAGGAGGAGGTAACGGGTAATAATCCAAATCACCATGGCGCTTCGCACAGAATTGGCTGGAGCTTCGCGTTTTCAACGACGTGTTCGAAGTGGAACGATGCTTGTCATATCGAGTATTCAGCAAATCCTCGGAACCCGGCCAAGCGACCACTTGAAGAAAGGATTCTCCCAAGTGCCAACAGGCTATCGTTTTCAGCTATTTCCAATCTACCGCCTGAATTGGTCGGTGTTCCTCTTGTGCTTCATGGAATTATTGCCATGGATCACTGCGCGGGCAGGTGAGGTTTCCTTCCGGAACGATGTGATGGCGGTGTTCTCGAAAGCCGGATGCAACGCCGGGACTTGCCACGGCAATAAGAACGGAAAGGGCGGGTTCAAACTCTCCTTGCGCGGACAAGATCCGGATATTGACCTCCTCACGGTGACACGCGATTTGTATGGTCGCCGCACGAACCCTATCGAGGCTGACCAGAGCTTGCTTCTGTTGAAGCCGACGACTGACATTGCTCACGAGGGCGGCCTGCGCTTCCGGAAGGGCTCGGAGCAATATGAAATTCTCCGCCGCTGGATCGCCGAGGGACTGCGGGACGATTTCGCCTCCGTCGCCAAGCTGGAGAGGATCGAAGTCACGCCATCGGACAAGGTTCTGATCGAACCGGAAGATCGGGTCCAACTACGCGTGGGGGCTATCTTTTCCGACGGCACGCGTCGAGACGTGACGGGGTTGGCCGTTTACGAAACATCCAACGGGTTGACCAAGGTTGGCCAGGACGGAATCGCGCAACGCGAAGGACCGGGGGAGACGACGGTGCTCGTTCGGTATCTGCAATGCCAGGAACCGGTGCGGATAGCGTTTGTCCCGGCTCGCCCCGGGTTCAAATGGGCAAACCCGCCGACTCACAACTACATTGACGATCACATTTTTTCAAAGCTTCGAATACTTCGGATGAACCCCTCTGCGTTGTGTTCTGATGAAGTGTTCTTGCGGCGGGCGTATCTTGATCTTTTGGGCATCTTGCCGACAGCCGACGAAGCCCGCGCATTTGTGAGCGAGTCTCCCGGTAACAGCCGGCGTGAGGAGGCTGTGCTGTCCAAATCCGAAATTGATCAAAGCCAGCTTGCGTCCGCGGCTACAGAAAGCGAAACGCTGGCGAAACGGGCGCAGCTCATTGAACAGTTGCTAACACGACCTGAGTTTGCGGATTTCTGGGCATTGAAGTGGTCCGATCTGCTGCGCAATGAAGCGCATTCGTTGGATCAAAAGGGAGTGCATAATTTCCATCACTGGATTCGCAAGAACATCGCTGAGAATAAACCGATGGACCAATTTGTTCGCGATTTGATCACAGCTCGTGGGAGCACTTATCTTAATCCAGCGGCGAATTTTTATCGTCCAAACCGCGATCCGGCGACGCGGGCCAAAGCAGCGGCCCAGGTATTTCTCGGCGTTCGTTTGCAATGCGCCGAATGCCACAACCATCCATTCGACCGCTGGACGCAGGACGATTACTACGATTGGGCAGGCGTTTTCGCGCGAGTCGATTACAAGGTCCTGGAAAACAAACGCGATATCGGCAGCGACCAACATGAATGGAAAGGGGAGCAAATTGTCTTCATCTCGCGCAAGGGCGCGGTTCCAAACCCGCGCACCGGCAAGCCAGCTCAACCCCGTTTTCTCGGAGCGGCAACGTCCGTATCCAACAACGAATCTCGAAATGCGAATCTCGAAAACAACCCAGACGAGTTGCAACAATTAGCCACGTGGCTCACGAGCCCGGACAACCCGCTGTTCGCCCGCACGCAGGCTAACCGGATCTGGTACCACCTGATGGGGCGCGGGATGGTCGAGCCAATCGACGATTTTCGAGCGACTAACCCGGCTTCTCATTCTGGCTTGTTGGATGCTTTGGCAAAAGATTTCGTGAAGCATCAATTTGACCTTCGCTACGTGATTCGCCTGATCATGAACTCGCGAGCTTACCAGTTATCATCGGAGCCGAACGAAACCAACAGCAGCGACGAATCAAATTTCTCACACGTATTGGTGAGACGATTAGGTGCCGAGCAAATGCTCGATTGCCAGAGCCAAGTGACCGGTGTTCCCCTGAAGTTTGGCGCGTATCCACCAGGTCTGAGGGCGGCCCAGCTACCTGGAGTGCGCCCCGAGGCCAAAGGTCAAAGACGATCCAACCAGTTGGATCAATTCCTTGAGATCTTCGGCAAACCACCCCGGCTGCTCACTTCTGAAACGGAGCGTTCCTGCGAGTGCAACATGAGCCAGGCTTTCCAACTGATCAGCGGCCCGGCTGTCAATGATTTGGTTGCCGACAAGGATAACCGGCTCGCTCGGCTGCTGGCTTCCGGAAAATCGAACCGAGAGATCGTCGATGAACTTTTTCGGACTGCTCTCACAGCGGCTCCAGGCGATGAAGAGTGGAGCAAAACCACGGCTTACCTCGAAGCATCCAAGGATCGACGCGCGGAACTGGAGGACATTTTGTGGGGCCTCTTGAATTCCAAAGATTTCGTGTTTCGAAAATGAACGACCAAACCCAACGCTGTATGAAGCCAACGACCCATTCTGACGCCGGTCGCGGATTAGACCAACTACGTTTTTCTCGACGGCACCTCTTGAAAGTCGGCGGCCTCGGATTGTTAGGCCTGACCATGCCAAGCCTTCTGCAAGCTGAGGCCTTAAAGAAAGGACCTGCGGCCAGAGCTAAGTCCGTGATTTTCCTCTACCAATTCGGCGGTCCCAGCCACATCGATATGTTCGACATGAAACCGGACGCGCCCGAAGGAATTCGCGGGCTGCACAAGCCGATATCGAGCAACGTGCCGGGCATCACGGTTAACGAGCATCTCCCGCGTCTGGCCAAGGTAATGGACAAGGTCACCTTGATTCGCAGCATGCATCACAACATGAAGAATCATAACCCGGCCTCGTATTACGCTCTGACGGGACATGCGCCGCCGGTCGATGATATCACGCTCCGCGATTCGCCTGAGCTGTTTCCAGCCTACGGTTCCGTCGTGGACCAATTGGCTCCAGGAGACGGAAAAATGCCAACGTTCGTCTCCCTGCCTTATGTGATTGGCGATGGAACAATCACTCCCGGACAACAGGCCAGCTTCTTAGGGAAACTTCATGATCCATTGTTGATCACTCAAAACCCGAACAAGCCGGACTTCAAGCTTCCTGAACTGAGCCTGCCGGCCAATCTCTCCTACGAACGGCTCATGCATCGGCGTGAAATTCAAAAAATGATCGACGGCCAATCGCGACTTCTCACCTATTCCCCCTCAGCCCGCGGCCTCGATGCCTACTATGACAAAGCTATGGCGATGCTTGATTCGCCCAAGCTGCGCGAAGCTTTTAATCTGTCGGCCGAATCGGAAAAGGAGCGGGATCGTTATGGCCGCACGGCCTACGGACAAGGCTGCCTCCTGGCTCGCCGTCTTGTCGAGGCGGGAACGAAATTTGTCACGGTCAATTTTTCGAGCTCGATTGGAGGTGCAACTGGCGGCTGGGATACGCATGGCAACGACGGCACGCGAATGTTTCCTGTCATCGAGAAGCATCATCTGCCGATCACGGACCAGACGCTGCCCACCTTGCTTGAGGATCTGGATCAGCGCGGTCTGCTGGATTCAACGTTGGTGGTCTGGATGGGCGAGTTCGGCCGCACGCCGAAAGTCAACAGCACGGCAAGCCGAGATCATTGGCCGCAATGTTACACAGTTCTGCTGGCGGGGGGAGGAGTCAAACGAGGGTTTGTCTTTGGCGAGTCAGACAAGACCGCTTCTTTCCCAGTTGGCAATCCGGTTCGCCCCGACGACTTGGCAGCAACTATTTTTTATCTCTTGGGTATCGATCCTCACACGGTAGTCTATGGCGTCGGCAAACGACCGGTTCTGATTTCCGAGGGCGACCCGGTCATGAGTGTTCTGGCTTAACCCGCACCGTGGAGTAAATTAGGGAGAGTCTCGCGACGGAAGCGAAGGCAGCGAAGAGATGCAATTTGTCGAAGGGAACGTGGTCTGGACGGGGCTTTTCCGTCGCTACCGTCGCGAGACATCATTCTCCAGCATCACCATTCATTTCGCATTCTTCGGTTCAATGGTGACTGTAACGGTGTTGCTTGGATAGACGCAGCGGATGTTTTTGTCTTTGGTGCTCGGGACTTGGCCCTCGCCGTTGATCAAAAAACTGAAGGTGCCCGCCGGGATTTTGTCGGTTTTTAAAACTAAGGTCGCTTCGGTTTGATCAACGCCCACATTCGTCAGCGGAATCTCCATACCGAGCGGAAGCTGATAACCCGCGCCATTGAGTTGGATCGCGTTCGACATGTCCTCCCTGCGTTTGACTGAAACGGTCAAAGTGATTGGGTCGCCTTTTTGGACCGTCAGTTGGGCCGGAAGGGCAGTCAGGGCAAAGGGAGCGCTTTCACGAACCGCCAGCATTATGCTCCGGGTCATACGACTGATAGCCGGAGTATTCACGGTGTCCCAGACAATGACGCCACCACGCGCTTTACGGATCAATTTCTCTTTCCGCACTTCGCTCGTGCCGACAATCTGCAACTCGTTTTCGCCGATGGTAGCGTCTGCTTTGGCCGTGACAACCAAGGTCCCCCATTTGACACCGCGTCCGATAACAATGGGTTCGGCTGTTACACCTACTGGCAAGTTGAACGCTTCGACAGATATCGGTTCATCATGACCGTACAAACGCCAAACCAAAATATCCAAGCGCTGACGGCCACCTTGGTAAACGACATGAGAATCGATTTTGATTTCGTCGGCTGGCTGGCAAACCAGCCGGAAATCCGGGGTCGGATCACGGCGTAATTCGAGCCGATAAACATATTGCGGCCCGCCTTGCACTTGTCGAAAGAGATGTTCGAGCCGCAATGTGTAATTCCCGTCTGCCGGCGCGGTGAAGCGGTGGACGAGATCTCGTGAATTCGACGTGAACCGAATCTGCCCAATGTTATCTCCATCATCTTGCGGATTGGCGATGACTTGCCCATCGGCTTTCAAGATTTCCATGTCAGGGTCAGCGGGTGAACCAATACGCTCGGCCAAAACCTCGATGCTGATCTTCTCATCCTTCTTTGCGTTGAACACGTAGTAGTCCAGATCTTTGGCCGGGCTGAATTGTCCAGTGACAGAACACGGGATGGAGAGGCGCTGCGCTTGATTCGTCTTATCGTTGGGCTCCTGTTCAGCGACTTCTAATGAACGGCTGAAAAGGAGCAGTTTGTCGTTCGAACTGCCTGCCTCGCACTTGACGCTGATTTCCGTTCCATCGAGGCGTGATGCCGGAGGACGGATCAGGTCGTGGATGCGGAGGCTGGTCAGCACATCGGGATTCTCAGGAACCGTGATCTGTTGGACCAGCTTCTCCAACGGTCGGCCGTTAACCATCAATCCCGTTTTCTCGCCTGACAAATTGCGTCCGAAGAGACTAATGGCCGAATCGCTCCCAGGTTTCGCGGCTGTGGGGAGAATAAAATCAATATACGGCAGCGTCGTGATGCTCAGCCGATAAAAATACTCGTCACTGCCGTTGTAAGTGAAATCGGTGAGCTTGAGATAATAGTCACCATCTGCGGGCACATCGAAATCGATCATGGGATCGCGTTTCTCGTTGCGGATGTCCTCGTCTTGACTCACGGCAAGTTGCTTATTTTGACTGTTGTACAGCCACATAAAGCCATCGAGCCTTGAGTCAATTCGCCAGGCACGGCACTCGATGAGAACGCGCTGGCCTTGCTTGGCCGGGAAAACAAACCAGTCCACATCTTCCGCGGGGCTGATCCGTCCGTTCACGGTGACATTGAGGGCGACGCGTGTGGCCTCGGTGTTTTGATTGTTCGGCTCGCGCTCGGTTGTTTGATCACAGTCACTGACAACAAAGGTTCTGGGGTTGCTGATGCCTAGTTTGCCAATGCTGCGCACATCGTAGTCACCCACCCGAACGCCTCCATCAACGACAACTCTAAAGCGCTTGATGTTCGATTTTTCTTGGGGCAAGGATTGGGCGGAAATCCCAGGGTCACTAAAATAAAGCCTCGTCGTCTCATCGAGGTTGCTGCCGCCAAGCTCGATGTCCGTGGTCGTCCCCTGCTTGGCACCAACTGGGAAAATACTCTTAAGCTGCGGAACGGGCAACTGCGCGTGGGTGGTCACTGCCACGGCTATCATGAAAAGCAGAGTCAGCTTTGGCCGATCCAACATCGCCTCGGCCAGAACGCCGGAGCTATTTCGAGGCATCCCCGTTGCGGACATGCAGCGAGCTCGATCCGGAACTCTGTACGCGCCGCACGCAGACCTTCCGCCGCGCATTCCACTCACGTGGCCAGCGAGAACGCGAAATATCCAAGCCAATGGGTTAGTCATTCCAAATTCGGTATGCTTTTATAGTTTTCGTTGTTGCAGAATTGAGTAGCGTGATCGCACAGTTCACAAAGCGGCAGTTGGATTAAGATATGAAAAGCGAAGCAGGCTTACAATTCGAAATGCATGTAAGACCTTTCCAGTCCACTGCTGAGGTGAGCTCAATTACAGGACCCAAATGCTCCGGAAATCCTTTGTTTTTTTGCTGTCGATAGCGCTGACATCAAGCCTCTCTGAGGCGAAGAGCTACAGCAGTGGCGGTAAAAGCTATTCGTCGAGGAGTTCATCCTCTTCGAGTAGCAGGTCCCCCTCCCGGAGCAGCTCCAGTCCCAGCAGTGGAAGCAGCAGCGGCAGCCGCAGTTACAGTTCAGGAAAAAGTTACAGCTCCGGCTCTGGCCGAACCTATTCGCCGGGATCGTCCGCGCCGAGCAGTCCTCCTCCCGCCAAGAGTTCACCGTCGGACTCAAGCCGAACTTATTCGTCAGGATCATCGGGTGGGAAATCATTCACAAGCCCCAGCTCAGATTCCCGAGCAAAAGCCGAGAGCAAACCAACAAGCGCCACTTCTGCGTCGCCGGAGAATTCTTCCCGTGCCGGTCGCACCTATTCGTCTGGCGCAAAAACTTTTGAGAGCCCGAAGCCAAGCTCTAGCTCCATCTCGCCTCCCGACAAACCCAGCCCTGGCGGTTCCAAATCCCCGCCAATATCCTTTGACACGACTGCCGCAGACGCTCAAAGGAAGGCGGTGAGCAAGCGTGAATTTTCCACATGGAAGAAGGAACAGACGTCGGACATTCCAGCCCCGACGACGACGCGCAGGTCGTATTCAGATTCACCGAGACCGCCGATTATCAATCCCGATCCGCAGACCTACAGGACCAGGCCGGTTCGGATTGAACACTATTACCGCCCCTACTACTCGCGCCCGGTTGTGATCTACAACGATCCTTACAACAGCTTTTTCTGGTGGTGGTTGCTCGATCGTTCGCTGGAGGACAGAGCTCTGTGGGCTTATAACCATCGCTCCCGCATGGATGCAGCCAGGTATCAAGCGTTACTGGAGAGCGACGCCACATTGGTAGCGCGAGTGCAGCAACTCGAGTCTCAGCGTGCCCCGGTGAACCCGAATTACGTTCCTTCGGGCCTCGACACAGACTTGATGTACACAGACCGTGAAGCCAGCCGCGCTTACAGCAATCGAGCCACCAAATCGGGGACGTTCTTCTTCTGGCTCATCATGGTTCCCACTGCTGCCGGCGGGATTTGCTTTCTCGTTTGGCTCGTCTATTACAAACGCTGGCAAACGGCCTCACCGTAACCCACTCCACCTCAAAACAAAAAACAATGAACATGCACCTACCCGAATATTTCCTAGGCGACATCACAGCCACCGTTGCTTTTGGAATCCTCACGATTCTCCTTGTCGTCATAGGCTATAAGGTCTTTGACAAACTGACCCCGAAACTGCCATTCGACGAGACGCTTAAGTCCGGCAACGTCGCGGTGGCCATTGTCATCGGGAGTTTCATCCTTGGCATCTGCCACGTTATTGCCAGCGTCGTCTCAGCCATCCTTGGAGCTTGATATGTCAGAAGCGCCTGCGAGAGGGAAAACAATTTGGGAGATGGTCAAAGATCGGTTGAGCAAGAACGGATCGGATGTCCCGTTTCTAAATCCGCTCGATCTCAGGATCAACACACCTGTCCTCGTTTCAAAGGTGAACGGACCTGAGTTCGAGGGGTTCACATTTTCTGTGAAAGAAATCCGGGAGTACGTGCGTCAGATTGGCGGCAAGGATTTCGGCTTTACCGATTACGTCCTGGACGGGACCAATGCCAAGACATTCAATCCGGAGGACTCCGTCACCGTTCGCCTGCGCCTTGTGCCAAACCTCGCAGGTGCCCAGGATGCGTTACTGCTTCGCATCTACGACGAACTCGCATTTGATCCCGGATTTCTTGAAGTTCTTAAAGACACCACAGGCATCTTCGAAGTAAGAGATAACGAGTCGGGAACGGTCGAAACTTACTCGCGCATCAACGATCTCAAGGATCCGTATGATGCCGCGGTCATGGTCATAACCGGCACGACCGAGGACGGCAAAGCGCCGCCCGGCAAAGTGACTTCCGAAAAGCTCGAATACTGGGACTACTGGCGCGAGATCGAAATTGGCGGCGGCAAGACAGCGAAACAATACGCTTTCGTTGAGATGAACTCGGACACGGGCTGGTTCGAGATCTGGCGAGGGACAGAGTTCTTCCCCTGACCCAGACAGCACAAAAGTTTAACCGCCCGGCATCTCAGCGGAAGAGACCGCCGCGCCCGCGTAAACCGGCACCTCCATACTGCCTCGTCGCTGTTGGGCCACCGCACTGAGGCGCGCCCAGCGGAAGTGCCAGATGATCCCCAACTTGGTGAGGGCACACGCTCCATTGGTCAATAACAAGGGCCATCCAGTCTTGAAACCCATGGCCACCCCCAGCATCAGAGTGCTGACATCTTTGAGAAGGGTCAGTTGGTGCATACGGAGAGAAACGCCTCCGGTTTTCCCGGTCCGGCGGATCAGAACAATCTGGTGCGTGTATCCCTGCGAAACCATCAAAGCCGAAAACGTGACAAGCGCTTGTGAAAAGAATCGCCCTCCTAACGGAAGCTTCGGACGAGTGGCAAGCGCGATGACGGCAAGAACAGTCGCCGCGAGACAAGCAACAAAAACCACGACAGCGCTAAGTTCCCGGCGATCGCTCATGATTTCGTAGAGGATGGCCAATGTCAGCAAAGTTGCCAACAAACGAGGCCAAACCAAGTAGTGGTTGAACCGCTCGATCATGAATCCATAGACAAAGAACGCATAGAACGCGAGGAAGCTGCTGGCAAACTGATTGAGGGATAGGAGGTCAGTCGCCCGTTCACCCACGAGTTTTCCTTCGGCACCCAAACTCTTGCGATACCAGATCAGTTTGAGTTGGCTGAAAATGCCAACTAAACAGAGGAGAAAGACGACAACACTGACGATGCCTGTAAGGTGGTATTCCATGCTACCCTGCTGCTCCGCTTCTGCGTTTTCAGCGGTTTGAGATCAGCCGGTGCTCAAGTCATTTTTAAAAACATCACGGCAGATATAACGCTAGATAATCTCCTGAATCGGTTTGCCGTAATTCAGAATTTCAACCGGGCGGTCGGCATCGTTTCGGTACGATTTTTCGCGATTGATGCCAAGTTGGTGATACATCGTCGCCAGCACATCTTGCGGCGAAATCGGACGTTCCTTTGGAAACTCGGCGCGCGCGTCGCTTTCACCCAAAACGATTCCCTGTTTAAGCCCTCCGCCAGCCATCACCACAGTGAACACATTCGGCCAGTGATCGCGACCCGCTGTGTTGTTGATCCGCGGGGTCCGGCCAAACTCACCCCAGACCAGCACCAAGGTGCGTTCGAGCTGGCCACGTTGATGCAAATCCTCGATCAACGCGGCAAAGCTCTGGTCGAAGTTAGGCAACTTGTTTCTTTTCAGTTCTTCAAAATTGTTGTTGTGAGTGTCCCACCCTCCCTGATTCACGGTCACAAACCGAACCCCCGCCTCAACGAGCCGGCGAGCCAGCAGAGTCGATTGGCCCCAGGTGTTTCGACCGTAGCTCTCGCGAATTTTTTTGTCTTCCTTGCTGAGATCGAACGCGTCTTGAACTCTTGGAGAAGTCACCAAATCGAAAGCTTGCTGCGAAAAGGCGTCCATTCCGCCGATCACACCGGAGGCATCAATATCGCGTCGAAGTGTATCAAAGCGTTTCAGCATCGCGTGCCGGTTTTGCAAACGGTCCACGGAAATATTGGCAGGCGCTTTCAGATTACGAACGTTGAACTTGTCGCTGTTAGGGTCGCCTTGGGTTTCAAATGGATTATTGCCAACACCCAGGTAAGCAGCGGCAGAACTCCGCGGCGCTGTTGGCAACGCCACATAAGCCGGGAAACCTGAGCGACGCGCTCCCAATTCCTTCGCCACGATGCTGCCGTAGCTGGGCACTTCATTCGACGGTATATCGTTCGTCGGTTCGTAGCCGGTCAGCAAGAAATGACTGGCTGATTCGTGTCCGCCATCGTTGTGGGTGACGGAGCGCAATATCGTCAGCTTGTCGCAAATCTTCGCGATGTTCGGCATCAACTCGCAAACTTCGTAGCCACCGAGGTTGCTCGGGATCGGATTGAAGATTCCGCGGAATTCAGCGGGCGCTTGCGGCTTGAGATCCCACATATCGAGATGGCTTGGCCCGCCTCCCTGCCAGACCAGAATAACGCTTAAATCTTTGGTAGGCTCACCCGCGGCGGCCGCAACTGCTTGGCGTCGGAGCAAGCCGCTGAGCGTCATCCCGCCAAACATCAAGGCTCCCGCCTTAAGAAAGCTTCGCCTCGTTATTCCATCACAGCAACCGTAGGTCCCGCTTGCCACGTCAATCATCATAACTTCACTCCGGGTTGATTCATTCGCCTCAGTGATTGAATAAGAATTCCTTCGCATTCAACAAAGTCCACTCAAAGTCTTCCAAAGCGCCCTTGCGATCCTTGGCTGAAGCGACCAGAGCCACCGCATCCTTGAATTCATCGGGCCTAGGAAATCGGGCAAAGGCGCGCAGATACAGTTCTTCGACAATCTGATTGTTCGATTTATCGGATTTGAGCAACTGCGAGACGCAACCCTTTTCGTGGGCGATCTTCGACTGGATTTCCGGAGAGTTCATCAAGTGAAGAATTTGCGCCAAATTCGGAGCATAACTTCGTTCGCATTCGCATGGAGTTTCGCGCTGCGATCGGCCAAAGACATCCAAAAAGTAATTGTTGACTGCTTCGTCAGGAAGTTCCAGAGCCCGAGTTCCCATGGGAAAGCCGTTGAATTTCTCCATCGACCCTGTCACCGCGCCAATGGCATCGAGCAGCGCCTCCGCGGATAACCGTTTGGGAGTGTAGCGAGAGTAATTCTGGCGATCCGTCGCGTTGTACGGCGTGGGGATTGAACAGAGGGAATAAGCCCGCGACAACATAATCGTCCTGATGAGCTGCTTCAGATCGAATTTATGATCGATAAAATCCTTCGCCAGCGCATCAAGCAACTGGGGGTTGCTCGGTGGATTCGTAGTCCGCAGATCGTCCACCGCCTCGACCAATCCGACGCCCATGAAGTGAGCCCAGATTCGGTTGACGATAGCCTTGGAGAAGTACGGGTTGTCTGGCGCGGTCATCCATTCCGCGAGTTTTTGCCGAGGATCTTCGCCGCGAACGTAATCGTATTCGGGTCCACCAAGCCCCTTTGGCTTTACCACTTTGTGAGAACGAGGCTGACGCGTTTCGCCCTCCTTTTTCACAAAGATAGCCTGTTCATTGGCCACCTCGCCTTGCTTATTGCCAAGCCTGGCGTAGAACGCGGCGAAACCCCAGTAATCATCCTGACTCCACCGCTCGTACGGGTGGTGATGACAATTCGCACATGCCACTCGGGTCCCGAGGAAAAGCTGGCTCGTATCGTTGACTTGATGAACCTGATTGCGGACTTCCCGATACCAAACGACAGGAGGGTTGTCGCTCACATTGCCTTGCGCTGTTAGGATAGCCCTCACGAACTGATCGTAGGGCATATTCTGCGCAAAGGCGTTCTTGATCCAGGCGGCAAAAGCAAAAGTTCCCCGTTTGTAGCCGTCACCATAGCGCCTCTTGTTACGCAGGAGATCCCCCCAACTGTTTGCCCAATACGAGGCATACTCGCTACGTTCCAAAATCTGATCGACCAACTTCTCTCGCCGACCAGGCGAATGATCAGCGAGGAATTGACGGACTTCCTCCGGCGTCGGCAAAGTCCCAATCGCGTCCAAGAAAGCGCGCCGAATAAACTCTTCATCGCTGCAAGCCGGACTCGGTGCAATGCCGAGCTTGCGCCACTTCTGCATCACCAGCACATCGATGAAATCCTTCGGCTCGAAATGCGCATAAGCGTCGAGGGGCAGGCTTTGATTGGATGGCACGGTCACTCGCGCGACATCAACCAAGCCCATGTACCGAATCATCACCGCACCTTCGCCAGTCCGTTCGAGGCTGCTCATCTCTCCTTCGGTGTCCACCTTAAGGATGTCAGGTTGTTGACTCTTATACTCCGCTTGTCGAGTGATGTCTTGAAGGGAGCCATCGGAATGATATGCCACGACGCGGAGTTGTTGCAGGTCACCCCCTTGAAGGATACGCTCACGAGGAAACACTTCGATGCGTACCACTTTGGGATCGTTGATGCTGCCTTTTGGCATACCCTGCACAATCCAACGCCGCAACAAGCGATAAGCATCCGAGTGCATGTCGAGACGTTGACCTCCACCATGAGGGATTTGCCCCGAGGCTTTCCGCAGTAGCAGCGATTGATCCGGGGCCGCGGGGAAAACGCGCCTACCACGCCCCTCTCTCACCAAGGCGTCGTAATCGAAGTCGGGCTCGAAACCGAGCAACGAGAGGTGGAATCCGTTTTGGCCGCTAGCTTTGCCATGGCAACCTCCCGAGTTACATCCGTTCTTGGTCAGCAGTGGAACGATGTCATTGGCAAAATTCAGGCTACGCTCCTGACTATAATCACGGACGGTCACTTTCGCGAAACCAGTCACCTTTTTGTTCTGAACCGGATCAAATACACTGGCGCACACAGAAACCTCTCCGTCACCTTGAGGCGTCACGCGACCTTTCACGACCTCGATCGCGGAGCGGGTTGGTGATTTGCGATCAATTTCTGACGTCGAATACTCAGCGGAATGAGTTACGTCTCGCAAACCTCCATCGCTCATCTGCAGAGTGACAACTAATTGAACCGTTTGATCCGCGCTGGTCAAAACCACCTCTGGCGGATCAACGCTCAGCAGGGTCACCTGTGCCGGAGCAGCCGAGGAGCAACTTACCGACAGATCATTTTGCAGGAGGAAGCCCAGGATGAGCGAAAGGATTCTTAATACCTTAAACATGAGCGAGCATTGGTCTCAAGCTACTTGTTGGCCGTCTTTTCAACCGCGCTTACTTTCAATGCAATCAGTTGATCGACTTTCAAATCCTGGCTGTTGAGCTTAAGCCCCGCTTGGAGAGTCAGCATATAATCCCCGGGTTTCACATCGGCCTTTGCTTCGACAACGAACTTCGCTTGGCTCTGATCTTTTGGGATCGTCACCTTCGCGCCGCTCAGACCGTTGGCGTCCTTGGGTGCCACGAGAGTCAGTTCGACTGGATCGTTGAACTCGTAAAGCCTCTTGATCGTGACAGGGATTTCGATCTTGGCTCCTTGTGCCAAAGGCACCGAAGGAGTTGTCGCCGAGAGGTTGATCGGAGCAGCGGTAATCTTCAGATTAATTGGAACAGAGTAAGTCGCGACGTTCAGGTCTTTCGGTTGCGCCTTTTTAGATGCCTCTTTGGCTGCGTTCGCCTGCTTCAATGCTGCTTCTTTTTTTGCGTCCGCATTTTTTGCTTTATCAGACGCTTCGGCAGCAGCCTTGGCTGCAGCGCTTTTAGCTCCAGCAAGTGTTTTGGATTGCGCCGAAGCCTCTGTAGATTCTTTCTCGGCAGCAGTTCGTGCCGCAACCAATGACTCGGCTGCTGGCGTGGCCTCGGCTGCTGTTTTGGCTGAAGCCAGTTTTTCTGTCGCAGCCTTTTCGCGAGCTCCAGCTTCCTGAGCAGCTTTTGTGGCCGCAGCCAGTGCATCCGTTGCCTGCTTGGCCGACGCGGTCAATTCACTTGCTTCCTTCTCGAATTGTTTTGCCGACTCGTCGGCGGTCTTCGCGAAAGTTTCCACCACCTTCATCTCGTCTGGAGTCAAGGACCGGTACTTGCCCTTCGTTTGAGCTTGTAAGTAGAAAGTGTGCGCTCCAACGGGCACTTTGACTTGAGTCAGATCGAGCTCCAATGTTGCGGTGTTGGTATTGCCATTGACGTCGATCTCCTTTACTGGATCGAGGACAGCAATCCCCGCGGCTTTCAACTTCACAGCATCTTTGAACTCACCACGACGAACCAAATTGATCGGTATCTTCAGCTTCCCCGCCAACGAAGTTTCCCAAACTTTATTCTCGGCCGCTTCGAGTGAAATGGGAGCGCTCTCTTTGCCGCTGATCGCGAGCATGAAATCACGGGTCATACGCGATTGAACGGGCTCGTTGGTATAGTCGGCTACAGTCCAGTTGATAGACCCGCCGCGCGCTTCGCGGACGACGTCAGAGTCACCCATCTTGGCTTTGCCGATCACTTTGATCGGACCTACCCAAACCGCCGCACCTTCCGAAGCGGTCAGGAATAGCGACGCCGAGGTTTTGTTCGCCTCGATCTTGGTTTCCGCGGCAGTAACTCCCGGCGGAAGCCCTTCAACGCTGAGTTGAATGTCGCCGTTAAAATTATCCCGGCGGAAGGCCAGCACCTTCATCATCATGGTTTCACCTCGACGCAAAAACGGCGTCCAGACAAACGCCTCTTTCTTATCCTTTGTCGGTGGTGGTGGCGGTTGAGCCATGACCACCAGCCGAAAGTCAGGCATCTCCTTCCGTATGGAGAGCCGATATACCAGGCTTGGGTTGCTTTGAGAGCGATTGAACAAATCGCGCGATTGAACCCGGTAGGTGCCGTCTTCTTTCACGTCGAAACGCCATGCCGGATCGCGTGTCGCGGTGTTATAATCTGCCCCCCCGATATTGAGGTCCGAATCATACAGCTCCTGCAGATCCGAGCCCTCCTCTTCGCCTTTGTCGTTCTTCTTGACTCGCTGAACCAGCACAAACGGATCGCTCGGCAGCCCCAGCCGTTGGGAGAAAACCTCAATCCAATAGACCTCGCCCTTCTTGGCTTCAAAGATCACCCAATCCTGATCGCCCTTGGGATAGTACTGTCCGACATACTCGCACGGCACAGAGATTTTCTGCGCCGAGGCAGGCGTATCGTTCGGTTGTTGCTCAACCACCACAGGCGCGGTCGCAAAGCTGATTAAAACAGGGTTTGAAACTCCCCGCCGAGTCGTTAACCGGTAATCAACGCCGTCGAGAACCGAGTCTGCGGGCCTTATGAGCGAGCCTGAAGATAATTTATACTGAGCCGCCGCATCGTCAGGCATCTCGATCTCGACGGCCAATTGCTCCAACGGTTTTCCGTCGATTGCCAGGTCTGGCACCGGACTGCTGCCCGGGAGATTGCGGCCGAAGAGGAAATACTTTGCTTTGCTCCCAGACAATCCGGCGGGCGGAAAGATGAAGTCGATGTGCGGCCCGTTTCCGATGGCCAGCCTGTAGAAATAGTCGTCGCCTCCGCGATAGAGAAAATCATATACCTTGACGATGAACCCGCCGTCGCTCTTCGCGACGAAATCGAGCAAACCACCGCGCCGATTTCGCTCAAGCTCGTGCCCATCGGAGTCGTATAAGACCAACACCGGGTCCATTCGCGAATCGATCTCCTTCGCCAAGCACTCGATGAGAATTCGTTGCGCCTTTTTTGCTGTGAACTTGAAATAATCGGCAGTGCTCGACTCAACAGTTCCGTTGACGACAGTTCCCAGTTGGACTTCGTTTGGCGTGGAAGCCGAGTCGTTCGGCTCCTTCTCGACGTACTCCAGGAGATCGCCAACGACAAACGCGCGCGGATTGGAGATGCCAAAGCGACCGACTGCGCGGACCTCGCAAACTCCAGGAGACACATCCGAAGCAATCGTGATGAGGAATCTATTCGGGTCGGGCGTCGAAGCGCCGTCGATCATCTTTGGCTTTGCTGTTATCCCCGGGCGAGAGAAATGAAGTTGCGCGACATCATCCAGATCAAGTCCGGAAAGGCGAACTTCAACGGAGGTTCCTATTTTACCCCCAGGAGGAAAAATTGTGGATAGCCGAGCCACCGGTAGTTGGGCCATCGCCGAGAACGTCACACCTAAAACGAGCAGCAAAAATATACAAAGAAGCTTTGGCAAAACCGAAGGCCCTGGCCTGAGACATGAAAGCTGCGCCCTCTCAACATTGGTCCAGTGGATCGATACGTCACAGTGGGAGTTCATCATCAGTTAAAGAGTTCGTTGATTGGATTGCCGAAAGGTAATACAGGGTGCGGCCGGCCCGCGTGGTCCGCATATTGAGCGGTGGTATCGATGCCGAGGTGGCGGTACATCGTCGAGAGAAGGTCCTGGGGAGTTTTTGGATTCGAGTCAGGCTCGCCGCCCTTTGCATCGGACGAACCAATAGCTCGGCCACCTTGAATGCCGCCGCCAGCGACAGCCGCGCTGAACACATTTGGCCAATGATCCCGTCCGGCATTGGCATTGACTCGCGGAGTGCGACCGAACTCGCCCCAGGCGATCACCATCGTGGAATCAAGCAACCCGCGCTGATCGAGATCTTCGATTAATGCCGTGTAGGCTCGGTCCCAACGCGGCAAAAATCCGTTGCGCATAGTGTCGAAGCCTTGCACATGGGTGTCCCACCAGCGCACATCCACCGTCACCAGCCTCACTCCGGCTTCAACCAAGCGGCGCGCCAGCAACATTCGTTGGCTCCACGCCGGCACACCACAGCGATCCGGAGTTGGAGCCTTGAATTCAGGAATGATTCCGTAGCGTTCGCGAATAGAGCGCGGCTCTGCGTCTAGATCGAAGGCCTCACGCGCGTCTTTGCCTGATAGAATATCCCAAGCGCGTTGCTGAAATTGATCTACCGCTTCGATTTGTCCGGCCTGATCCACATCACGCCTGAGATTATCGATGCCTTCCAGCAATGCGCGGCGATCGTCGAGGCGCTGCAGTGAAATTCCCGCGGGCAAGGCGAAATTAGGAACGCGGAAAGGGCCGTCCTTGGCCGGGTCAGCGATGGTTTCAAACGGATTGCATCTCTGGCCGAGATATGCGGCTCCAGTCCCTGGAAGCATCTTGGGGATGACGACGTAAGCGGGGAGCTTCGGATTCTTACGCTGAAACTGGTCAGCCACAATGGAACCGCAACTGGGCATGATGTTTCCGGGACCTTCCGCCGCGACTTCAGGAGCCGCCGGGTAGCCAGTGAAGCAGATCTGATCGCCCGAAGAATGCCCGGCATCAGCGTGGTGCAGGCTGCGAATGATGGACCACTTGTCCATGATTCCAGCGCTCATTGGAAGCAAGTCGCAAATTTGAATGCCAGGAACCTTGGTCCTCATCGCTCCGAATTCGCCGCGATACTCGATCGGCGCATCCGGCTTCGGATCCCATGTCTCGTGCTGGCTCGGACCGCCACGCATCCAAAGAATAATTACAGAATTCTGGCGAGATGGAGCCTTAGCGGAGGTTAGCGATGTGGATTCCGCTTTTAACAAGTCCGAAAGCGACAAACCAGCCAAGCCGAGCAATCCTGCCTTTAAAAAGCTGCGCCTCTCCATGCCCAGGAGCGTACGAAATTCCAGGCAGCCGACACGATTGTTTTTCAGGCGACTCATTCAACCGGTCTGGAAATGTTCAGCAGGTCTAGTGGTTGAACAAAAACTCTTTGGTGTTGATCAGAGCCCAGATGATGTCTTCGTAAGCTTGGCGCTTGCTTGCCGCGAGATCTTGCTTGCCCTCTTTCTGAATGCTCTTCTTCTCCAAATAGCCCTTGGCGAGTGCCAGTTCCTTTTCATCAGGCTCTCGTGAATAGACCCCGTAATACAAATCTCGGATCTTCGATTCGTCGTTTTTCTGCTTGTCTGCGGCCAGCAAAGCAGCGCGGCCACTGTCACTCGCCAGCTTGTCTTGAATATCTTTTGCGTTGAGGAGATGCAAACTCTGGGCAAGACTGGCGTCCTGTGAACGCTCGCACTCACACGAGCTAGACATGTCAGGCCTGCCGAAAACGGTCAGGAAATAGGAGCTGGCGTTGAAACTATTGTCAGGCAATTGGACGGCGCGAGTGCCAGCGGGCAGCCCGTCGAATTTGGTTTCCGATTTCGTGATCTGATTCACCGAATCCAATAGGACTTCAGCTGTCAGACGCTTTGGATAATAGCGAGAAAAATTCTGTTTATCGACCGCATTGAATTTGTTCGGCACGGCGCTGAGCTGATAGGACTGAGATCGGCAAATGGTTCCCACGAGATCCTTCAGGTCAAACCCATGGGCGATGAAATGCTGGGCCAGCCCATCGAGAAGTTCCGGATTTGTCGGAGGATTTGTCTCGCGCATATCGTCCTCAGGCTCAACCAAACCGCGGTTGAAGAAATGTTTCCAGTAACGATTGACCAAGGATCGGGCGAAAAATGGATTGTCCTTGCGGCTCATCCAATCAGCCAACGCCTGGCGCGGGTCTTCATCAGGCGCAAGCTCCAACGGAGTCGCTCCCAAGCCTGCCGGCCCCACTGACTGTTTCGTCTTTTTGTTGGTTGCCGTCGCTTTACCGCGCTTGTGGAAAATCATTTCCTCGCCGGGTTGCGCGGTTTGCTTGCGTCCCACCTGCGTGAAGAATGCTGAAAAGCTGTAATAGTCCTGCTGGCTCCACCTCTCGAACGGATGATGGTGACATTGGGCACATTGGAGCCTGGTCCCCAGGAAAAGCTGGGCCGTGTCCTCGAGTTGTGCGGTCGGCTCCTTGACTTGCCTATACCAAGCGACTGCCGGATTCTGGCCAATCTCGCCCGACGCTGCCAAAATCTCGCGAGCGAACTGATCGTAAGGTTTGTTCTCCATCAAGCTGTCCCGAATCCACCCATAGAACGCATACGTACCACGAGTGAATGTGGGCGCTGTGCGTTTGTTCCGCAACAGAGCGCTCCACTTGTTGGCAAAAAAATCGGCGTATTCACCGCTGCTCAATAAGGCATCGATCCATTTGTCGCGCTTGGCCGGATCCTTGTCTGCCAAGAAGGTCTTACTTTCTTCGGGCGTGGGCAATCTGCCTGCAACATCAATGGCCGTCCGGCGCAGGAACGTGGCGTCATCGCAAATCTCCGAAGGTGGCATCCCAACCGTGCGCAGTTTCTTAAAGACCAATTCGTCGATTAGGTTCTTCGGAGTTGGCAGATTCTCGACCACCGCACCCAACGGGACGGTGGCACGAAAGACCGCGACCCGTGCTTGGTAACGGATCATGACCGCGACGTCGCCGGGCTGTTCAAAAAGCATCACTCGTCCGGCGGTGTCAGTCTTGGCCATCTCTTTGTCATTCGGCTCATACAAGGCGCTCCGCGTCACGTCTTCCGCCGAGCCATCGGTGTAATGAGCCATGACCACCAGTTGCTGCTCGGCACCTAAAGGCATTGTTCGTTCTTTGGGAAACACCTCGATGCGAACAACTGTCGGATCAGTCGCTTTGCCGTAAGGCATTCCTTGATAAATCCATCGGACGATCAATTTGTAATCATCGGAATCAGGCTCCAGACGCTTGCCTCCACCATGTGGCAATATGCCCGCCGCTTTCACCAAGAGGAGACTGTGTTCTGGGGACGCAGGAAAAAGCCTGCGCCCACGGGCTTCCTTGACCAAGTGCTCGTAATCTTCGGTGGGTTCAAATCCGAGCAGCGACAACCTGAAACCGTTTTGGCCGCTTGATTTCCCGTGACAACCACCCGCGTTGCAGCCGGCCTTGGTGAAGATCGGCACGATCTGATTGGGGAAGTTAATGGGAGTGACAGTGTTAAAATGCTCTACAACCACGGGCAGCGAGACAGTGGTGCCGTCTTCCGTTTTAGCAGAAATTGTGGCGTTGCCGTCAGCCAGCGGCGTCACCAAGCCGTTCGAACCCACTCGAAGAACACCCTCGGGAGAACTTTGATAAACGACACTATGGGTGTAATCACGAAGCGCACCTTCGCTGAATTGGGCCGTGACTAAGAGTTGCTGCCGCGCATCAGCACCACGCAGTCGAAGCGTTTCGGTCACTTCTCCGCCTGTCGAAGCTCGATAGTGAATTTGCAGCCCCGCCAATTTACCCGGCGATTTTGCTTCGACGGACTCCTTGCCGAAGCTGACGAGAGTTCCCGAAAACATAAGCACCATACATACGGCGGCCAGATTCAAAGCTAATGATCGTTTCGACATAATTCGCATTTCGACGGCGGTTCGAGTTGTACATTTGATTGATTCGGGGAACTTCTTGGCCTCGCCGAGCATCGTGACTATTTCGCGCGGCAGACGGCCGTGGTCCCACAATCCATTTCGGAGCGTCAACATAGCTAAACCAGTTCGCTCATCGGCTGGCATCCATCTTCGACCAGATACTGAGGGCGTCCGGAGAGGTCCGTAATCGTCGTCTTGTTCACGTCGATCCCCAACTGGTGGTAGAGCGTCGCGAAGACTTCCGCGAAACGCACGGGCCGCTCCGAAGGTTCCGCACCTAAGCGGTCGGTTGCACCGATTACTTGACCGGTCTTCATCCCGCCGCAAGCCAGGACAGCGCATGAAGCTTTCGGCCAGTGGTCACGACCAGCATCTTTATTGATAGTCGGCGTCCGTCCGAATTCACCCCAAACAACTACTGAAACGTCTTTGTCCAGCCCCCGTTGGTGCAAGTCCTCAACCAGCGCCGTAACCCCCTGATCAAGCAAGGGCATATCGGCTTTGGCGTTCTTGAAGTTGTTTCCGTGGTAATCCCAAAATCCGAACGCGACCGTCACGCATCGCGCGCCAGCTTCAACCAGTCGGCGAGCAACCAGAAATTGTTCCATCAACATCGGCGCGGCGTCGCCGTGTGGCTTCGGGTCACCTTTGCCGTAGCGCTCGATGACCTTCTTATCCTCGCGTTGAAAATCCAGAGCTTCTAAAAGCTTGCTCGATGTCAGCACGCCAAACGCCTGCTCATTGAATCGATCGAGTCCTTCCATCAAGCCGCTGGCATCCACGTCGCGGCGAAAATGATCAAAACCGGACAGCAACATCTTTCGGTCAGCCAAACGATCCAGCGTCACGCCATTGAGAACCATGTCATCTTTGCCGCTGCCGTCGGGTCGGAACGAACGGTAGCCTGCTCCCAAAAACCCGGGGGTCGCATCATTGTAAGGTCGATGCTGCATCTTCGGTTCCAAACCGACAAATGGCGGAATAGCATGATTGGATGGCCCCAACAACCTTGTCACGGCAGAACCAAAAGTGGGCCAACCGCCTGGCGGTTGGTTACGCTTGGAACGTCCTGTCATGCAATGGAAATCGGAATGGTCATCCACAGCGTCGGATATCGATCGAACCACGGCCAGCTTGTCCATCATCGCCGCCATGCGTGGGAGATGTTCGCAAACCTGAATGCCAGGAACGTTGGTCTTGATCGGTTGAAACTCACCGCGAATCTCCGAAGGCGCATCCAGCTTCAGGTCGAACATATCCTGATGCGGCGGGCCACCCGGAAGATAAATCATGATGACCGCTTTTTGAGATCGACGGATTCCTGCTCGCGCTTCGGCTTGCAGCAATTGGGGCAAAGCCAGCCCACCCATGCTCAAGCCTCCGATCTTTAAGAAGTTCCGCCGCGAAATGCCGTCACAGAAACGTGCTTGTTTGCCGTAGATGGTTAACATGGCCTTACGTTTCTAGAAGATTTCTCTGGATGTGGCGAGCAACATGTTCGTCAAACTCGGAACGGCACCAAATCGGCTGGGCTTTGCCAGTCATAGGAACAACAGCGATAACATTATCAAATCAGCTCCCGAATCGGCTGGTGCCCGTCCACCAAGAACTGTGGCCGACCAGTCAAGTCTTTGACGGTGGTTTTGCTCGTGTCGATTCCAAGGTTATTGTAGAGGGTCGCGAAGACTTCTCCAAAGTACACCGGCCGCTCGGTGGCTTCTCCGCCGAGCCTGTCAGTGGCACCGATGACTTGCCCCATCTTCATTCCACCCCCAGCGAGCAGCGCGCAGGACACCCGCGGCCAATGATCGCGCCCGCCATCTTTATTGATGGTTGGGGTGCGGCCGAACTCACCCCAGACAATGACAGACACGTCCTTGTCAAGACCGCGTTGATGCAAATCTTCGACGAGCGCCGAGACACCCTGATCGAGCAACGGCAAGTCTTGTCGCAGGGCGCCAAAATTATCGCCGTGATGATCCCATCGGCTGAAAGCCAGCGTGACGCATCGCGAGCCTGCTTCGACCAGCCGACGAGCGATCAGAAAATGTTCCATTAACTTCGGCCCGCCATCGTCTCGATTCTTGGGGTCACCTTTCCCGTAACGGGCGCGGACATTAGGATCTTCCTTCCCGATATCAAGAGCGTCTAATAATTGGCTTGAAGTGAGCATTCCCAAGGCTTGCTCGTTAAATACGTCGAGTCCCTCCATCATTCCCGTGGTATCCACATCTCGGCGAAAACGGTCGAAGCTAGCGAGCAGTGCTCTTCGATCCGACAATCGGTCAAGGGTCACTCCATTCAAAACCAAATCGGATTTCCCCGCGCCCTGAGGCCTGAACGGCGCATGAGGAACACCGAGAAAGCCCGGCTTACCCGCATCCGCCCAGCGCATTTCTCCCATCTTCGGGGAAAGTCCAACAAACGGAGGAATCGCTTTATTGATTGGCCCTTGAAGCTTTGACAAAACCGAACCCATTGCGGGCCATCCTCCCGGCGGTTGGTTACGCACCGAACGGCCCGTCAAGCATTGGAAAGCGTCATGATCTCCATCAGCGCCAACGATCGAGCGGATGATTGCCATCTTGTCCATCTTGCGCGCGATCAGAGGCAGATGTTCACAAATATCAATACCAGAAACGTTCGTCTTGATTGGCTTGAATTCCCCGCGAATCTCCGCAGGCGCGTCCATCTTGAGGTCAAACATGTCCTGATGAGATGGCCCACCAGGCAAAAAGATCATGATGACTGCCTTTTGGGATCGTCGAATGCCCGCGTGCGTCTCAGCCTCAAGCAGTTGAGGAAGAGCGAATCCGCCCAAACCGAGCGCACCTATCTTAAGAAAATTTCTCCGTGATATTCCGTCGCAAAAACGCGACCTTTGACCATAGATCGTTAACATTAGGTTATTCGGTTGTTCAACCTAACCGACTGGCTGGGGAGCGGAACTATTCATTTGTTCTCTATTTCGAGATTAAACTAATTCGCCCATCGGCTGATAGCCATCCACCAAGAATTGAGGTCGGCCCGTTAAGTCCGTGACAGTTACCTTGTTCACATCAATTCCCAAATTGTGATAGAGCGTGGCGAAAACTTCACCAAATTGAACAGGCCGATCCGCCGCTTCGCCCCCCAATCGGTCGGTCGAACCGATGACCTGCCCGGTCTTCATCCCCCCGCCAGCCAGCAACGCGCACGAGACTCGCGGCCAATGATCGCGGCCCCCATCCTTATTGATCGTAGGCGTGCGACCGAATTCGCCCCATACCACAACCGAAACATCTTTATCCAGTCCGCGCTGATGGAGATCATCAATAAGCGCGCTCAATCCCTGATCGAGCAACGGCAGGTCCTGCCGCAACGCCCCAAAGTTGTCACCGTGATGATCCCATCGGCTAAAGGCCAATGTGACGCAACGCGCGCCCGCCTCAACCAACCGGCGAGCAATCAGAAAATGTTCCATGAGCTTCGGGCCGCCATCATCGCGATTCTTCGGATCGCCTTTGCCGTAACGATCGCGGACCTTGGGATCCTCCCGCTCTACATCCAACGCCTCGACCAACCGGCTTGATGTCAGCAGCCCGAAGGCTTGATTGTTGAACGAGTCCAAGCCTTCCATTAATCGGCTCCCATCGATGTCGCGGCGGAATTTATCAAAGCTGGCCAACAAGGTTTTCCGATCCGAAAGCCGGTCGAGCGTCACACCATTCAAGACCATATCGGATTTGCCAGCGCCTTCGGGCTTAAACGGAGCGTGACCGATCCCAAGAAACCCAGGGGATCCCGCATCAGACCACGGCGTGTGACCCATCTTCGGCGACAGACCAACGAACGGCGGCATCGAATGGTGAACAGCTCCCTGGAGCTTTGAGAGCGCCGAGCCGAGGCAAGGCCAGCCACCCTTGGGCTGATTCCTCATGTGCCGACCTGACAAACACTGAAAAGCGTAATGATTATCTTCCGCGCCGACCATCGAGCGAATGATCGCCAACTTGTCCATCATCCCAGCTAAAAGCGGCAAGTGTTCGCAAATTTGAATTCCAGGAACGGCCGTTTTGATTGGCTTGAATTCGCCACGGATTTCAGAAGGCGCGTCCAGTTTCAGGTCAAACATGTCCTGGTGCGATGGGCCGCCAGGCAAGAAAATCATGATGACGGCCTTGTGCGAGCGCCTGATGTTTGACTGCTGTTCGGCCTGCAGGAGTTGCGGCATGGTCAGGCCACCTAAGCCCAGAGCGCCGATCTTAAGGAAGTTACGCCGAGAAATCCCGTCACAAAAACGAGACCGTGGGCCGTAGATTGTTAACATATCATTGTCTCTCTCTTGTCACCGGCAGGCAATTCGACGACCGCCGAATTGTGAAACTCCGTTAAGCTCCTTTTCCATTAGGAACTTGTCAAGCGAGAAATCCGATTTGAACGGGCCGCGTGCGCATCTCAGATTTTTGCAGAGGAATAAAGCGGAAGGTAGAAATCGATCCTGAGGCCGAGGGGCCGGAAGATCCAAGAAGGTCGGAATGGGGCCTTGGGCATCCGGCAAAATAGTCTAACTTTGAGCGGGACTCTTGGCTCCGGT
>CAMAWP010000001.1 GCA_945861765.1 Akkermansia muciniphila | reverse complement strand
GTGACGCCGCTCCGAAGATAGAGCTCCACGAAACGGTCGCGCTCTTCGCTCCTGAACCGGCGCCGACGGATCCCCATGAACTTTTTCATCCGCCCAGATTAACACGCCGCCTGCCGCGCACGGAATACGCCCTCCGCTTGACGTTTACGAAGTAATAAATCCGGCCCTCGCGCTTGGCAAAGGAAACGTGCCGATTGATCTCGGTCACATCGGCTGGAAACAACGGCAAAAATGGCTCGGGCATAACGAATTGTGGCGCCCACCGGGCAAGATCGCACGATGGGAATTCCAAAGTTGGTATCAAATCTTTGTCGTCTCCGCCAGCAAATCAAAGGCACCACATCCAGATGTCTGAATTTGTCGGGCTGCGTCGCAAGTAAAGGCGACCCTTCGAGCAACATTAGATAAAATCAACCGAAAATGCAATCGACTGAAAGTTAGCGAATTACAGGAAATTTAGCCCAACAGAATCGACAAACCTCAACTTTACGAAGAAATCGCCGAAGTCTCCAGGAACTTCGGTTAGCGATTGATTCGGACTTTCCTGTTGAGGCCGCTCAACAGGGTTGGTGATTGCAGAACCTCACGCGAACAGATGAACTCGTTATTTGTCCCCGACGCTTCGGACCAAGCGAGGTAGTGCGTGCGTTAGGTTAAGGTCCTAGAAAAGCTTTATGCACGGCTTTCATCGCTTGCTCCCCCTTGGCTAACTCGATGACGACTGAGATCTTGATCTCACTGGTGGAGATCATCTCGATGTTAATTCCTTCTGTCGCGAGTGTTTCAAACATCTTAGCCGCGACTCCCGAATGACTGCGCATCCCAACACCCACGATCGAAAGTTTCGCAATCTTTTCATCCGAGATTGCCTCGCGGTAGCCGATATCCTTCTTTAGCGTTTCGATTACGCGAGATGCCTTTACTAGCTCCGGTTTATCTACCGTAAACGATAGGTCCGTGGCCGGGCTTCCCGAACCATGGCTGACATTTTGAACGATCATGTCCACATTGATGACTGCATCTGCTAGCGCCTTGAAAACGCGCGACGCAACGCCGGGTTGGTCCGGCACCGCCACCAAGGTGACTTTGGCCTGATTCTTATCGAGTGACACACCTCGAATTACAACCTCTTCCATGCTTTCGGTTTCTTCTTTCACAATTGTACCTGGGTTATCATTAAGGCTGGAACGAACTTCGAACACTACACCGAATTTTTTTGCGAACTCAACTGATCGGGATTGCATAACCTTCGCTCCTAAACTGGCTAGTTCGAGCATTTCGTCGTACGAGATTTCTTTGAGTTTGCGCGCGTCGGTAACAATTCGAGGGTCCGCCGTATAGACTCCATCTACATCGGTGTAGATTTGGCAAAGATCGGCGTGCAAAGCCGCAGCGAGCGCGATCGCTGTCAAATCAGAACCTCCGCGGCCGAGCGTAGTGATTTGGCCTTCGGCAGTTTGCCCCTGAAAGCCCGCGACTATTACCACATGCCCGGCATTTAACAATGCGTGAATTTGTTTTGGAGTAATATTTTGAATTTTGGCCTTGGTATGCACGCCATCTGTGACAATACCTGCTTGCGCACCGGTGAGCGAAATTGCATCAACGCCGAGGGCATGCAGCGCTATTGCCGTCAGAGCAATGGTGGTCTGTTCCCCGGTAGCGAGGAGCATATCCATTTCTCGCTCGCTCGGCACCGGCATGATTTCCTTCGCCAGCTTTATCAAATTGTCAGTCACGCCGCTCATGGCTGAGACGACGACGACGATTTGGTCTCCCTGAGAGCGATACTTTGTTACGCGCGCGGCTACGTTCTTAATTCGCTCAGGATTTGCCACTGATGAGCCGCCGTATTTTTGAACGATGAGTGCCATGGCTAACTATTGATTGTCGTTGTACTTTTTCCCGTGCTCAAGAGGATCATAATCCAATGACTTTCATCACTGCCTCTTTTATCGGAGCGACGATGATGGGTTCGAAGCCCGCTGACTTAATTGCGTTGTCTGGATCTTTCAAGCCGTGGCCGGTCATGATAGCCGTGACCACACTGCCTCGCGGAATCATTCCAGCTTTGGCTATCCGAATTAGTCCTGCGAGTGGCGCGGCTGAAGCGGGTTCGACAAATATTCCCTCAGTCTTGGCAATCAATTTGTACGCAGCCAGGATTTCACTATCACTCACTTTGTCGATGTGCCCTTTCGATTCGTTTAGAGCGGCGTTTGCGCCTTGCCAACTCGCCGGATTGCCGATGCGTATGGCCGATGCGACCGTTTCCGGCTTCTCAATGGGATGCCCTTCGACGATCGGGGCTGCGCCAGCGGCTTGGAAACCGAACAGGCGCGGGAGTCGATCGGCCTTACGGACGGAGTAGTATTCTTTATATCCTTGCCAGTACGCCGTGATATTTCCAGCGTTGCCGACTGGCAAGAAATGAAAGTCTGGCGCGCGGCCCAACTGGTCGCAGATCTCAAAAGCCGCTGTCTTTTGGCCTTCGATCCGAAATGGATTGACGCTATTGACGACTTCGACCTGGCCGGTTTCACCAAGCTCTCGAACAATTCGAAGCGCGTCATCGAAGTTGCCGTTGATGGAGATCGTCGTCGCGCCATACATCAAAGCCTGGGCTAATTTGCCCGAAGCGATGTTGCCATGAGGCAAAAGGACGATGCATTTCATTTTTGCCTTGGCTGCATAAGCCGCAGCGGAAGCGGAAGTATTGCCAGTGCTGGCGCAAATCACTATCTCCGCTTTCCTTTCCCGGGCTTTGGACACGGCGAGCGTCATCCCTCTGTCCTTGAATGAGCAAGTGGGATTCAGGCCTTCATATTTAAGCCACAGCTCGAATTCACCACCACAGGCCTCCACAAAATTATCTGCGCGAATCAGTGGTGTGTTGCCTTCGTTGAGAGTAATGATTGGGGTAAACTCGGAAATGGGCAGATATCTCGCGTAATGGCTTATGACACCTGGCCATTGGGTCAAGGCCTTGCTATCTGGGCTTGGCGAGGCGGGTTGAGAATCGGACGAGATGCCATTCATCACAGTTGTCATTGAACTCACTCTAAATTAGTCATCCATGTTGCCGGTTCAGGTCATTCGAAGCTTTCCACACGGATCATCTTCGGTTCCGCTTTCACCACTGCCAGTCGGCTAATCCTGGCAAGTGCTTTGGTCATGTTTGCGTTCGGCGCGTCGTGAATCATCAAAATGAGAGGAACGCTCTCTCCCTCGTGACCTTCAGGTTGGATCACCGACGAGATTCCGATTTTCGACTGGCCCAAAATGGCGGCGATTTTGGCGAGAGTTCCTGGCTTGTCAACAACAGTTAATCGGACGTAGTAACGCGAGACTACTTCGTCGATATCCAAAACCATGCCTTCGCATTCATGCGGGACAAAGGGCGGTATTCGGCTCTTGCTTCCGCATTTTAGATCGAGTGCAGCATCTGCGAGATCGCTCAGAACCGCGCTGGCTGTGGCGTCTTGACCAGCCCCACGCCCATAATAAAGAGTGTCCCCTACGACATCCCCTCGAACATAAATGGCATTGAAGACATGATTGACACTCGCCATCACGTGCGAGTTGGGCACCAACACCGGATAAACTGAAACCTGGACTGCGGCGCAGCTCTTTGTGACCGACCCCCTGCCTCGGGCGGTGTTCTCCAGCTTCTTAACAATACCGAGCAACTTGATGGAATAGCCTAACTGAGCCGCAAATTGGATATCCAAGCGACTAATTGAACTGATGCCTTCAACATGAATCTGCTTTGGCTTCACCCAGAAACCGTGTGCAAGAGAAGCCAGGATTCCGATCTTGTGCGAGGCGTCATGGCCATCAATATCCAAGGAAGGTTCCGCTTCTGCGTACCCAAGGCGCTGGGCATCCGCCAAGACTTCACGGAACTCTGCGCCTTCGAGCTTCATCCGTGTCAGGATGTAATTGCAGGTGCCATTGACGATTCCGTAAATCCGCGTGATCCGATTTCCGATCAATCCCTCGCGCAGCACCTTGATGACGGGAATTCCGCCTCCCACGCTAGCTTCGTAGTAGAGATTAGAGCCGTATTGTTGTGCCATGGCAAACAGCTCCTCGCCATGAGCCGAGAGTAACGCTTTGTTTGCCGTCACCACAGGTTTCCCGACTTCCAGGGCGCGGAGGACGATACTGCGCGCGGTTGTTGTTCCTCCGATGAGTTCAAGCACAACATTAATTCCCGGATCATGCACAATGCTTTCCCAACTGGTCGTCAATAGGGGCTTTGGGATGCGCACGCTCCGGAGCTTTTCAACGTTCCGTACCGCTACTTTTGCAATTTTGAACCGGACACCCAAACGCGAAGCCATGAGGTCTCCGTTTCGCTGAATGGCTTGAAAAACGCCACCACCGACTGTGCCGCCACCGATGATCCCCAGGGTAATCTGCTGCATAAGAACGGAGAGACTGCCGATAATCAGAACCGAGGACAATTCCTTTTTGTGAGGTCATCTCAGGGCAATACTCGGTCTGGCATTCCTGGTGCGAGGCCAAGGTGTAACGAGCCATCCATCGCCGTGGTAACGGGCATCAATTGGTAACGAACTGTTTTGCGGCAAATCGCTCGTGGCCCACGGACCATCGGGATGTCAGGAAATGAACTAAATCGAGCATCAGGGCGAGCTGCGAGCCTCCAGCTCGCGCCCTGCTGCGGTCCCAACCCCACGACGTCGCATCCGAAGCACGAATCAGCGGGCCTTCGACAAGCCCGTTACCACATACTAATTTGGTGCTGTACCTACGCCAGAGATAGCTCCACCACACCAAGGGAATGCTATAGACTTTGCGCTCGGTATCGGAGATAGGCAGAAGCACTCCAAAGCGGCCGATAGTCAAACGATCCTAGAACCCAATTCGCACCTCGACGGTTCGCCGACCCTGTGTGCCGCTGCAAATTGGCAGAATGCTTTCCTTGACTCAGTTCCGGTCGCTTCTATGATGCGCGGTCTTTGAAGTAACTTAACCAATGTGACTATGAGTTTTATTTCTGATATTCAAGCGCGTGAAATTCTGGATTCGCGCGGAAATCCTACTGTGGAGGTTGACGTGGTGCTCGCCGGCGGCGCTATTGGCAGAGCTGCCGTTCCTTCTGGCGCGAGCACTGGAGAGCACGAAGCTTTGGAACTTCGTGATGGTGACAAAAAGCGATATCTTGGCAAAGGGGTTTCCAAGGCTGTCAAGAATGTCACCGACAAGATACTGCCTGTGCTCGAGGGCGTGGACGCGTTGGACCAACTGACGGTTGACAAACTGATGTTGGAACTGGATGGCACCGAAACGAAATCAAAGCTCGGAGCTAATGCCATCCTCGCCGTGTCACTCGCGAACGCGAAGGCTGCGGCTGAAGCGATTGGCATCCCCTTGTTCAGATATCTCGGGGGGACGAACGGAAAGGTTTTGCCTGTTCCAATGGCCAATGTGATCAACGGGGGCGCTCACTCCGATGCGCCGATTGATTTTCAAGAGTTCATGATCATGCCGAAGGGATTCGCCACTTTCTCTCAAGGGTTGCAAGCGATCACCGAGATTTTTCATGCTCTGAAGGCTGTCTTGAAGAAGAGAGGCCTTTCTACGACGGTTGGTGATGAAGGAGGTTTTGCGCCCAAGCTGGACAGTGCGGAAGCGGCGATCGAAGCAATTTTGCAAGCCACCAAAGATGCCGGATACAAGGCGGGCAAGCAGATTTTTCTCGCTCTCGATGTGGCATCTTCGGAGTTTTATGACGCTGAAACTGGATGCTATATTTTCAAAAAGAGTTCTGGCCGCAAGCTCACGGGCGAGGAGCTAATCGAGTTCTACAGTCAACTTACTGGAAAATATCCCATTGTCAGCATCGAGGACGGTTGCGCCGAAAATGATTGGAAGACGTGGAAATTGCTGACCGACCGATTGGGCTCCAAGGTGCAGCTCGTTGGCGATGATCTGTTCGTGACCAACGTGAAATTTCTTCGCAAGGGGATTGCGCAGGGAGTCGCCAACTCAATTCTTGTGAAAGTCAATCAGATCGGTTCCCTGACCGAGACGCTGGATGCCGTCGGGCTCGCCCAGCAGAATCGCTACACGGCTGTCATCAGTCATCGTTCTGGCGAAACAGAAGATGCCACGATTGCGGACATCGCAGTGGCTACGAATGCGGGTCAGATCAAAACCGGTTCATTGAGCCGCACAGATCGCGTTGCGAAATACAACCAATTGCTCCGTATCGAGCAATTGCTTGGCAGCAACGCTGTTTATGGTGGAACCTTGTAGCCTCTTTCGAGCGTTGCGAGACGGCCGCGTTTTAGCCGCACCGGATCACCGTGATTTTCTGAGACGCTGGAAAACGGCGAGGTCACCCCTTCGTCGGCGTTGAAATCGGCTGTATTGGGCTGACTAATAAATACAATCCAGGGCAATGACTTGTCCGCATTCGCATTCGACGACTATATTAGTCACCTTATCACCATCCTTTTGGAGGGTGATATTAGGCTTTTCCGACGAGTCGCTAGAAGCGGGGAGCGCGTTGGGATCGGACGCGCGTTGGAAATCTTCAAGAAGAGGTTTCTCTGAGGGCTTATGCCTGCTCAGGTCGGCTACAAGTTGCTGAAGTGCATCTGGAGGAAGCGATAGGTTTAGAGCGTTTCGGAGGTCGCTGATCGCTTTTGTCTTGAGCTCATGCTTATCAACATGTCGAACGCTGTGAGGAGTTTGGGTCAGCGTGACTTTGGATAGCTTATATTGGTTGAATTGGTATTGCGGAAGCGCATCTCCGCTGGAGGGTTTTTCAAAAAAGGGTACGAAAGTTCCGGCCATACGCTTTACAGTAATCTATTCGTTACGATTCTGCTCTGCGCGGATCATTATTGTCACCCGTCTGTTCGCGGCCTCCTCGGGTTTGCGATTTTTCAATGGTCGCGTTCCTCCATACGCCGCTACTTTGCTGATCTGAGCATCCTTAACTCCGTTGCCCACTAACCTCCGTCGGGCAGAGTTGGCTCGATCCGTGGAAACCTCCCAGCTCCCAAAATTCTCTCGAACTTGCTTGAAGCCCTTTTCAGTGTGGCCCTCCAATTCAATCGCGGTCGATGGATAACGCGCTATCTCCCAAGAAACGGTGTTAAATACCCACTTTCCGTAGTCAGTAAACTCGGCTGACTCTTTCTCGAAAATGGGCTTGCTAGGGTCATCCAAGAAGTTAATTAGAAGACCTTCTGGAGTTAGCTCGATTTGCAAGGATTTGTTTTCTCTGTATTCAGGACTTTGCAAGAAAACCTTCACCAGGTCTTCGTTGATGCGGCGGACGGTTTCGAGAGGTACTACGGAAGGGTTCTCGAAGTTCGCTTTCTGAGACTGAACTACATCCGCGTTTTTGATCGGGATGATGCCGGTGGAATCGCTCAGCGCGGCTTTCCAGGGGTTTTTGAAAGACTCCTCGATAGCTCCTTTGACTTTCTCGTCTGCGGCCATGATCCACATAACCAGGAACAAAGCCATCATGGCTGTCATGAAATCCGCAAATGCTACTTTCCATGAACCACCACCTCCTGCAGCCATAAATTGTCCTTTTGATTAGGTTGCAACGTTCTACTTAGATCCCATGGTCTTGAGCATGGTCTCCAACTCTGTGGCGTTGGGACGCATGTCATCATCGAGCACGCGGCGACCAACTTCAGCAGCAACCAGTGGCGGCAAGCCGTTGGCGAAGCTGACCACGGCCGCTTTGATACAGTTTAGGTAAGTCATTTCACCATGACTGTAGAATTCCATGTTGGTACACATTGGGCCAACGACCCCGTAACAGAAGAAAACTCCCAGGAAAGTGCCAACAAGAGCCGCTCCAATATGTTTTCCTACAGCACTTATATCGCCGCCCAGCGAACCCATCGTGACAACAATGCCCAACACAGCTGCGCAGATTCCGAAGCCCGGGAGAGCGTCGCCCATCTTACTTAGGACCATTGCCGGTAAATGCTTTTCGTGCGCCATCGAGGCCAGCGACCTATCCATTAAAGGCTCGAGTTGGTCGGGCTTGATGCGTCCATCAACGATCGGTCGCAGACCGTCACAAAAGAATTCAAGTGCCTCATGATTAGCATGGAAGGATGGGTACTTTTTGAAGAGGCTGCTGCCTTCGGGGTTCATGACATGCTCTTCAAGGGCGATCATTCCATTCCTACGCCCGAGGACGAACAGTTCGTACATGACTTTCAACAGTTCATCGAAGTCATTTCTTTTGAACGGTGGGCCTTTTAAGCACGCGATCAGTCCTTTAGCGATATGAATCAAAACCTTAAGCGGCGACATGACGACCATTGATCCAATCGCCATACCGCCTATTGTAATAAGCTCACCTGGCTGCCATAGGTCCGCTAGGTTCCCATGGGCATACAAGAACCCCCCAATAGTACCGCCGAATACGACAAGCAAACCAATAATGATAACCATACAACGTGAGCTAGTTAATGTGGGTTAGACTTTCCTTCCTGTCAAGGAAGGCGCGCAAAGCCAAAATGGCTTCTGTGTGGATTTGGCAAATCCGAGACTCGCTCAAGCTCACTAAAGACGCGATATCTTTAAAGCGCAAACCTTCGTAATAATACAAGGTCAGGATTTTACGCTGCTGCGGTGTCATCAGCAGAAGCCTGTTTCGGATCAACGTTTGCAGATCTTGAGCACTCGCTTGTCCTGCCGGGTCAACTTGATGAACATCCTCGAGTTGGAAAGGAGTAAAGTCTTCACTGTCGGCATCATGCGCCGAGATCTCATCCAGCGAAACGTAGGAGACGAGCTTGAGATCATCCAGCAGTTTTCGGTAGTCATTGACGGTCATCGCGAGAGCCGCCGTCAGTTCCAATTCCGTGGGTGGCCTTCCGAGTTTGTCCTCCTGCTCTTGGATAGCTCGCTCCAGTTTTTTCCACTTCGAATAGACGGATCGTGTGACGGTCGAATTCTTCCTCAACTCATCGACGATGGCACCTCGCACCCGGGGCTTGCAATAGACTTCAAAAGCAACGCCTACTTCAGGATCAAACGACCGCGCTGCTTGCACCAAGGCGAAATAAGCGACGCTCTTGAGGTCCTCGAAATCGACCACAGCTCGTGTGATCGGGGAGATTCGATGAACCATCTTAAGCACCAAAGGCGTATATTTGGCGATCAATTCCTCATCTGAATATTCCTTGATCCCAGCTTTTTGATAAAGCTTCAAAACCTTACCGGGAAGCTTTTCAGCTTCTGTAACCTCTAAGTCGGCTCTCGACTTATCATGTTCTTCCGATTTCACTCAGTTTAAAGGACTCGACTACTGGGGAACTTCGTCGTCGGTTTGGGCTTGCTGTTCGGACCATGCGTCCTCTCTTGAAACTTGTTCCAGACAGGAAATCCATATCTTCATCCACCAACGGAGGAGAAGCCCAGCCACGAGTGCCGAGACGATCCCGTTCACCATGCTGATTTCGAGAGGCTTATTAAAACTTAAACTGCCCGCCATCGCAGTTATGAACCCAAACGCTCCGGCGAGAACAACGATTAATCGCATACATTTTAAAAAAGCTCAGCAATTTCTGGGCCGAACCGCTTAGCGGCCCTTGCGTCCACCTAACTGGCACGTGCATTTCATGAACGGAATTGGACCGCACTACTGCACCAAGACGAGAGCGGTCGCAGCTCTGGCTTTCGAAAGCAAATCGTCGGCTGGTTTCTCCTTCCCTTTCTTGGTAGGTAAAACCGTGATTTTCACTTCCGGCCAGGCACGAAGAAACGTGATCAGATAGTCGCTTTTCAGTGCATAGCTGTTGTTCGTTGCCGAGCTTTGGTTGGGTCCTGACGTGGCGGCTCCTTCAACCTCAGTCAGCATCGTGCCAACGACCTGGCCTTGGCTGTTGATAATAGCCGCGCCGCCAAACGTGGAAGTGACGTGGGGCTGAAGGGAGAATTGGCGAGGGTCCGCCCGAAATCCGAGGAGAGAAGTGATTTTTCCGCGTGCGACTATGGGCTTGAATTGCCCCGGGCTGTGCCCGTCAAAACCGAGTGCGATCACTTCTGCGCCCACAGCCATTTCTCGACTCGACCCAAGGGGCAGCGGTTGGAATACGCCTGCCAGTTTGAGTAAGGCGATGTCATTGAGTGTTTCCACCTTGATAACATCGGCATTGAAAGTGCCGCTTTCCGTGATAACTCGGACGTTTTTACCGCCCAATAGCGTTCGGGCCGTGGTTATTAAATACCCGTCAGGTGAAATCAGGATGCCCGTCCCAACCCTTTTGATTTCAGGAGCATCCGCCGCCGCCGCCTGCATGAGTTTCGGGCTTTCCGTTGATGCTGAGACGCGAACGACAAATTCGCTAGCCTGTCGCTGGCCCTCCTTAATTTGTTTCTCGGTCAACAGGCGAGAGAGAATTTCACGGCTCGACACAGCCTCAGGCACGCCTTGAACCGCAGCCAGGTTCCACCACTTGTAGGCTTGGACAAGGTCAACTTCCAGGCCTTTGCCTTCGTAGTAGCAGACCCCTAGGCTGTATTGTGCGGAGCGATGCCCGTACTCCGCTGCTGTTCGATAGTGGTTGACCGCCACGTTGAGGTTCTGTGGAACTCCGAGTCCTTTTTCGTAGCAAATGGCCAGATTGTAATGGGAGTCAACAAAGTTCCTGCTCGCTGCGAGATTATACCATTTGACCGCTTCGAAATAGTTCGTTTGAACCCCCTTCCCCGTGTAGTACAAGTAGCCAATCGCGTGCTGGGCTGGCGCGTAGTCTTTTTCGGCTGCGGCACGGAACCATGTAAAGGCTTCTCGATAATCCGACTTGCCTGAGAGCTCGTCAGCATAGATTTGACCGAGGCTAAAATAGGCAGGTACAAAATTCTGCTGTGCCGACTGCTTCAACCACTGTTCGGCTAATTTCAGATTGAGACCAATTCCGGGGCCAGCTTGGTATTTCTTTCCGAGGTTGTATTGCGCGTAGGCGTTACCTTGCAATGCTGCCTTCTGATACCAATTAACCGCTTCCGTGGAATCACTCTGGACGCCGAATCCGATATCGTAACAAAAGCCCAGGTTTGCTTGAGCCGGCGCATAACCCTGTTCCGCCGCGACACGATACCATCTGATAGCTTCGGCGGGATTGCTCTCGGTGTCTTTTCCTAATTGATAAGAGAGACCGAGGTTAAAGCAGGCCCAAGGTTCGCGTTTTTCTGCGGCGGCTTGCCATTTGCTAACTTTGCTCAATGTTTGAGGGGTCTTCGTGGCTTCTTGGGCAAGCCCAACGTTTACGAAAAGTGGAGTCCACGATGCCAATAGAAATGTTAAAAATCGAATCATTCGCATAACGTAATGAGATTTACTCGTGAGCTGGTCGATGCCATGGCAACACTCGGCCACTGATGCTCGGTTTTATCGGTGATCTCATTGTCGAGTGCAAGCGTTGTAAACCGTGACTCCCACGGCAGTCTGAGACAGCAAATCAAAGGATGTTCGTGAACTTTTCGTAGCGATGAAACCCTACAGATTCGCGGACAGTATCTGAAGTTTGCCCGATGTTGTCGAGAACTCTCCGGCGACTCGCAGCAAATAGCGAGTCTGTGGAGAGCGGTCACCTCGAGCGATTGCTGAAAAGGGAAGAATCGTTTGATGGTAAAAACTTCCGGACTTGATCGGGGCTCCACGCATGTTCGGAAACTTTTACCAACTCTTGCGAAGTCATGTTTTCGATCGAGCGGTTCAACGCAGTTGCATGCAACGCCATTCGGGCTTCGGGGCCATGCAGCAAAATCGAATCGTCACAGTCGTGGCGGATGTCCTTGCCCCGAGTAACAACCCCATTTGATTTCTTTGAGCGAACTCTTCTTTCGGCAATGGAGGCCGTCGAACTAAACTTATTCGCGCCGTCCAGTGCCGCGAAGGATGACTTGTTGAGTTGATGTCAGGAGGGTTCAACGGAAAGAATTACGACGACGGAAAAAGTGCGTAGCAGGTTTTTCCGTAAAGGAGATCGAGAGGCTACATTCGTGCGGGATTTGCCTTCAGGCTCGCGTGGCACGTCGATTGCTTGCCGGGATTAGGCAAAACTTATGGTTAACGGACTATTCGCAAGCAATAATTATCAGGGGCTGAAAAAAATGCTCGACGCTACCGTTATGCGTCACGAGGCAATTGCCAGCAATTTAGCCAACCTGGAAACTCCGCATTACAAGCGCATCGACGTCGATTCAAGCTTCGGTGCCGAACTGAATCGGGCTGTAGGGGCGCGTAATTTGTCGGACATCGCCCGTTTGGATCCGCGGATTGTAGTCGATAAAAACGCTCCTGCGGCCAATAGAGACGGCAACACTGTTCAGCTTGATACGGAGTTGATTCACCTGCAAGAAAACGGCTTGGCTCACCAAGTGCAGACTCAATTTGTCAGCGGCAGATTCAGTAAGCTCAGAGCCGCAATTACCGGTCGCTCATCATAATGAACCTTTTACCTGGAATCCAAAGTTCGGCCTCAGCGATGCAAGTCGAGAGGATTCGGTCGGAGGTCATTGCCCAGAACATAGCCAACGCGAACTCGACCAAGGCGGAGGGTGGGAAACCTTATCAGCGGCAGGTCGTCAAATTTGAAACCTTCCTTCAGGAAAAGATCGGCGCTAATTCCGAAGCCGTTCCGCAACTTGTGAGCGTGGCTCGGATTATGAAGGATAATAGCGCCCCGCGCATGGTCCCACAGCCGGGACATCCCGATGCGGACGCCAACGGGATGGTTGCTTATCCGAACGTTAATATTCATGAGGAAATGGCTGATTTAATCGCTTCCTCTCGGGCTTTCGAGGCGAACTTGGCAGTAATTAAGAGCTCGCGAGCTATCACTCTTCAATCCTTAAGCATCGGACGTCATTAAACACCTTAACTAGATGAACCCGATTTCGCTTACCGGTGGGCAGTTCTCCTCGCCATTCGCCACTCTCCGGCCGCAGCTTCCGATGCGGAAGGGTATGGGCGGTGATACCGGGATCGGCGAGGCTGCTCCCGACCTGCTTTCGCCGACTAGTAATCCTTCTCAGGCGCCGGCTGGATTTGACAATATTTTAGGCAACCTGGTTAAGGAAGTGAATGGCAAGCAGACCGCGGCCGGTGACGCGGTCACGGGGTTGTTGAGCGGCCAGAAGGTTCCACTTCATCAAGCAATGATTGCGATGGAGGAGGCCAGCGTTTCCTTTCAACTCATGGTCGAGGTCCGAAATAAACTTTTGGACGGCTATCAAGAGTTAATGCGGATGCAGGTGTGAGGCTGTTTAGCTTTAGGCAATCGGACGTGGTGGTAAACAAATCTTAAAACTCAAGCAAATCGGATGCACGCGTTAAAGCTCTTAGGTCAACAACTCAGTAAGATATGGCATCAACTCGGCATTAACCAAAAAGTGGTTATTGTCGGGTCCAGCCTAGTCGTTTTGGTGGGACTGGGCGTGTTGGTTTTTTGGACCAGCCGAACCGAGTATGGTCTGCTCTTTGGTCATCTTGATCCAGCAGAAGCCGGTAGAATAGTTGCATTACTCGATGAGAGCAAAGTGCCTCATCAAATGGGAGCGGGCGGAGGTTCTATCAAGGTTCCCCAGGACAAAGTTCACGAATGGCGGGCGCTTTTAGCGGCTAAGGGGATGCCTAAGACTGATGGAGTCGGTTTCGAGATTTTTGATAAGCCGAGTTTTGGAATGTCCGATTTTATTCAGCACCAGAACTATATGCGTGCTCTTTCGGGCGAACTCGAGCGGACTATCGCCAAGTTTGAAGGGATCGATTCCGCCAAGGTGATGATCGTTAAGCCAGAAAGCCGACTCTTGGTGGATCCGACGAAAAAGACGACAGCTTCGGTTTTTGTTACGTTGCGCGGGATGCAACAACTTGAAGCGAGAACGGTGAATTCCATCCGCAACTTCGTCGCCAATTCGGTCGAGGGCTTGAAGGCTAATAACGTCAGCGTCGTTGATAATGCCGGCAATTCGCTTTCAGAGAACAGTGAGGATGGCTCGCTGGGAAATCTCAGTTCCAGTCAATTAGGTGCGGTACGAAGTTACGAGAAATACTATAGCGATCTGGTGAGAGGCATGTTGGAGAGAGTGGTGGGTCCAAACCAGGCGTCAGTCACGATCCACGTCGAGCTTAACACCGAATCGGTGACGAAAACGGAGGAGATTTTCGACCCAAAAACAGTAGCTCGCACTTCAACTGTTCGGGATGAAAGCACTGAGGCTGGATCGCCGAAGCCCGGTGGAATTGCGGGGACAGATACCAATTCCAATACCGACACCAATAATGTTGCGCCCGCGTCGATGAACAATAAAACAACGAAGATTGATAAGACAACGGAGTTTGCGGTTGGATCAACCCGATCCAATATTGTGCAGGTAGCCGGTGGCCTTAAGAAACTCACGGCCTCGGTATTCGTCAATACCAACGATAATCCAAGTCTTACGTTCACCAACAATCTGGCGAACTTGAAGACTGCGGTGCTCAATGCCTTGGGCTTGCCGCCCGATGTCGAAGAGAGCGTCTCCTTATTTGGAGTTAGCTTTAATGAAAAGAGAGAGTTACAGGTCAAGCTGGCAATCGAGGGCGAACACAAGAAGGAGGGGTACATGCAGATGGGGAAGAGTTTGCTTTACGTGCTTCTAGGGCTCGCGGCTTTGGTTGGGTTCTGGCGACTGGTCAAGACTTCCACCGAGGAATTGCTGCCGACAGGCATCCCTGTTGGTCAATTGGTGGGTGGTCAATTGGTGTATGAGTCAGCAATGGCCCAACCGGGAATGGGGGGAATGGGAGGGATGTCGATGCCTTCAGGTGGAGGCCAGGCCATGGTTGAGCAGAGAATGGAGGACGTTATGCCTCAGGACGAAGATGTCGAAGAACTGCAAGCAGCAAAATCAAAACTGGTGATGGACTTTGGTTTAGGACAGCAAGCTCCTGAGCGCATCACGATCGAGGTTTTGAAACAGTTGATTCGTGAGAATCCTACCAAGATGAGCGCAGCCGCACGCACTTGGATGAGTCGCAAAAAGTCAGAATCTGGCGAACCCCTATAATAGGTATCACTTGAGACCCGAGCTTCAGAATACCCCAGCGCAGCCCAAAGGCTTGTCGCAGATCCAAAAGCTGGCAGCACTCATGATTCTGCTCGGCGAGGACAGCGCCAGTATCATGATCAAAAGTTTCGACAGTAACGAGTGCGAACTCATTTCAGCGGAAATGGCTAATCTGCCGCTAATGAACTTGGAGCAGCAAACGGCCGTGCTGAGGGAGTTCACAGAAATGGCACTGCAAGCCAACGCTTCTCTGGGGGGGAGTGTTGAATACACGCGGGGCGTCTTGGAGAAGTCTGTAGGTCTTTTTAAGGCTGCGGAAATTATTGGCCGTGTTTCCACTCGACGAACTTCAGTAGCGACGATGCAGCAGATCATCGATATGGAGCCATTGGCCATCGTCAACTTGATCAAAGAAGAGCAGCCGCAGACGATTGCCTTGGTCCTTAGTTATTTGTCAGCTCAAAAAGCTTCCGAAGTGTTGCTATCTCTCCCTGAACATCTCAACGAGCAGATTGTGGAGCGGCTTGCGACACTTTCTGCGACTCCGATCGAGGTCGTGGAAACAGTAGGTGAGGTTCTGTCGAAAAAGATCGGCGCAAAGATGTCGCGCGGCCCAAATCAATCCGGCGGAATCAAATCGGCCGCCGAGGTTCTCAATGCCATGGGTAAGGCGCGTCGGCAGGGTATTCTCAACAAAATGGACGAGCGGACGCCGGAGTTGGTGCGGTCCATTAAAATGAAAATGTTCACCTTCGACGACCTGGTCATCTTGGACAAGAAGAGCCTGATGAAAATTCTTCAAGGTGTCGATTCATCCACTCTCGCGATGGCTCTGAGCGCTGCGAACGAAAACCTGCGCGCCGCTTTGTTGGGATCCATCTCGAAACGTGCCTCCGACACGGTCTTGGATGAGATTTCGAATCTTGGAAAAGTGAGCTTGCGTGAAATTGAACAATCTCAAGACACCATTATCGACATCGTCAGAAAGCTGGAAGCTGAGGAAGTAATTTCCCTCGATTCTGCAGGATAATTCTATGGTTAAAATAGCTAGCAATGTGTCAATCTTCGGTCAGTTGCGGGACATCCGTTTGTCAGGCTCTAAACCGCAGATGACCGGGGGCGGCCTCGGGGCAATCAACGCTCCTCGGATCGTATTCGAAACTACCGAAGAGAGCCTGCAGACCCGAGAGCAAGCTGGATACGAGCGCGGCCAAAAGGAAGCCGAGGAACGGTCGGTTCGCAAGGTGGAAGAATTGCGCAGCGAATGGGAAACCGGCCATCGCGCGGATGTCATTCGTGTGCTGGAAGCGCTCAATAAAAGCGTCCACGGAAAGATGACTGAAATGTTCAGGTCTCTCGAAAAGCACGTTGTGATGCTCGCGGGAGAGGCGGCCATCAAGCTGACGTCTGGGATTCCTATTTCCTCTGACATGGTCGAAGCTTATGTCGGAGAGGCTATGACTTTGGTGGAACAGGACACTGAGGTGGCAATCATTTTGCATCCCGAAGACCTAGTTTTGTTGGAGCAACATCAATCCAGCCTCCTCAACCGAGCTGGAGCCTATCCGATCATCAAGTTTCGGGCTGATCCCAAAATAACCCGTGGTGGCTGTTTAGTGGAAACACGATTCGGAGAACTCGATGCCCGTCGAGAAACCAAGATCGAGTTGCTCAAGAAGGCCGTTAACGAATGATCAAACTCGTCGAGGAAAGCTCCGGAACACCGACCGTCATCCAGCATGCCCGCTCGCGGTTACGTTCCACCTCCCTCGTCGAGCGTCATGGACGTGTTTTGCAGATGATCGGTCTCGTGATTGAATCACGGGGACCCATGTCAGCCGTCGGGGATATTTGCCGGATTGAATCACCTTCCAATCCGGACGGCCTTTTGGCTGAAGTTGTCGGCTTCCGAAATGAACATCTCCTGCTCATGCCACTTGGCGAGGTCCATGGTATTTCTCCGGGCAGCAAGGTAATTGCGACCGGCTCGCGTTTGCGGGTCCCAGTTGGGGCGGAGTTAAAAGGCCGAGTTCTCGATGGGCTCGGTAATCCCATCGATGATTTGGGAGCTCTCCCAACTGTGCCGATCGATGAGTTAAAGCTTGCTGCCCCTCACCCACTCAAGCGAGACCGGATCACACAACAATTCCGGACTGGCATCAAAGCGATCGACACATTTATGCCATGCGGGCGAGGTCAGCGCATGGGTATTTTTTCCGGGAGCGGTGTTGGTAAATCGACCCTGCTAGGAATGATGGCCAGCCGTGCGGAGGCCGATGTCAATGTGATTGCTCTGATAGGCGAACGCGGTCGTGAAGTCCGTGAGTTCTTGGAAAGGGACTTGGATGAAGCCGGACGCGCCAAATCTGTTGTGATCGTATCGACGTCAAATCAGCCAGCGCTTGTCCGTGTCAGAGCTACATTTCTGGCCATGACGATCGCAGAATATTTCCGGTCGGAGGGTAAAAATGTCTTGCTGATGATGGATTCTGTCACGCGTTTCGCGATGGCTCAGCGAGAAATCGGTTTGGCCGTCGGCGAGCCTCCAACTTCTCGTGGCTACACGCCGTCAGTCTTTGCTTTATTACCGCAGTTGCTTGAACGAGCTGGCAACGACGACAATGGTTCGATGACCGGCCTCTTTACCGTTTTAGTGGAAGGGGATGACATGAATGATCCTGTTGCCGATGCGGCTCGTTCGATCCTTGATGGCCATTTAGTCCTCACACGCGAGCTTGCGGCTCTAAACCATTACCCCGCGATCGATGTTTTGGGGAGTGTCAGCCGTTTGACTCGTGATTTGTTGAGCCCGGAGCAACTAGAGCTGGCAGGGAGGGCGCGTGAAACCATGGCTATCTATCGTAAAAATCAGGATTTGATTACAATTGGAGCTTATCTTGCTGGGAGCAATCAGGCTATTGATCAATCCATTCGATTGCAGGGGCCACTGATGGGTTTTCTGCGACAGCAGGTCACCGAGAGCAGGGCCATCAGCGAGAGTTGGCAGTTTTTAAGTCAAGTGATGAACCCGTTGCCCGTGCCAGTCGATACGAAGCAGCGCAAATGAATTTAACGCTTTGCCACCATGAAGCCATTTCAATTTTCTCTTCAAGCTGTCATGACGGTGAGGGCCAGCGAGGAAAGAAGGGCTCTCGAAGCGTTTTCTCTGGCGCAGGCTCAGTTCGAAAAGATCGCGGCTTGGCATCGAGAAATTCAAAAACAGATTGAAGATGTCTTTGATTCTCGCCGTGAAATCTTGAGGAAGGCAGTCAGTTCGCAAGAGGTTCAAATCATGCAGCAAGGTCTTCGAGCGCTTCAAGAGACTTTGCAGCGCTGCCGGTTGGAAATGCAAAAGGCGCAGGTGATTCTCACTGAGAAATCGAGGGTGTTACTGGAAGCCCGCCAGAAACGGGAAGTGATTGAAAAGCTTCGTGAAAAGCAACTCGCCAGCTACCTCGATCGAGTCGCGAAGGCGGAACAAAAAACTGCTGATGATTTCGCCACACTGAAGTCCATAGGCAACCTCGCCCTGAAATGGAGATGATTCAGTTATGAAGAAAATGCTTACATCCAAGTGGTTCGCGGCAGTCCTCGGAATGGCCGCCTTTTTGGGTACGTTTTTCATGTTGTGGAAGCCAGATACGGGATCTCCAGGAAAAGGCCTCAGTGCTGCAGGTGGGACCAACGATAGTTCTGGAATCGTTTCCACCAATCAGCCGGCGCCTCCGGAGGAAACGGTTTCGAAGCCGATCGTTCGCGCTCCACAAGTAGGACCTACGGTTGGCCAACCCGGGGAAGCAGGTTCTTTGAATTTTAGCAACCCCGAGATGGTGCAATTGCGCATCGAACTTCAACAGGAAAAATCCGCGTTGATGGAAAAGGAGCGTATGCTCAGAGATCTGGAGCGTCAGTTGAAATTGGAGAAAGCTGAAATTGGCTTGATCACTAATGCTATGGGGCAAGCCAAGGCTTCGTTGGAGCAGGCTTTGACCAAAGAGAGGACCATCGTCCAAAGCTCAGAAACGAACCAACTGAGGCAATTAGCCAATGTTTTCACGAATATGGTTCCGGAGAATGCTGTTTCCATCTTGAACGCCATGCCAGTTGATGAGATCGCGAGAATCCTCTTCGTGATGCCCTACAAACAACAGGCCGAGATCCTGGAGAATTTTGCCACGAACAAGCTCACGAAAGAGCTCGGGAGGGCGACTGAAATCAGCGAAAAAATCCGTACGCTGGCGCCTAAACCGCAATTACCAATGAAGAGATGAATATTTTTCTGGTCAGTAATCCCAAGCATGCTTCAACCGAAGATTCGCTGTTAACCAGCTCCGGAGGGAGTCCTAAAACCGAAGACGGTTCGACCAGGTCGTTTGAAGCAGCCCTCGGTGCTTCATCGCCGACAACTCCCCGTATTCCAGTCGTTGTCGCAAAGAGAAACGATGGTAAAAGCGCTGCCTTTACACCGACACTCGCCAAAGGAAATTTAGCTACCACTCCGCGGCAACGCTCGACCACACCGGCCCCGCAAAAGGACGCTTCAGTCCTTGTGGCAAAGAAAGGCGACGGTAAAAACGCTACTTTACCACCGACACTGTCCAAAGGAAATCTAGCGGCCGCTCCACGGCAACGCGCGGCAACAACCGCCCCCCAAACGGGCACATCTGGTGAACTGGAGAACTCTGAGCTCACAGACGTTAGCGCCGACGTCGCTGACGGAGGCGATACCGGTCAAGACCTGGTCGATGAGGATTCTAACACCGAATCAGATCAAAGAATCACACGACGCGTTCAGTTGCCAGTGCTGGAACTTAGTCAAGCGGCGGCTCAACTCGTGATTGCTGAACTGCCTAAGGTTGAGATCAGCCTGATCCCAATAGTCCCTGTTTCGGGATCTGGAAAAGAAAGTCTTCAAACCGAAGCATCGCAGGATAGCGTGATCGGCGGAATAATCAGTTCGGGTCAGAACAATCGTTCTCACCCTGATGTTATCGCCCGGGAGAACCTGCCCCAGCTTGGTTCAGCGTTCGAATCCGATCTGCTCAAGAGCAGCGAGGCGGGAGAACCGAGATCGAGCACGATTCAGTTGCCAGAACCAAGAACTCTCCGCAATGATCTTGGCGATGATCGGCCCATTTTCCAAAAAGCCAACGCAGCCACGGCACAGTTACGTGCTGAAAAAACGATGGATCAAGTGATCAAGCCTTCGGTTGAATTTCCGGTTGTCCAGGCTGGGCAACCGAGCTTGAAAACTTCTCAGAAGCTCGCAGGTCAGACGATTGAACCTTCCTCCAATTTCGAAGTCGGTGAGGCCGGACAACCAAATCTGACCGCGACCAATTATCCCGAGCCAGCGGTCGTTAGCAGCAACACGGTCGCGGGGCAGTCCCTTCCGACGAAAGCGGAGAGCCAAGTTCCGGAGCCACCGTCCGCTGTTGAAAATAACTCCATACCAGACACGAACAATTTAGCGTCAGCGCCTCTCGACAAAAAAACCATCATTCATAAGAGTAACCCTGATTCTCTCAAGCAGCCCGCTGGCATTCCTGAGGCCGCTGTCGAGGTGGTGAAGCCTGCATCCCCCAAGCGAGTGAATCTGCCTTTGCCGAATCCTTCGAGACCCTCGCGCACCGCTGAATCGCCGATGGCAGAGGCTCTTCGACGAAGTCCAGTGATGCAGAGTGTCGCACAGTTCGGGATTGCAGCGCGCCAGGCGGCAATATTGGATGGCAGACCTATTGGATCGACTATTCCTTCGGAGGCCCAAGTCGATGCACTGAGCAGTGGCATTTTGCAAACGGGCGTGCTAGGCGACGAAAGATCGAATCAGCGAGGTCAACAACTAGGCAATTCGCCGGTTTTCACCGGGAATACTCAGTCGAGTTCTCAGAATCCAACCGAGAGGTCTTCCAAGAACTTTAGCCCATCCGTTGACAGATCGAATCTTCCTGCAACTCCAAGCGTTGATGACGCTGCGAAAGCTGATGTTAAGAGAACAACTTCAGTTGGCTCTTCGCCTTCGACGATTGCTCCCGAAGTGAAGGCAGAGATCGGCCCTTTGGCGACCCAGAATCGAGCGGCGGGGGCAGATGCGTCATCGCAAAACATCCGTTACCAGAGGCAGGTTGCTAGCTCGATTCCGAGGCGGTCAAGCCAGGAACTCGGCAATCCGAATCCGGCGTCCGAACCCTCAAGGCAGACTCTCTCCCAGACAGATTCATCCAGCGCAATTGCAAAAGAAGTAGGAGCTAGCCCGGGAATCTTGGCTGAAGTGCAAAGTCGCACTGGAATTCCATTGATGGAGCCTAAGGCTCCGGAGGTCAGCGACTCTGGGAAAAAACTGCGAGGATTATCACAGCTTTTATCGAAGCCAGAAACGGTCATCACCAAGGGCGAGTCAAAGCCAGGCGAACTGAAGGTTGGGATTCAGACGAAGGCTGATTCGGTGAACCAATCCTCCGTGAGTTCAACTTCGGTCCTCGGGCCGACGATCCTCCAATCTGCGGAGCCGTTAACGCCGTCCAATTTGAAACTGGCTGAGCAACCCAATCGAGATTTGAACCCGGCTTTTGAGAGACCGCCTACAGGTCCTGACGCTGGAGAGTCTCGGAGTTCAGAGGATGCTCAATTTGGTTCATCGGATCGAAGCAAAGATGAATCGGCTATGGACGCTCCCTCGGAAACGGTTTTGGAAGCGCAAGAGTCCAACGATTTTTCTTCAGCAATCCGTCGTAATGTTGACTCAGGAGTTGAATCAACAGAAGTCAGCAGTCCTTCGATGCGAGCTCACTCGCTCGAACGGCAGGCTGCTCTCCCGAAGCTCCACTCTTCTCGTGGCGGCACAGTAGATGCTGAGCAGGGTTCCGCAATGGCTTTACGCGCGAACAGCGAGACTGGAATTGAGATGCTTGGGAAAAATGTTCCTAGCTTTGGCAGTATTGACAGCGCGCTCCGTCCTTATGAGCCGATTCTGTCGAGTGCCGGATCACGTTTAGTGAAGCCTGAGTTAGTAAGCCAGAGAGTGCAGGATGCGTCGGCGTTCTATAATTTATCTTCGAATAATGAAGGGCAAAAAGTCTCGGAGCCAGGCGCGATGGAGTTCGGAGAATCCGTGCGAGTTACGGCCACAAAGCTAGCTGACCACGTATGGTCGGCGGTTGAGAAATTCCATGCGACCAGTCACCAAGATTGGGTCGTGAGCATCCGTCCGGATCAGGAGACTCATCTGAATCTTAAGCTTAAACTCCAGGACAACCAAGTCCATGTGCATGCCACGTTGGAGAGCGGCAATTGGGGGGCAGTTGCTCCGCATTGGCCGGAGCTCCAAGCAGTGCTGGCCGAGCGCGGGATTCAGCTCAAACCATTGGAAGCTGGGAGTGGACAAAACTCGCTTCCTCAGCAGCAGCTAAATCAGTTCGGCTCGGGCGGAAATGAGCATCGTCAAACTACCGCCGACCGTGCTTATGCGCGTGAATTTCTCGACGTGACCCGTGATTTGGCACGCCCGAGTGCCGAACCCAAAAAAACCGCTACCACTCGAACATCCTCCCGACCCAATCAGGTTCTGGAGACTTGGGCATAATTTTATGATTACACCTGCTAGTCTTTTAACGCCGAATAACCCAGCCGCATCTGCCGCAGCTGCCGCTGCCAGTACGCAAAGCCGTATCCCGACTCGGATCCTCAACCAGGATGACTTTTTGAAACTGGTGGTCGTTCAATTGGCGAATCAAGACCCCACGAAGCCTCAAACCGACACGGAGTTTATCGGGCAAATGACTCAATTTACCACGCTGGAGCAAACGAAGAACATGACGACAGATATTTCTCAAATGAGGGCGCAGCAGCAGATCCTTCAGGGAATGTCTCTCTTGAATCGTGAAGTGGAAGTCCAGTCAGGTAAATCCGATCCGGTTACGGGCGTGGTTACAGATTTAGTAATGGACGGGGACAGTCCCAAGTTACTCATTGGAGGTAAGCCCTACGACTTAAGCGACGTTCGGAATGTTCGGCAGGCCAGCTAAAACTGAAAAACATCAACATATACACAAACTAAAACTATGCTTCGCTCACTCAATACTGGCGTAACTGGAATTCGGCAGTTTCAGACCACTCTCGATATCATCGGTAACAACCTGGCAAATATTAATACCGTAGGCTACAAAGCCGGGCGGGTTGCGTTTGCTGATACTCTTAACCAAACCTTGCGCGCGGCCACTCCGGACGGAGCTGCCACTTCAGGGACGTCTTCCGTTCAGGTAGGCAACGGTGTCCAGGTGGCGGGAATCAATAATTCGTTCGCTCAAGGGGCTGTTAACCAGACCGGGGTCAGCACGGACTTGGCGGTCAGTGGTGAGGGATTCTTCATCGTTCAGAATAAGATCTCTAGCGAGTTGTTCGCCACACGGGCAGGAGACTTCCGCACGGACTCCAACAGCTTTTTGGTGACCAACAATGGCTTCCGAGTTCAGGGATTTAACGCTCCGCCAGCAGGTGCGGCTTACGCCGATACCGACACAATCGGGGACATTAAGATGGACAAAGGAACGGTGCCCGCAGCGGTCCTTGCTGCTAATCCATCAGCCGCCACCGCCGGAATTTCCAATATTAGCATCGATGGGAGTGGCAAAATCAACATCCTCTTGAGCGACGGCTCTCAGTATGTCCGAGGTCAAGTCCTCTTGCAGAATTTCCAGAACCCGAACGCTCTGTTAAAGCAAGGGAACAACCTCTACAGCGGCCTGGCTTCGGCGGGACCACTAGCTGGTTCTACTAGCGCGGCCGTCTTCGGGACTAAGCCCACCGCTGCTACAGCCAACACCAATGGTTTGGGACGGATTGATTCTGGGGCACTGGAAATCTCGAACGTCGATATCGCGCGTGAATTTTCAAGCCTCATTACGACCCAACGGGCTTTCCAAGCCAATGCGAAAGTCGTCACGGCGAGCGATGAGATGTTGCAAACCATGATCTCTGTGGTACGCTAAGCTTTTAGCTTATGGCGGCAGAAACTACTCAATCAGGGCAAGCGCCTTCCGCTGGCGGAGAAACGTCGGCGGGCGCGGCACCAGCGAAAGCTGGTGGTTTATCTTCGTACTTGCCGTTGATTATCGCCTTAGTTGCCATGCCATTGGCAGCTGGGACCGTCGTCTTTTTTAAAACGAAGGGGAGCAAGCCTTCTACACCCAGTTCCGAAGGGGAGTCAGCGGAAGATGCCTCGTCCAGCCATGATGCTAAAACTGCTGATGCTCATGCAGCGCCTCCTGCTCATGGGGCTGCTCCTGCTGCTGGTGCTCATGGGAACGACAAGGGGAAGTCACCCGTTAAGTCGGGTAAGCGGAACACCAAGTTACCAGTCCCTTTGACGCGAGAAGCTGTGGTGTATGTCGAACGCGCGAAGGCTGGGGATGCCGATAGGATAGCGACTTTGGATATGAAAGGAGAGCCCAAGGATTTGGCGCAGTCTGACAAGATAGTCGTCAATGTCGCTGGGACAGGTGGCATGAGGTATGTTTTGGCTCGTCTCTCTTTCATCAGTGAATGGCCTGATTTCCTGGAGCGGTTGAACGAAAATAGGGAACGCCTCATCGCTGTCGTGAGCGAGACGCTATCGAGCAAAACTTTGGAGGACCTCAACAAGAACAACTCGAGGGCTTTTCTTAAGGCGGAACTGCTGGGTCTGCTCAACCAGCAACTCGGTTCGAGCATGATTCAAGATGTGGTTATTCACGAGTTTGTGATTCAATAAACTAAAGCCATGGCTCGCGTCGGCTCACCCGCGGTTCAAAATCCGTCTTCCTCTGCTGCCTCTCAGTCGGTACCCGTATTCACATTCCGCGGGGTCAAAACGAGTGTCGCAGGGGATCGGATCAGGAATTTTGCTTTCGGGCAATCGGCGGCGCTTTCCACTAGCGAGTTGCACCGCTTCAAGTCTCACAACGAATCTGTCATTCGCGGTGTGGGGGCTCGTCTCTCCATGTTTTTGCGCATCGAATTCACATTGGAGCTTCTCTCCCTGGATACGATCACATTGCCCAAGTTCATGGATACGACTCCGCCGCCCCGGCTCATGATCCTGTTTAAGATCGAGCCACTCCGGGGTATCGGCATCCTCGATATACCACCGCCGCTCGCTTTGGCCATAGCGGATCGAATGCTGGGCGGAAAAGGGTTTTCCGTAAATCCGAGAGCTCTTCGCGAGGTGGAAATTGCTTTGATCAATCAAATGGCTCAGATCGCGATCAAGGAATGGTGTACACCGTGGAAAAGCGTGGATGAACTACGACCCGTCTTGCTCGGACACGAGAGCAACCCTCGCTATTTGCAAATTGGCGGTTCGGACGAGACTTTTTACTTGCTCAAGATGGAGGCGGGAATCGGTGATTGCATCGAGCAAATGCTGATGGTGATGCCCGTGAAAATGTTGGACCCGCTTGTCCGTAACCTTTCATTGGATCCGGAGGGGTTGAGAAAAGATAAAACCGTTAAAGAACTGGTCATACCCAAGTGGAACTCTGCATTTGATGAAGTGAACATTCCTCTCACAGCAGAGTGGAGGGATTTGGAGATCACGACACGTGATTTGCTCAATTTCCAAGTGGGCGACGTTATTCCATTGGATTCAACTCAACTGAACCGAGTGGAGGTTTGCCTGGCTCATTTGCCGAAGTACATCGGCCGGGTCGGCAGCTCGGGGCCTAAAAGTGCCGTTGAAATAACAAAAATTTTACCGACCTAAAGATTTCAAGAACTTATGAGCACCGCCGCTGACAGTAGCCCCACATTGGAATTTCTTCTGGATGTCCCGATTAGGCTTACGGTTGAATTAGGCAGTTGCCAGATATCGATGCGAGATCTCCTGCAACTGAACGTTGGATCCGTGGTGCAGTTGGATAAGCCGGCTAATGCGTCGGTGGACCTCTATGTGAATCAAAAGTTGGTTGCTCGGGGCGAGGTCGTGGTGGTAGAGGAGAATTTCGGGATCAAGCTCACCGAAATCCTTGCCAAGCCAGGTGCAACATGAAAGGCCGACCGCTCTTTGGTCTTTCTTTTCTGGTCCTTACTTCGGTCAGCATCGCGGTGCAAGCAGCTAGTGTCGCGACGAATACCTCCTCGGTGCTGCAACAATCTCCGAGCACTCTCCTCGAAACGTTGATCCGCATCGTCGGGGCTTTCTTCCTCGTCATCGCAGTCTTTGTCGCCGGGGTGTGGATCTTTAAGAAATCTCGGTTCTTCTCGCTTTATCAAAGCAGCCCAGCTCAATTGAAGGTTTTAGAAAGCAGATCGTTGGGGTATCGCAATTCACTCTTGGTGGTTGGCTATTATCATCATCGATTTTTGGTTTCTGTTTCAGCAACGGGAGTCAGCTTGCTGAGTTCACTCCCAGATGCTCCAGCGGAGGGTCCCGCCAGTCTCGATCACTCGCCATTCTCTGAACAATTGAATGCCTTACAGGGACGGAAGGCATGAAGAGCCGATTTGAGACGAGCCAACCTTCGGCTGTGGTGGTGGCCGCTCCGAGGCCAGCCGTGGCGCGCAATCTTTTTGGCTGTCGGTTGCCTCGATATGTTTTAATCTCATTGGTTCTCTTGGTGTTTGGATCTTTCGGGAGTTGTTGGCTGATGGCTCAAGCTGGTGCAGGGGCGCTCGGCAGCTCCACAAACAGCTTCTCGCCCTACAATTTCAACCTTGGGCTCAATCTTCCAAGTCAGCCTAAGGATGTGGACGTCGCTATCCGTATTGTCTTTTTATTCACTTTGCTCACTTTGGCTCCGTCACTAGTGATGTTGATGACCAGTTTTACGCGGATTGTCATCGTGTTTTCTTTCCTGCGAACTGCGCTCTCTTTGCAAGGCAACCCGAACAGTCAGTTGATGGTCGGGTTCTCGCTGTTTTTGACCTTTTTCATCATGGCACCCACTTACGAGAAAATTAACGCCGATGCCCTGCAGCCTTACTCCGCGGGCCAGATTACCAGTGTGGAGGCTTTCCAGAGAGCGACGGGCCATATGCGGAATTTCATGTTACAGCAGGCGCGCGCCAAAGATGTGGAGGTCTTTGTCGAATTGGCGAGATTAGGACCAGTGACAACCGATCAACTCCCAATGCGTGTAATTATCCCAGGCTTCATTCTGAGCGAAATTCGGACCGGATTTCAGATGGGATTTGTCATCTTTATCCCGTTCATTCTGATCGATTTCGTGGTAGCCATTGTCCTGATGAGTTTGGGGTTGATGATGCTGCCTCCTGCCCTCATCTCCATGCCGTTGAAAATCCTGCTGTTTGTGCTGGTCGATGGGTGGTCGCTCCTGGCGCGATCCTTGGCTGCTAGCTTTGCAACGTAAACCATGTCACCGGACTATTTCATTGACCTGCTTCGAAAGCTCCTCAGCCAGGCCGTGGTGGTTGCTGCTCCGTTTTTGCTGACGGCTCTGCTGGTGGGCCTTTTGGTCAGCCTTTTTCAGACGGTAACTTCAATTCAAGAACAGACACTCTCCTTCGTGCCGAAAGCTTTGGCAGTCGTAGGATTGTTGTTTTTCATCTTGCCGTGGCTCGTTCGAACCCTCATGGATTTTACGGTGGGAATGATCGGCAGTTTACCCGAAATGGCTCGCTAGCTGGACTGTGCCTCAGTGCTTGCGTTTCACAGTGTAATGAATGGGAAAATATTAAAGCATGATCGCCTTTTTTACTTGGTTCCTGGTTTTCATGCGCGCAGGTGCTTTTTTGGTCACCTTTCCTCTGTTCTCAAGCCCAAATATCCCCGTTCGGCTGCGGGTTGCACTAGCGGCGTTTTTGAGTTTGATGGTTGCTCCTGGGTTGGACAACTCGCTCGATGTTTCGAGCATGGGGTTGTTGCCCTTAATATTGCTGATCTTTAAGGAGATCACATTAGGCCTTTTTCTGGGTCTGATTTGTCGGATTTATTTTTATGCGGTGCAGTTGGCTGGCAATTTCATCTCGACGGATATCGGATTGCAAACTGCCACGCTGATCACGCCAGACGGAGCTGAGGTCGATGTTCCGGCGGCGGTACTGAATTTGCTGGCCACTATGCTGTTCCTGAGTTTGGACATGCATCACGTGTTGATCAGCGCTTTTCAGCAGACGTATTCGGTTTTGCCCATCGGCAGCGGTGGGCTGAGCATTGCGCTCTATGATGATTTCATCTACCGGGTCGGCAGGATTTTTTTGCTTGCGGTTCAGATCGCCGCGCCCTTAATGGCGGTCAGCTTCTTATTGGGTGTCGTGATGATGATGATGGGGCGGGCGGTTCCCCAGATGAACATCTTCTTCGAAAGCTTCACGATTAAGCTGTTGGCGGGATTAATCGTTTTTGGTTTCAGCCTCAATTTAATGGCTCAATTGATCTCGGATAACCTGAAGAAAGTCCCGCAGGATATCATCGAGGTGAGCAGGCTTTTGGGGGGACAATGACACGATGAGCGACAGCGACAATAGAACAGAGAAACCGACGGGGAAAAAGATGGGGGAAGCCGCGAGCAAAGGACAATTTGCTCGGACGGCAGAGATCCAAACAGTCTTTGCTCTGACGGCTGGTTTTTTGGCGGTGACACAGACGAGTGAGAGCACGTTCCGGGTTCTCACGACATCCTTCGTTGAGACGTTGGGGCACCTTGGGAGTTACACGATTACGGCGGACTCTATCCATCAGCATTTCGCCATGTTTCTCAACTGGCTGGCTATTTGTGTCTTGCCCGTGATGCTGGTCTGTGTGGTGGCGGGGATTTTGTCTGGGGGGCTGCAAAGCCGTTTCCAGGTGTCGTTGGAGCGTTTGGAAATGAAATTGGAGCGCCTGAATCCTATTCCCAATCTGATGAGTCTTTTTCAGCCGTCACCTGCTTCACTGATGAAGGTCGTGGTCGGCCTTTTGAAATTATTGGTGATCTTAGGCTTTACCTATCTCGTCATCAAACAGCTTCTGGGACACCCGATTTTTTACACCGCGACCAGCTTTGGAGACATCGTTGCGTTTATGGTGGAGTCCGTTAAGTCGGTTACTGTCAGGGTCATCTTCGGATTAACTTTCATTGCGGCGGCTGATTACGGATTTCAGTTATGGAAGCACAATAAGGACCTCATGATGACCAAGGAGGAGGTCAAAGACGAGTCCAAGAATACCGAAGGAAACCCGGCGGTCAAAAGCGAGATGAGGAAACGTCGTCTGGCGCTTTTGCGCGGAAATTGGGCGAAGGAAATCCCGACGGCTGACGTCGTGATCACGAATCCAACACACCTCGCGGTGGTGCTTCGTTACAACCGAAAGACGATGCGTGCTCCAAAACTCGTCGCGAAGGGGGCGCGTCTAAATGCCTTGCGCATCCGTGAACTCGCGCAGCAGTTTCAGATTCCAATCGTGGAAAACAAGCCAATCGCTCGAATGCTTTTTAAGCACTGCAAGGTGGGGCAGGAAGTGCCTCCTCAAGTCTATGCCGCGGTGGCGGAGGTTTTGGCCTACGTCTATCGGGTTAACCGTTACCGCTACTACGTGGAAGGACAGCAGGTTCCGTCATGAGCACGGCCGCAGCTACAGCACAGATCCCGATTAAGCGCTTTTGGAAGTATGGCGACTTAGGGCTCGTCATCTTCATGTTTGGCACCTTGCTGTTGCTGATCCAGCCAGTGCCAACGATTCTGTTGGACTTGCTTTTGACTCTTAGCATTGCTTCGTCGCTCTTAATCTTACTCGTCATTTTGTACGTCAAGGAGCCGTCGGACTTCACTGGGTTTCCGACACTGCTCCTGATCCTAACTTTGTTTCGCCTGGGATTGAACGTTGCCTCCACGCGCCTCATCTTATTGAACGGATTTGCTGGCAAGATCATCGAAGCGTTCGGCATCTATATGGTCGGAGGCAACTACGTGGTTGGCACTGTCGTCTTCCTCATCCTCACGGTCATCAATTTTATCGTCATCACAAAAGGCGCGGGCCGTATCGCGGAAGTCGCCGCGCGCTTCACTTTGGATGCTTTGCCAGGAAAGCAAATGTCCATCGACGCGGAATTGAACGCCGGACTGATCAAAGAGGAGCAAGCACGTGCGCGGCGCTCGGCTTTGCAACAAGAAGCGGACTTCTACGGGGCAATGGACGGTGCCAGCAAATTCGTGCGCGGCGATGCCGTCGCCGCCGTCTTGATCACAATCATCAACGTCCTGGGTGGCTTCGGTATTGGTGTGGTTCAAAAGGGGCTTCCCTTGCTCGAGGCGCTCCAGAAGTATACGATCCTGTCCATTGGCGACGGTCTGGTCACCCAGATACCTGCCCTGATCACCTCCACTGCCGCGGGTATTTTGGTGACGCGCGCCGCGTCCAAGGAAAACCTTGGGTATAGTCTCACACGGCAACTTTTCTTTTCTCCCAAGGTTTTAAACATTTTGGCCGGATCCCTTTTTGTGTTGTCCCTCGTCCCTGGGTTGCCAATGATGCCGTTCCTTATTTTGGCTGGGGTTTTTGCTGGAATTGGGCAGCTTCTCAAGAAGAGCGGAGTGTTACCAACCCAGTCTGATGCATCCCCCGCTTCGCCAAGCCAAGCTGCCGACGAGACTAATAAGGACGGAAGTCAACAAGGCGCTCGCCCCGCTGCCGCACCGGAAAAGCTAGAGACTCTCTTAAACGTCGATACTTTGCAGATCGAACTGGGCTACGGATTAGTGGCGCTGGCCGATGCCCGCAAAGGAGGCGACCTCTTGGAACGGGTGACCGGTGTCCGCCGCAATTTTGTCCAAGAAATGGGCTTCATCATTCCGCCGATCCGGCTTCGCGACAACCTGCAACTGGGACCGAATGAATATCGATTCTTGTTGCGGGGCCACTTCATCGCGCGTGGGGAGGTCATGCCCGGCCACTTCTTGGCGATGAACACCGCCAACAGCAAAACCGTCGTGCCCGGAATTCCGACCACCGAACCAGTCTTCGGGCTTCCGGCTATTTGGGTTAAAGAGGTAGAGCGTAGGAATGCCGAGGTCGCGGGCTACACGATTGTCGATCCCCCGTCTGTGCTGGTCACTCATTTGGGCGAGACGATCAAACGGAGTTGCCATCAGATCATAAGTCGGCAAGACGTGCAGGTGCTGCTGGATAACCTCAAACAGAATAATCCTGCACTCATCAACGAGTTGGTGCCTGGGTTGCTCAACACAGGCCAGATTCAGCGAATTCTACAGAATTTACTCGGTGAAGCTGTCTCTATCCGGAACCTGGTCGGCATCCTGGAAAAAGTTGCCGACTACGCAGGTATGACGAAAAATCCAGACGAACTTTCTGAACAGGCCCGACGCACGCTTGGTCCGCAAATCATCAAACCGTATCAGAACGATCAAGGGGCTATTCAAACGATCACCATGGACCCTTGGCTGGAGGAGGAGATCGCTAAAGGACTTCGCCAGTCTCCGAATGAAACGTTGCTCTTTATGGAGCCGAAGCTCGCCCAGCACGTGACGTATCACCTCTCCAAAGCCGTGCAGCCGATGATTGCTGAAGGCAGGGTGCCGGTGGTCATTTGCTCGGCGACCATTCGACTCGGCTTGCGGCGGTTTTTCGCCGCGAATTTCCCTGAAGTGGCATTTCTCGCCTACGAGGAGCTTCCGCCAAGAGTCGAGATACAATCCGCCGGATCAATCCCCAGTCCAGCCTAGGCTCACCGCCTCGCGGAGATTCAGAGCTATTTTCTGGAAAAAGCCTAGAAGCCGCGATAGAAATAAGTTGTAAGCTATGAGTTCCCAGGAGATTCAGCCCTTATATTTGATCTCAAGTTCCTATTTGCTTTTTGCCCACACTAGGCCGAAAGGGGCGGAACGAACCTCACGCTCTCTGTTCTCATGACCGCAACGAAATGAAATTGATCACAATCATCGCGGACTCCGCGGCTCAAGCTTTGGCGGAGGTGCATCGCCAGCTCGGCCCTCACGCCGTCGTGGTGAACGTTCGCAAGACATCAGCCGCCGGTCTGAGCCGAATATGGAAAAAACCGCAAATCGAGGTTCAAGCGACACTCCCGACTCCGCCTGCCACTCAACCGAAACGGGAAGCGGTGGTGGATCTCAACAAGAAAATCGAGCAGTTACGCCAGCAATTTGCCGCTCCTTCTCTACGTCCGGCCCCCCGTCGCCCTTCTTCCGAGAGTGTTTTGCCCGAGCCGGATTACGTTGAACGAAGACCGATTGAGCGGGCCGCACCTGCCACCCCTCCCCCTAACGAGGAATTGGAGTTAACTCGGATGTTGGAGAATTTGGGGATAATGCCTCTCCATGCGCACTGGCTCGTCGATCAAGTGCGCTCTCGGCAAGATGGACGACGCGCGGGCGATCTTAAGGGGGAATTTGTTGCCGCGCAGGACTTTCTGTTGGAATACTGGAATCGCTTGGCGGCGCGCAACCGTAGCAGTCCGGACGAAACGCGCATCCTAGTAGGAACGCCGGGTGTTGGAAAGACGACTTGCCTATGCAAGTGGTTAACTCAACAGGTTCTTTTGGAAAACCAGCAGGCGCGAGTCTGGCGGTTGGATAGCCATGTCGCGAACACTGCGGAGTTCTTGAGCATTCACGGCGAGATCTTGGGCGTTCCTGTAGAACGAGTTTGGACGGTTGAATCGGTCAACGAAGGTTCGCGGCGACAATTCGTAGATCTCCCTGGAGTGTCCGCCAGTAATTCTGATGGGATTGCATTGATGGCCGAGCAGATCGAAGCATTCAAGCCCGCCCGAGTGTTTCTGGTGCTCAATGCCGCTTACGACTTGAACCATTTGCTGGCCCACGTCCGAGCTTTCTCCGTCCTGCCGTTGGCTGGGTTGATCTTAAGTCACATGGACGAGGAGAATCGTTGGAGTAAGTTTTGGAATCTATTGCTTGGAGCAAAGTTGCCGGTGCTTTATCTGTCGGGTGGTCAGAACATCCCTGGAGATTTCGGCCCAGCCTCACCCCAGTCCTTATTTGATGTCTCTGTGGGATAAAGGCGTGCATCCGCACTTCGGGGCATTTTCTACCTACGCCGATGGCGTTATTTTCCTTTCCCCGATTTGAAGCGGTTGTTCGGCGTCAACCGTGATGTCAGGTTGCACTCGACATAAACCTCGATACTTGCTGTTCAAATCACTAAATACCCCGAGCGCGTGGAGGGTTGAGGAGGTGAGGAAGAGAGTTCCGGAGGCGTCGAGCGAGTGGGGCGTGTTCCACAACTCATTGTCTTCTTGAGTGTTCCGTGTATTGCGAGGCTTTAATGACTCGTTCGGAGTTGGGGCTTCGGATCTCAGTGGAAAACCGGCTGGCATAGTCGCTGCTAAACGCCCTTCGTCGCTATGCTCACTATACAACAAAATCGGGTGAAAGAGAAGATCATCCCTCTTTTCACAGAACCTGCGTTGGATCTGCGGTTTCCTTGCGGGCTGCTAGGATTTGAGCAAATCAAAGAGTACAAGCTCCATGCCTTTCCCGATCTCCATCCGTTCTTGTGGCTCGAGGGCCAGAGCGGCAATGGCTTGTGCTTTTTGGCGGTTCCTCCTTCCTACGTCGTCGAGTTTTATCAGATCGAACTGACGGGTGAAGACGTGAGTTTTCTTGGCCTGACTGATCCTGATGATGCGGTAGTCGTGAACATCGCCACGTTCCATCCTGACGGTTCCATCACAGTCAATTTAAAAGGGCCGATCGTCTATAACCGTCACGCTTTGATTGGCCGTCAAGTGGTTCCTAAGAACGCTTCCACTTTGTCCATCAAACATCCGGTTAGCAATTAGTCGCAAAATTATTGAACCCCCATGCTAGTCCTTTCCCGAAGAATTAATGAGAGCATCATAATCGATGGTCGGATTACGATTAATGTGCTCCGAGTCGAAGGGGAAGTGGTTAAGATCGGGGTGACCGCACCGAGAGAGATCCATATCCTCCGCAAAGAAGTTTATGACGAAATCCAGGCAAATAATGCGCAAGCAGTCGGTGCTTCCCGCGCTGTCTTGGAGCGTCTGTTAAGTGGCAAGAAGTCTGCTTTGCAGACAGCCGAGCGTCAGCTTGAAGTAAGTTCACCTGGGCTGCAAACGCCCGTTCAGAATAGGGAAAAAGTTAAACTGCTCTAAAGATTATGGTAATCAATACAAATATCGAAGCCCTCCAAAACGCAAACAACCTGAACATGAGCGCGCATAGTCTCGCCAAGTCGCTCTCTAGGTTAAGCTCGGGCACCAAAATCGTTACCCCATCAGACGATGCCGCCGGTTTGGCTGTTTCTTCACGCTTGCAGGCCCAGATTGCTCGCTTGGATTCTGCGATGTCGAACGTGGTCAATGCCGTATCGTTGACCCAAACCCAAGACGGGTTTATGAAGACGATTGACAAGGCGCTCAGTCGTATGGGTGAACTTGCCATGCTTGCGCAGGACACCACTAAATCAGGTACGGACTTGTCGCTCTACAATAAGGAGTTTACCCAACTTCAGGATTACATTAGCGTCACGGCCCTGAAGACATACAACGCTGTGACGCTTTTCTCGAGTAGTACCTTTGATGTCACTGTCGATTCGAGCGGAAACACTTTCGCCATGGCTGGGACGGATATCCTTGGGAACACTGCCTATGCGAACGCTATCTCCACAGCCGTTTCGATTTCCTCCACCACATTCGCCCAAGCGGCGCTGGCTTTAGTGCTAGAGGCCACCAGTCAAGTGGCGCAGGATCGCGCTAGACTGGGTGCCTACCAAGCTCGGCTTAACTTCACAAGCGATCAATTAGTCGTTACCAAGGAGAATCTTAGTGCGGCAGTTTCTCGCATCACCGACACAGATGTCGCTGAAGAATCTACCCGGTACGCTCGCAATCAGATTCTTGTTTCATCCGGTACCTCAATGTTGACGCAAGCGAACTCTCTTCCGCAGTCTGCCTTGCGACTCCTCCAAGGATAGGAGTCATGGGCAACCATCTTAGGTTATGTCAGTCATTAACACCAACACGGTTGCCGAGGCGACGTCGAATAACCTAAGGGCTAGTTCATCGGCTCTCTCCAAGTCTCTGACGCGGCTCAGTTCTGGTCTAAAAATTATCACTCCTTCGGACGACGCAGCCGGGTTGGCTGTGAGTTCGCGTTTGGAATCGCAGATTAGACGGTTGGACGCGGCTTTAAACAACGTCGTCAATGCGGTTTCCTTCAGCCAGACTCAAGACGGTTTCTTAAAGACAATAGATAAGGCTCTCCGCCGAATGGGCGAGCTGGCGATGCTCTCTCAAGACACCACCAAGTCCACGTCAGACCGCACGCTCTACAATCAGGAATTTGCTCAGCTCCAGGATTACATCCGGGCGACCGCTGGAAAAGATTTCAACTCGGTTTCACTCTTCTCCGCTACGACGTTCTCCGTTACGATTGATTCGTCGGGGAGCACTTTTGACATCACGGGTACTCCTATCTCAGGGAATCAATCCTACGACGATGCCATCTCGACTGCCGTCGGACTCACAAGCTCTACTCTGGCACAAGCCGCTTTGAACTTCGTAGGGGCGGCCATAAACCAAATTGCTCTCGATCGCGCTAAGCTTGGAGCGGTTCAATCGCGTTTGAATTTCACGAGCGAACAGTTGACCACCACGAAGGAAAACCTCAGTTCAGCCATCAGCCGGATTTCTGACGTGGATGTGGCGCAAGAGGCGACTCAATATGCCCGCTATCAGATTTTAGTACAGTCGGGAACGACGATGTTAGCTCAGGCCAACGCTCTGCCACGGTCAGTCCTGGAATTGTTACGAGCCTAAGCTAGCCTTGACAACATCCCGAGAATGCAGATGTTCGAGGGAATAATTGGCGTGTTAGTCTGGAAGGGATCGCTGCTCGCAATATCGAAAAGGTAATGAAAAGCCTGCTGATTGTCGGATCATGCTCGGGGTGCGGCAGCTTTGCCTTGATCATTTGTTCACAAAGTCCCGACCTATGAGTGCAATTGAGATGCCGCAAGAATGGTATTGCATCCGAAGTACGGTCGGCTACGAAGTCCGAGCCGCTGAATTAATGCCTCGATTATCCTTTGAAACCAAACTTTCTGTAGGGGAAATCGATGTCTTCTGCCCGCAAATCCGGAAAATGATGCCGGTTGGCGGAAAGATGCGAGCCGTCTTAACGCCGCTGTTTCCTGGATACTTCTTCGCTCAGCTTTGTCTCGAAACTGCCGGCCGATTTGTATCCAGCCGCCCTGGAATAATTGGCCTGGTCCGGTTCGGCGATGCACCGGCTTCGGTGCCGACGAACGTTATCGAAGAGATGAAAGCTACTGATTTTGTCGCTACCGCAGAATTGCTTTTGTCTTCTTTCAATTTTGTTCCAGGTCAAAAGCTCTTAATTCGGGAAGGACCGTTCGCTGGGATGGAAGCGGAATACGTCAGCAGCTTGAACGACGGGCAGCGAGCTTTGCTTCTGCTAGAATACTTGCACCGCAGGGTCAATGTCGTCGCGGACTGCACTATCCTCGAATCCGCTGCGTGAGCAATAAGGCCAGGAAGCATACTCGGATTTGAAGAGTTGAAGAAGGAGAGGGTGGGACACGTTTTCCCAAGCGCGCCGCGGCAGGCTCGAACGGTGTCGATTGATTGGAGTTTAAGTGGGAGGGGCGATACGAAGCCCCCGATCGCGCTTGCCAAGGTGAACCCGCAAAGGTCCATTCTGCTTCTGGGATTCCAAATCAGCACCGCTGCGGTGCCAGCAATCCCCATTTCTCGATTCGGAGCAACCTCGCCCCAACCATGTATGCTCTTGTCTATTGAGTCTGAAGCGTTCATTCTGGGGGGTATGATTTGCCAACGGTGTTGAACTTGGTTCGGGCGGAGAGACCCGTGTGTTCGATCCGGAGATTGGACCATCAGTTTTGATCTAGCGACCTAGAGGCCACCTAACTCAGCCTGAAATCCATCCGCTATCCGGGCGGGCTAGGTTCATGCTCAATATAATTTTAACCTCCTAAACGAGCGATGATAGTCGATCGAAATATTTCATCCTATGTGATCAGTTCGGAGGCATCCATCCGCGATGCGCTTGGCCGGATCGATCAGAATCGCCGCCGAATTGTCTTTGGCGTTGACAGAGATGGTGTTTTAGACGGGATTTTGACCGACGGTGATTTTCGGCGTTGGCTTCTGAAAGAACCCAGCCCAGACTTCTCGCGGCCAGTGGGTGGAATTTTGAACACGCAGTTTCGGCGGGCTCATCTCGGCGATTCGGTCGAACAGATGCGGAGTATTCTGTCCGGCAAGACTCAGTATATCCCGATGACCGATGATCGGGGTCGGATGGTGGCAGTCGCTCGTGAGCGCCGCAAAGAAGATGCAATCCAAATAGGGGACTTTCTCATTGAGAATGGCTCACCTACATTCATTATTGCGGAGATCGGAATCAACCACAACGGAAGCGTGGAACTGGCGAAGCGCTTAATCGACGCGGCGAAGGAGGCGGGGGCGGACTGTGCGAAGTTTCAAATGCGCGACCTCGCTTCGCTTTACCGCAATCAGCTTAGCGATGCCTACAATGAGGATTTAGGCACTCAGTACACGATGAATCTCCTGTCGAAGTTCGAACTGCCTCCCGAGGAGATGAAGCTATTGTTCGAGTATTGTTCTGCGCGTGGTCTGCTGCCGTTGTGTACTCCGTGGGATATCCCTAGCTTGAACTTTCTCGAAGCAATTGGGATGCAGGGCTACAAGATCGCATCCGCCGACTTGACCAATCATGAGCTGATCGGCGCTGTTGCCAGGACAAACAAGACCATATTATGTTCGACAGGTATGTCCATGGAGAGCGAGATTGTTGAAACAGTCTCATTGTTAAACCGTCTAGGCTCGCAATACGTTCTACTCCATTGCAATTCAACTTATCCTGCCCCTTTCAAAGACGTTAACTTGAGCTACATGGCTCGGTTGAAAGAAATAGGCGGCTGCCATGTCGGTTATTCGGGTCATGAACGAGGCGTGGACGTTTGCGTTGCAGCGGTCGCGCTGGGAGCGCGCGTGATCGAGAAGCATATTACGCTTGATCGTTCGATGGAGGGCAACGATCACAAAGTGAGCCTGCTTCCGGATGAATTTCGACGCATGGTGCTGGCGATTAGAGATGTTGAGCAAGCCATAGGCTCATCCACAGTCCGGTCATTAAGCCCTGGCGAAGTGATGAATCGCGTCACACTCGCGAAGAGTTTGGTGGCTGCGCGAGACGTTGCCGTCGGCGAAGTGATCACTGAAGATATGATTGCAACCAAGAGTCCCGGCCGTGGACTTCAGCCAAATCGTAAGATGGAGTTGATCGGGCGGAGGATTGGACGTTGCATGCGCAAAGGAGATTTCTTTTTCCCGAGCGATCTCGATGTCGTTGCCACGTCTGCTAGACAATACTCATTCAAGCGTAAATGGGGTCTTCCGGTGAGGTACCACGATTTTGGATTGCTCTTACAAAAGTCAAACCCCGATTTTCTCGAATTTCACCTTAGCTTCAAAGATATGGACGAGGATGTCCGGCGTTTCATTGATGGGGAATTCGATCTGGGTTTGGTCGTTCACAGTCCAGACACATTTGCGGGAGACCATCTGCTTAACCTGGCGTCGGAGGACAAGATTCATCGGAAACGATCCGTTGCTGAGTTGCAAAGAGTCATCGATTTGACTCGTGAAATGAAGCGGTTCTTCCGCCGTGCCGACCGTCCTATGATCGTTGCGAGCCTCGGCGGGGCGACTTCAGACAGGCTTTTGGTGCCGAGCGAGCGAGCTCGATTGTATGAGATCATGGCAGAGAGTCTGCAGAAGTTAGATACCGACGGCGTAGAAATCATTGGACAGACTCTGCCTCCGTTTCCGTGGTACTTTGGGGGGCAACTTTATTTGAACCTTTTTGTGGAGGCGGCTGACACTGCAGAGTTTTGCCGAAGCCAGAATCTGCGGTTGTGCTTGGATATCTGCCATTCGAAGCTGGCTTGCAATCATTACAAGGTGTCATTTAAGGAATTCATCCGAACGGTCGGGCCGTTTGTTGCCCACCTGCATATATCTGATGCGTTGGGCGTGGATGGCGAGGGTGTTCAGATCGGCGAAGGAGACATTGATTTTACTGGGCTGGGAGAAGATCTTTGCGAAGTTGCACCGGATGCGTCATTCATCCCCGAGATTTGGCAGGGCCACAAAAATGAAGGGGAAGGATTTTGGAAAGCTTTGGAACGGCTCGAAGGGCACCTGTAGCAGGTAAACTGGATCGAGTTGTGAAAATTGGTGCCAGAATCGAGAAGTTGATAGCGTTTATTCCGCTCAGAGGCGGGAGCAAGAGTATTCCTCACAAGAACATCGCTCCTTTGGGAGGGAAGCCGCTGGCATGTTGGGTGATCGAAGCGGCTCTCGGGTGCATCGAGATCGAGCGCGTCTATGTTTCGACCGACGACAATCTGGTAGGTTCCGTTGCCGAGGCGTTTCGATCGGATCGAGTGAAAGTGGTCTCGCGGAGCACGGAAACAGCCACGGACACTGCGAGCACTGAATCAGCCATGATCGAGTTCGCACGAGAGAATGAGTTCGAACACATGATATTGATTCAGGCCACATCGCCTCTCCTTACCAGCGAAGATTTAACGGGTGGCATCGCACAATTTAGGAGCACAAACGCAGATGCGCTTCTATCTGTCGTGCGGCAGAAGCGTTTTGTCTGGCAGGAGCGAGGCGATGGTTTTGTCATGCCATGGAACTACGATCCTATGAAACGGCCGCGTCGGCAGGAGTTCCCAGGGTTCCTTGTGGAGAACGGAGCTTTTTACATCTGTTCTCGACGCGTTTTGCTTGAGAGTGGCAGCAGAATCGCAGGTCGCATCACGGCCTATGTAATGCCGGAAGAGACATATTTTGAATTGGACGAGCCTGGGGACTGGATAGTTGTTGAGGAGTTGATCAAGAACAGGGCTAAGGTCTAATGGCCGCTGGACGAGTCGTGATATTTCTGTAATTAAATGGGATGCTGATGGTAGCCGAGGCAGTGATACGCAACTAGTTTGCTGGTCATTTATCATTTGAGCCAAGGCGCAGCTTGCGGCTAGCTATAGTCAGAACATGAATCAGATTCTGGAAAGAAATGCAGTCCTCCGCGATTGCCACAAAGGCAAGCGCTGTTTCATCTTGGCGTGCGGCCCTTCGATCAAGAAACAAAACATCACACTACTCAAAGGCGAAATCTGTATCGCGGTAAACAATTTCTTCGTAAATCCTCACTACAGGGTTATTCACCCCTTGTATCACGTAATAGCCGCCTCCAATCCGCGAATAACCGAAGAGGCTTGGCACCAATGGATGCGAGAAGTCGATAGTGGCTCAGGAAAGGCAACCATGTTCTTTGCTCTTTCTGACAAGGAACGAAATGGGAGAGATCGTCTATTTGAAGCACGGAAGATACATTACTTGGCCTTTGGAGAGCCTCGGTACTCCTCTAGCGACATCGATATCACGAGACCGGTTCCTGCTCCCTTGTCTGTAACCATATCCACGTTGGAGGTGGCTCTCTACATGGGTTTTAAGGAGGTTTACCTTCTGGGATGCGATCATCACTGGATTCTGCATTCGCACGAATCCTCCCATTTGCACCAAGAAAACGCGCATGCGTTCGCCCAAGTCGGAGGAAATGATCATGCTAACGCTCCTGGCGAAACCTACTTTGAGGGGCAGTGCCAGCACTTGGTCAATCTCTGGCGGCAGTACCGTGTGCTGGATGCAATTGCAAAGACAAAAGGAACTCAGATATTTAACGCCACGGAGGGTGGAATCCTGGATCTGTTTCCTCGAGTTCGCCTTAACTCTCTATTTTCTGAAAAGGTGGGCGTTCAATCGATTCTGGATTCGGCAAGGAATCGTTTAGCACATGGAGACATTGAGGAGGCTCGTCAATCGCTTGAAACAGCAAGTCGCGCCTATCCTCAAAACGCCGACATCATCTTCGCTCTGGGCGAATGCCTTCGCCGGTCTGGTGATCTTGAAGCATCGCGATCGGTACTCCTCAAAGCGGCGGGTTTGAATCCAAAGCTCGCGGCTGCCGAAGCGACTTTGGCGTCCGTTCTGTCAGAGATGAGGCGCGACTCGGAAGCGAAGGCCTCGGCCTTGCGCGCATTGGCATTGGAGCCTTCGAACTCGGAAGCGATCGATGTCTTATTTGAAACTGGCAATTTTGAAGAGGGTCGGAAGGCTTTTTTTCGGTCCGTGGTTTATCCGCCGGTCGAAAGTCTTACTGAGCTTGTTGACAAGAACGGTTTGGAAGGGATCGATCTAAGCGAGGCACGGGCCGTGGCGCGAGAGGCAATTAAGTTGGGCCGCGATCCGACCAAGGCGTCTGCTTTAAAGGCTCTGAGCGCTGAGACTGGCGGCAGACCCGTTCTAGAGTTTGCGCCTGCCGGATGGAAAACGAAGTTGAACCGGCAAGGCCAATCAGGATGGAATCAAGCGTCGGTCATCGCCGCCGAGGTCACCAAATGGGATGAGTTCTGCCGGAATCTGGAGCTTGGCGGGCCGCTGGGTTTTTCCAATAAACACAGTGACTTGTCGGTTGTAAGGGATGCCTCATTTCATAATCTTCATTTGACGTTTGGATATGTTGTTGCGCTCGCCTCAATCAGAAAAGCAGAGGCTTCAGTCCTTGAATGGGGAGGAGGCATCGGTCATTACTACGTCATTGCCAAAGCTTTGCTGCCGGATGTGATCTTCGATTACCATATTAAAGAAGTTCCCGCCATGGCAGAAGTCGGCAAGATTTTGAGTCCTGATGTGCATTGGCACGCGGACGATGCGTGTCTGCGACGCGAATATGACCTTGTTATGGTCAATGGTTCGCTGCAGTACATAGAGAGCTGGGCGAAGCTCCTAAGCGACTTGGCAAGATGTGTATCGCATGGGGGCTACTTTTTACTCACCCGGTTGCCTGTGGTTGAAACCGTGAAAGGGTTCGTAGCTGTTCAACGAGCCTACGGGGCTGAGATGCTTCATCAGCAACTCAACAGAACGGAAGTCTTGCGCGCTGTCGAAAGTACCGGGCTGCACTTTGTGCGCGAGCTTGTCGTAGGAGACCGCCCTAATATCTTAGGCGCGCCGCAGCAATGTGAATTGAAAGGCTGGCTCTTTCGCCGAAAATGAATACGCGTCAATGTTTAATTTGCTCAGCTTCTTTGGAGCCGTTCATCTCATTCGGCCAGATGCCGATAGCCAACGGTTTTCTAACACCTGCTGATTACTCCAGTGAGTATTTTTTTGAATTGCAGGCTGGCTTTTGCGGGAGCTGTTATATGGTCCAGTTGATCGAGCAACCGCGCCGCGAGAAGATGTTTCATGAGAACTACGCCTTTTTCTCATCGACTTCTACCCGAATGGCCAAGCATTTTGAGACCTTGGCTGAACTGGTCAAAGCCAGGTACCTGAAAGCTTCTGATCCGCTGGTGGTGGAGTTGGGAAGCAATGATGGAATACTCCTGGGACACTTTGCCCGCTCGGGGATACGCCATGTTGGAGTTGAGCCATCTGCGAACGTGGCGCAAGTTGCTCGAGAGAAGGGTATATGTACGATTAGCCGCTTTTTCGATGAGGACTTGGCCCAGCAAATTGTCACGGACCACGGGCAGGCCGATGTGATTTTGGCGGCCAACGTCATGTGCCATATACCCTATCTGCATTCGGTGCTTGACGGGTTCGGCAAGCTGTTGAAATCCGACGGCGTGATCATTTTCGAAGATCCATATCTGGGCGACATCGTTGAGAAAATTTCCTATGACCAAATCTACGATGAGCATGCGTTCTATTTTTCTGTTGCTTCTCTCAGCTTTCTTTTCGCGAAGCACGGTTTTGAAATCGTGGATGTTCGACCTCAGTCAGTTCACGGCGGGTCGATGCGATATTTTGTCGCTCGCACCGGTGTTCACCCGGTGGATCCGTCGGTCGGTGCCCAGTTGGCCAAAGAGGATCAGCTTGGTCTTCGTGATTCAGGCACCTACGTGACGTTGCGTCACAATGTCGAGCGCTCGCGCGATGAGTTACTGGCACTGCTCAAAAGGCTGCGGCAGGAAGGAAAACGCGTCGTAGGATACGGAGCAACTTCAAAGAGCACGACCGTCACTAATTACTGCGGTCTCACCGCTGAGCTGGTTGAGTTCATCAGCGATACTACTCCTATCAAGCAAGGAAAATTCAGTCCTGGCGTCCATATTCCAGTCCGTCCTTACGAAGAGTTCCGCGCCCACTACCCTGACTACGGATTGCTGTTTGCGTGGAACCACTCTGGCGAGGTAATGGCCAAGGAGCTGGATTTTCGGGACAAGGGCGGTAAGTGGATCTCATATGTTCCATCCGTTCAGATTCTAGAATGATCCTTTGCTGCAATCCTCAGGCTCAATACAACGCGTATCAGAAGGAAATCGATGCGGCAATCGGTTCTGTGTTGCGCGTTGGATGGTACATACTCGGCCAGGAAGTAAAGACCTTTGAAGAGGAATTTGCCGCTTTTCTCGGCGTAAAGTACGCTGTCGGCTGCGGCAGCGGCACGGAGGCTCTGCATCTCTCTTTGGCTGCTTGTGGAATTGGAACTGGCGACGAAGTCATTACAGTATCTCACACGGCGGTGGCTACGGTTGCAGCCATCGAATTGACCGGTGCGACACCGGTCCTTGTTGATGTGAGACCGGATTGCCTTACGTTGGACCCAAACACTCTTGGCCGCGCTTTGACCTCGCGGACCAAAGCAATCATTCCCGTGCATTTGTACGGGCAAGCGGCCGATCTCAATTCGATTCAGAGCTTTGCGAGACAGCACGGCCTTCGCGTAATAGAGGATTGCTGCCAGGCGCATGGGGCGACTTATAGTGGTCGGAGAGTGGGTTGCTTTGGCGACCTTGGCTGTTTTAGTTTTTACCCAACCAAGAATCTTGGGGCGGTGGGAGATGGCGGAATGGTGGTCACAAACGATCCCGAGTTGGCGGAGCGTTTAAGACTGCTCCGCGAATATGGTTGGGCGAAGCGGTATGTCAGTCACATTCCAGGATGGAACTCTCGCCTTGATGAACTTCAGGCGGCGGTGCTCCGCGTTAAGCTTCGATATCTGGACATCGATAACGAAAAGCGTCGGCAGATTGCGAAGGCTTATTCCGAAGGTTTGAAGGATTGTCATGTTCGTTTACCTGTTAGCCGTCCCGAGAACCTGCACGTTTATCACCTCTATGTCATCAGATCCCAGGAGCGGGATCAACTCCAAGAGCACCTTCGTAAAAAGGACGTCGGTGCCTTAATTCATTATCCTGTCCCTGTGCATCAGCAACCCGCTTACAAGGGTCGCCTAGGAAATCCTGATGCACTCCAGGTCACTGAATCAGCCGCCCAGGAAGTCCTTTCCCTCCCCATCTATCCCGAACTCGGCGAAACTGAAATCAGGACAGTGATCGAGGCCATCCGAGTTTTTCCTGCTACTACACGATGATACAAGACGTCATTTTAAAGGAATTAGTGACCTACCCAGATGAGCGCGGCTTTTTTCGGGAGCTCATCCGGGTGACTGACCCATTTTTTAGCGAAGGGTTTGGGCAGTTCAGCCACTCCCTCATGTTCTCGGGTGTCGTCAAGGCTTGGCATATTCATAAAGTCCAGGTGGACTGGTGGTACGTTGCCACTGGACTTCTCAAGGTTGGGCTTCACGATACGCGCAAGGATTCGCCAACGTTCCGCCGCACTGTTGATTTTTTGATGGGAGATTACCAGAAAGCTCAGGTCTTACGAGTGCCTCCTGGAGTTGCGCATGGCTGCAAAGCCATCAACGGACCCGTGCATTTGTTCTACATGACTTCGATTGTTTATGACCCTAAAGATGAAGGGCGAATTCCATTTAACGATCCCACCATCGGATATGATTGGGTCAAGAACGCCGACATCACGTGAACGAACTCCTTGCGAGTTATGCCGGGAAGCGAATCGTTTTGACTGGAGCGAGCGGATACGTGGCTGGAAGCCTAGCAAGCGCGCTCGCGAAGGTTGCTTGTACGGTCGTCCGACTAAGCAGAAGCCTCCGTCAACTCGAGCCGGTTCAGGGCATTGCGAACTTCGTGGACATCGAGGGTGATCTTCAAAGTCGCGCCACATGGGAAAACGCGTTGGCCGGAGCGGACTTCGTATTTCACCTTGCCGCGCAGACCAGTGTTTACATTGCCAACGCAAATCTGGAAGAGGATTGGAAGAACAATGTCTTGCCAATGGTTCAACTCCTGGAGTGTTGCCGTGTGAAGGGTTGGATGCCGTGTGTCGTTTACGCTGGCACTGTGACGCAGTTAGGAATTCCAGCCTCCTTACCTGTCACCGGAGAAGAGAGGGATCGTCCTGTTAGTGTTTACGATTTGCACAAAGCGATGGCAGAACAGTATCTCCTCTACTCTGCCCGCCAAGGCTCAGTGACCGGCGTCAGTCTGCGTCTAGCCAACGTTTATGGTCCTGGGCCTCGAAGCGCCGGCGCGGATCGAGGAGTTCTGAATAAGATGGTGGTGCGGGCTATTAAGGGCGACCCTTTGACCCTGTATAAGCCGGGGCATTACTTGCGCGACTATTTGTATATTGATGATGTGGTGGAGGCATTCTTAACCGCAGGAATCCATGCGGCTCGTTTAAATGCCAACTATTTTGTCGTTGGGAGCGGACAGGGGTTCACTATTGACCAGGCACTCCATTTGGTGGCGGAGCGGGTCGCCCTGAAAACGGGAAGGCACGTTCCGGTCCAGCATGTGGATCCTCCAGATGGGTTATCCCCGATTGAATCGCGCAATTTCGTGGCGGATTCAACTCGGTTTAGCGAGCTTACGGGCTGGCGCCCACGGTGTTTGCTTCCCGAAGGAATCGACCGAACCGCGAGTAGTTTACTATGAATGTGCTAATCATCGGGGGTGCTGGATTTTTAGGGTCTAATTTGGTTCGGCGATGTCTTGCGGAAACGGGGGCGCAAATAACAGTGATGGATTCCCTTGAGCCGCACTTGCATGTGACCACAGAGAATCTGCGCGAGGTCTGGTCTCAAATTCGGTTCGTTCGTGGAGATCTCCGAGACGAGACGCTTCTGGCGGAGATCGTTCAAGGTCAGGACATCATTTTCAATTGTGCAGGTCAGACGTCCCATCCCTTGTCGATCCAGTTTCCTTTGCTGGATGCGGAGATCAATTGTATGGGAAATTTGAAACTCCTGGAGGCAATCCGTTTGCTCAATAGAGATGCCGTCGTGGTTTATACATCGAGCAGTACCGTTATCGGCAAGGCGGTGAGCCAAATCGTTGATGAAAACCACAGTGAAAAACCATTGGAAATTTATTCGGCCAACAAAGGGGTTGCGGAGAAGTATTACCGCATCTACCACACTCTTCATGATTTGAAAACTGTGGTGCTCCGGTTCGCCAATATTTATGGACCGTTTGGCAAGGGTTACCCCGAGTTTGGATTCATTAACTATTTCATCCATTTGGCTTGGACTAATCAGCAGATCAGTATCTTCGGCGCAGGCGAACAAACGCGAAACGTCGTGTATGTGGAGGATGCGACTGAAATTCTTTGGCGAGCCGCGCTGGAGCCGCGACTTTTTGGTGACGTTTTTTTTGCTACCAGCGGAGAGCATCTCACGGTTCGGGAAATCGCCGAAAAGATTGTCACAGTCTTCCAACGAGGCAAGATAAACCATGTGGAATGGCCGGATGAACGCCGCCGCATTGAGATCGAGCACGCTCAGTTCTCAAATGCTCGATTGCAAGCCGTCACAGGATGGAAAAGCCGCTATGACTTTGTTTCGGGATTGGAACGGACCAAATCGCTAGTTGAGAAAAAGTCAGCTTCAAAACTCCACCTGTGAAAATCGTCGTAACCGGCCCTTTGGGTCACATTGGATCCCAGTTGATCCGCGAAATCCCCTGCATATTTCCCGATGCGCTCGTCGTCCTTTTGGACGACCTTTCGACAAAACGCTATTGTTCGCTTTTCCAGCTTCCGGCGACCGGCAACTACCGCTTCTTCGAAGCGGACATTCTTAAGGCGGATCTCGCCGGTTTCTTTCGGGAGGCAGACGTTGTGATTCACCTTGCCGCGATCACGGATGCTGCTGGGAGCTTCGAACTCAAAGATCACGTCGAACGCACAAACTTTGAAGGAACGGAACGTGTTGCCCGCGCCTGTGTGCAGACCGGATCCAGGCTGATCTTTATTTCAACAACCAGCATTTATGGCACGCAATCGGAAGTTGTTGATGAGGACTGTCCCGTCACGGACTTGAAACCCCAGAGCCCTTACGCTGAGTCCAAACTAAAGGCAGAGCGTTTGTTGGAAGCGCTAGGACAACAGCATGGCCTTCAATTTATCACATGCCGGTTCGGGACCATCTTTGGAGTTTCCCCTGGAATGCGATTTCATACGGCGGTAAATAAGTTTTGTTGGCAAGCTGTCATGGGGAACCCAATTACAGTCTGGCGCACGGCTCTACATCAGCTCCGGCCTTATCTTGATCTCACCGATGCCGTGGCAGCGTTGGGTTTTATCATAAAAACGAATCTCTTCGATGGCCGGATTTATAACGTCGTCACCGCAAATAGCTCGGTTAAGAGTATCGTCGATATCATAGCGAAGCAGGTGCCGGATCTGGTGATCGAATACGTGGATTCGCAGATCATGAATCAACTTTCCTACACCGTGGCGAACGAGCGGTTCAAGGGAATGGGATTCGAATTCAAAGGCAGCTTAGAGGAGGGAATCACCTCGACAATTCAATTGATCAAGGGAGTTCGCAGATGGTAGGGTGGTAGTTGTTTAGTGGTGTACGCCAGTGGGCTGCGTTGTGGCGGCAATCAATTGATTGATTAATTGTATCCGACCTTACCGAGGCGTGATCCAGGTATGAATCCTTGAATCGAGTTCCAAATGAAAGAGAACGAAAGTTTCGCCCGGAAAACCTCTAATCCTGGGGTTAAGGTGAATTTAGGCTGCGGCGGTCGTCCGCTGTCAGGTTACATCAATGTGGATATGGACAGCATCGAGGTTCTGAAAGCGCGCTACCCCTTTCAGGAGTTTCCCGAAGGCGTTCAAGTATTCAATTACGATATTTTCAACCTGCCGTTTGAGGGGGCGAGCGTCGATGAAGTTCGAGCTGACTCTTTGGTTGAGCATATGTCTTTCGCGGAGGAACCGAAGTTTTTCTATGAGATCAAGCGTGTTCTCCGTCCGGGTGGTATTTTTCAGTTTTCGACTCCCGACTTTGAAGAGGCTGTCAAGTTGTGGTTGGCAGCTAAGGACGACTGGAAGGAGTTTTATCGAAATGATCCCCAAGCTATTGCGAGTCAGCATTGGTTTGGTCAGTACTCATATGCTACCGACAATCGTTGGGGATATTTGATGGCGATGATCTTCGGAAATCAAAACGGAGCAGGGCAGTTTCATAGGAACTGTTACACCGTCCCAAAAATTCGAGCAGTTCTACGCCAGCTAGACTTCGAAGAAATCGAGATATCTCAGTTTTTATGGAAAGGTGATCGAGATCGCATGCTCTTGGTCCGGGCGCGAAAAAAATAGGGAGAGGCCATGTTCAGATCAGTGAAAAACAACAACGGAGCATTGCATGAACTCTGAGAAGATCCTTGACGTAGCCAGGGCTGATCTCGATGCGTTGAGGGTGGTTGAAAGGCAGTCGCGAGAAAGTCCTGGAGATGTGGTATTGCGCGAGCAACTGGCTCATGAGTATCTAAAGAATGGTTTTTACAGCGAGGCTCGAACGGAATTTACAGAGCTCGTGCTTACAGATGACAGCAATGCCAAATTCCATGTAGGGCGAGCTTTTGCTCTCTTAATGTTACACGAGTACGTTGGTGCCCAAAGGGTTGTTCAACGAGCTTTGTCGCTTGACCCTAGCAACGTGGAAGCACAGCAGTTGGCCGATAAGCTGAAAAATGGGATCGGTTCTTTAAGCTTAACAACTTTGCGGACTTTTGACGACTCATCCACTTTCTTCCCATCCGATCTCCAGATTTACGAGCAGGCCAACTTCATATTTCACAGTATCCTTGAGCATCCTAAGCATGAGTTATACGCGCCGGCGGATTTCTGGAGACACCATGCAAAGCGGCACCTGTGCTACATTATGCAATCCGGTTTCGCGAACTTTAAGAAGACGGTTAACTACTTTTATAATCAAGCGGGGGTATCGATGGGCAGAAACGAGGACCTGCGAAAAGCAATATTTCAGAAAACGGGCAGATCTAATTTAATGGAAACCCCACGTTTTTCCATCGATGAGTGGGATTACCTGAGTCTAACAATTGACTTTCCCATTAGTTCTCCTGCCGATTACTCGGAATTCGTGGCACTGTTGTGGGAATGGGCGTGTGAAGAGGATAAGATAGGCTGTCTGAAAAAATGTGAGGAGCCCATCGTTGGCAACCCTATCCGGATCTGGTACCAGGGACGACTTGTCACCCAGGATCTGGCTACGAGCTCTCTAGAATTGAACTTTATTCACAATGCACTCGGAGCTAAGTTCGGGACAGTGAAAAGAATTTGCGAAATCGGGTCCGGATACGGCCGCTTGGCATTTATGATCGCAAACACATTTCCGGAAGTGCAAACGTGTTTGTTCGACATTCCTCCAGCTCTTGCCGTTGCGCAGAACTATCTAGCCTTAGTCCTAGGCGCTCGAAGCGTAAAGATGTTTCAGCCTGGGCCACCGGAGAAAAGCTTGCGGCGTGTTCAGTGTTACTCACCCGATCAGTTGGAAGATTTTCCGGACGGTTATTTCGATTTAGTAATCAATATAAGTTCGTTCGACGAGATGTCAAAGGAACAGGTGCATAACTACTTCGAACTGATCGCCAGAAAATGCAAGGGCTGGTTGTACATAAAGGCTCAGCCTACAAAACCTGCGGCTTCATCGTCTTCCAGTCTTGGGATGGACCAGTTTCCTTACAAGGAAAGTTGGCAACCTTTAACTCTACGGCCGGTACCGTACCACAGGCAATTCTCGGAGGCTGTCTTTGAGCTTCGATCGGACTTGGTGCATGAGTGATCGAAGGCTTAAGATGATAAAGAAGTGCGCACGTCAGAGCTTATCTCAATGACACCGTTCTTTTCCATCGGAGTAACCACGTACAATCGTCGAGAGTTGCTGAAGCAAACGCTCTTGTCGATCCTCGATCAGAGCTTCAAAGATTTTGAAGTAATTGTCGGCAACGATTACACACAAGAAACTCTTTCGCCCGAGCTGTTTGGCATCGATGATCCGCGGGTTCGATTTGTGAATCATCCGGAGAACCTTGGCGAGGTGGATAATATGAATGCTCTGCTCGGTTTGAGCAGAGGTCGCTATTTCACATGGCAAGCAGATGACGATCTCTATGCCCCGGAGTTTCTAAGCAACATTCATGAAGCTCTCACCCAAAGCGGATTTCCAGCCTGCGCGTTTTCGGCATACGGTGTTATTGAAGGGCAGGTTCTCGTTGATGAAACCAAGCTTTTCAGTGGAAAGACCTATCTTCTCCAAGGTGGGCAATTTATTCAGTTGTACCTCAGCGGGAAGGTGCGGGCCATTGGAACCACCGGGGTTTACGAAGTGGGTTATCTAAAAAGTCTCGGTGGCGTTCAACGCTTGGCTCGAGGGAATTTTGCACTTTATTCCGAGTATCTCCTCTTGGTGCAGTCGGGCTTGTTAAAGCAGATGATTTACATTGATAAGCCACTCGTCCTTTACCGGAATCATGCTGAATCTTGGGGGTGTACGAATCAGGATGCGGCAGAGTATAAGTTCGCGGGGGATGAGCTGCTCAAAAAAGGAATCGAAGTCCTGCGGCAGCCTTCTCTGCGGCAAGATTTTCGACAGAACCTGCTTGGTTTATGGAAGCTGGCTTTGCACTTTTTCGTCGGCAAAGCTCCAAACAATGTTCCGGCGCTCATTGACATCGCCACCGTTTTGAAGGCTCTGGAACGTGTTCCGGAAGCAACAGCGTTTTTGAAACAAGCGCTGACGCTTGAGCCGTCAAATCTCGACGCGCTGATGTTACTTGGTCGCATTGCGATGGACAACGGGTGTTACAAGGAAGCAGGCGAAGTCTATCTAGATATAGTCCATCGGACTCCCACTGATCTCGACGCATTACTGCATCTTGGCCGTTGCATGGTAAAGCTTAAGGATTTCGACAGAGCATCGACCGCGTTCGAGCGAGTGCTCAAACTGGAGTCAGAGAACGCCTCTCTGATGGATTCCCTAGGTGTCGTTTTGTTCCGGCTTGGCGACTTTGGTCTGGCTCTTCAGTTTTTTCTCCGAGTGACGGCTTTGCGCCCAAATGACGCATCCGCATTTGTGCAGCTTGCCTTGACTAATTTGAGGCTCGAACGTGTTGAGGACTTCGAAGCCGCGCTTGGCCGTGCTCTGGAACTTGATCCATTCCATCGCGAGGCGCTCAAGCTCCTGGCTGAATTGAATTTTCAGGAGGGTAACTGGAAGGACGCTGGCCAAGCTTACGCCAAGATCCTCAACCAATCACCCGAGGATTTGGAAGCGTTGCTTGCGTTAGGTAACTGTTTCCTTAAAGCCGATGAGTTCGAGACGGCACGAGTGGTTTTTGAAAAGGTCCTCCAGGTTTCTCCAAATCATCCTGTCGCCGGAGAAAACCTTTCCTTAATCCAACGCCGAGTTGGACGCGCTGAACATCCAACATCCAACATCCTTCATCCAACATCGAATCTCGAACCGGCCGCGCGCCCAAGTTCTGATCTCCGAGTTGTGGCACCCAACCTCGGAGCAAGCTCAACTGCTGAATCCCCGATCCCAACTGTAGCTGGGCTGCTGGCACAGGCCGACGCCGAGCACCAAAAGGGGAACTTTCCCAGTGCGCGCCGCCTTTTGCTCGAAGCGGTGAGGATTGCTCCCGACGACTGCGAGATCATTGGTGCGCTCGGTATTGTAGCCTTTGGTTTAAATGATTTTGATTTAGCTCGGGGACAATTTGAACGGCTGACTCAACTCAAGCCTGATGATCCTACCGCCTTTCTTCAATTAGCGATCGCTCACCTCAAGCTTGAGCACATTGAAGAGTTTGAAACCGCTTTAGCCCGCGCTTTGGAATTGGACCCTTACCACCTCGAAGCCCTTCGAGCATTGGCTAACTTAAATTTTCAGCATGGTAGCCTGAAGAATGCCGCTCAGACTTACACCAAGATTCTCAGCCGCTATCCCGATGATATTCATGCAATGCTCCCGCTGGGGGTTTGCTTCTTTAAAACCGGAGATCTCGAAACGGCCAAGGCGGTTTTTCAACGCGCCTTGGAAGTAGAACCAGGAAACACGCTAGCGAAGGAGAATCTTGAGGCAATACGGCAGAAAGTGACGCGAGGCGAAGAGGAAGCCTCGAACCCCCAACATCCAACATCGAGCATCCAACGTTCAATCGAGGGGCAGGCTGACCTGGAACAGATGGTGAAGGATGCCGCTCTCAAATCTCAAATCTCAAATCTCAAATCAAAAACGCAGTCCTCCACCGAGCGTGTCAATGAACTGGTGGACCAGGCTCATTTTTTCAGCGAAGCCGGCAACCGCGAAGCTGCTTTGGAATCGTTGGAGGAAGCGGCTGAGCTAGCGCCTTCGGATTCCGAAATCCTCGCAGCCCTCGGCAGTATGCATTTTACGCTCCGCAATCACGAGATCGCTCGAGAAAAGTTCAGGCGAGTGATTGAACTACGTCCGCGCGATCCCGACCCTTATACCCGTCTCGCGATGGCTTGTCTCAAGTTAAATCGCATCGAGGAAATGGAGTCAGCTCTCGGAATTGCATTGGAGATAGATCCAGAGAATCGGGAGGCTCTCAAGTTTCTCGGTAAAACCAATCTTGAGAACAACCGGGTCCGCGACGCTGGTCGCACCTATGCCAAGCTATTAGAAAAATCGCCTGAGGATCTCGAAAGTCTGCTGACCTTGGCGCTCTGTTTTTATCGAGGGGGCGACATGAACTCTGCGCAGATGGTTTATGAACGGGTTCTCGAACTGGATCCCGCCAACTCGACGGCGCGTGAAAATCTTGTCCAACTGGGGTTCAAGGTTGGAAAAGCTCCGTTATCTTCTATTCCTTCGCCAGTCGGCGAAGCATCGAGTGCTCACTCAGCAAAATCTGAAAAACTGCGACATTGGCTCGCGAAAGCAGATGCAGCGTTTGCGGCCCAGAACTTGGCGGCTGCCTGCGAGGCGCTGAAAGTGGCCTTGGAGCTTTCGCCCGATACAACCGAGATTCTCTCTGCTCTCGGCACGCTCTGTTTCCAGTTGGGCGATATGGCTCAAGCCCGTACGTTCTTGCGGCGGCTCGTCCAAAATGTCGCTGATGATCCGAGCCATTGGGCGCGATTAGCTCTCACACATTATCGGTTGGGCGAGACTGCGGAATTCGAGGTTGCCTTGGGACGTGCCTTGGAGTTGGATCCCAACCACCTAGAAGCTCTCCGGATGCTTGCCCACCTGAATTTTAATCACGGCAGTGCCGCGGATGCAGCCCAACAATACGGCAAGATTCTGAAGCAAACGCCCGATGACTTGGAAACCATAATGGCGTTGGGGGTCTGCTTCTTTAAGGTGCGCGACTTTGAATCGGCTAAGATGATGTTCGAACGCGCGATCGAATTGGACCCGCAGAACACGCTGGCCCGAGAGAACCTGGAGACGGTGGCGCGCAAACTGTCGAGCATGTTGACGGGCATCCTGCCCTCTGGGCCGGACTCAGGCCGTTTGGCAGACCCCGCAAATCTGCAGGCGGGCTCGGATGGCAAGGTGCCGCACTCCCCGGGCTCAGAGGGATCCGTCCGCCCTCTGCTGGACGAACTTCTGAGCAAAGCGAATGAGCTCGTTGCTTCAGGCGACACGCACGGCGCGTGCGACGTGCTGCGACAGGCTTCGGGTGTTGCGCCTAACGATGCGGATATCTTTGCTACACTGGGCAGTTTGCTCTTTCAGTTGGGCGACGGAGAGTCGAGTCAGGCTGAGCTGGCTCGTGCGGTCCGGTTGCGCCCTGATTCCGCGGATTTTCAGACGCGGTTGGCGATCTCGTTGCTGGCGCTGGATCGGATTTCCGATTTCGAATCAGCACTCAGTCGCGCCTTGGAGCTGGACGCCAACTACGTTCCTGCTTTGAGGCTCTTGGCTGACTTGAACTTGCGGCAAGGGAAGTTCAAGGATGGGGCGGATTTGTACTTCCGTATCCTCCGACGGGACCCGGATAACCTCGAAGTGATTCTGGCGATGGCTGTTTGTTTCTACAAGACCGGCGATATTCCAGCGGCTCGGTTGATGTATGAGCGTGTGCTGAAATTGGAGCCGGGCAATGCAGTGGCCAAGGAAAATATCGAGTTCCTTCTCGATAGCAATGCGTCAGCCAGTGGCGCAGTGGAAAGACCTTCACTTTCTAAACCTCCGGTGGTTTCCGCGATCGTCTCCACTTACAACTCAGAGCGTTTTATGCGCGGCTGTTTGGAAGATCTGGAGGCTCAGACCATTGCTGACCGACTCGAAATAATCGTGATCGATAGCGGTTCACAGCAGAATGAGCGAGCTATCGTTGAGGAGTTTCAGAGCCGTTACGATAACATAGTTTATGTTCGTACTGAAGAGCGTGAGACCGTCTATGCTGCTTGGAATCGTGGAATCCGCGCAGCTCGCGGCAAATATCTGACGAATGCTAATTCGGACGATCGCCATCGGAAAGACGCCTTTGAAATACTTGTCCGCACCCTTGATGAACATCCGAAGGTTGCTTTGGTTTACGCCGACGTTTTGATCACGGATCAGGAAAACTCGACGTTTGATACTGCTCGACGAATTGGAACCTATAACTGGCTTGAATTCGACCCGGGAGCCCTTGTCCAACGAGGCTGCTTTGTCGGGCCTCAGCCGATGTGGCGTCATGAGGTGCACCAAGAGCATGGTTTTTTTGATCCCACGTTTGTCTCGGCGGGGGATTACGAATTTTGGATGCGTTTGGCCAAGACTCGCGAGTTTCTGCACGTGCCTCAAACGCTAGGTCTCTATTTGAAGTCTCCGACAAGCGTCGAGCACTCCAACCAAGGGCGTGCGGCCGAAGAAACGCGAATTGCACATTCCCGCCATGGGGCTGACCTCTTGCAAAAGGCCGGAGTTACATTGGCGAACTCTTCTGCCGAAATGGGAACTCAAATACCCAAGGCCCCGCCGAAGGTCGAGGTCCCTCGGGTGGCCTCGATAGGATCGCTCAAGAAGGTGCATGATTTGCTTGATCGCAAGAAATATTTAAAGGCATGGAATGCGACGTTGGACGCAATTAATCTCCGCCCTTTCCATCCCGATGCCTACCTTCAGATGGTCGAGATCGCGCTATCTGCCGGAGACGAACGTCAAGCGCTGATTTGTGCCGAACGATTGCTCCAGATGACGCCTCACTGGGATCTCGCTAAGAAAGTCTATGCTTCCCTGCACACTCAGAAAAAAGTCACTCATTCCAAGATCAAATGGACGCCGCTTCCTTCCACCGATAAGCCGCGGCTGAGCGTCTGCCTGATTGTTAAGAATGAGGAGCGGTTCATCAAGCAATGCCTTGATTCGGTCAAGCCAATCGCCACCCAGATTGTCGTGGTGGACACGGGATCAACCGATCGAACGGTGGCAATTGCCAAGGAAAACGGAGCTGAGGTCTATTACTTCGAATGGAACGATAATTTCAGCGATGCGCGCAATGCTGCCCATGAACATGCGATTGGTGATTGGGTCTTGATACTTGATGCGGACGAGGAGATGCCTGTCGAGAGCCATCAGAAGTTAACTGAAGATATGGCTGCTCAGAATGTGCTCGGGTATCGAATTCCCATCTGTAATGTCCACGAGTCCTTGGACTCCGTGACATACGTTCCGCGATTATTCCGGAACGCGCCCGCCCTGTTTTTCGTTGGGCGCGTGCATGAGCAGATTTACGCCAGTGTGATCGTCCGCAAAGCTGAATGGGGGATGGAAGCGATATTGGGCACGGGGCGAATCAATCATCACGGTTATGAACCAGCTCTAGTCAAGGAGCGTCAGAAGGTTAAACGGAATCTGAAGCTGATGGAGCGAGCGGTCGAGGAGATGCCCGACGAGGCGGCGCTGCTCATGAACTATGGACTTGATCTGGTGAATGACGGAAGGCTCGAAGAAGGCTTGGAGAAATATCGCCTAGCTGTTGCCGCTCTGGAGCCTCACCAGCCGAAACTTGTTCTTCCAGAAGTGCGCGAACGGTTGTTAACCCTGTTTGGTGTTCACCTCTTAAAAGCCGGGAACTTAGAAGAACTTCTGAAATTAATGACATCGCGGATGGCGAACGATGCCGGGCCTACGGCGTCGATGAGTTTTCTGGCAGCATTGGCGTTGATGCGACTCAAACGCGCCGGCGAAGCAATTCCGCATATCCGCGGCTGTCTGGCGAAGCGCGACATCCCTGCGCTGACACCGGCTTGCCAGGACATTCTGAAGGCGGGTCCCTACCATTTACTGGCCGAGTGCCTGGCCACGACCGGTCAAAACGACGAAGCTGAAAAGGAATTCAAACGGGCTTTGGAACTCGATCCTAGGGCGGGTGGCGCCATTCATGATTACGCTCGTTTTCTCCACAAGGAAAATCGATCACTGGAGGCTCTTCAAATTCTGCATAACGCGATCGGCCTGGAATTGAACGAGGAGCGTATCTGGTGCCTCGGTGGTTTTATCGCCAACAGCAAGCCAGATTTTTTGGATTTCGGTTTGGACTGGACAGGAGAGGCAATCAAATACTTTCCCGAGCATGAGGCCGTGACTGCGTTCCGTGGTGAAATCTTGTTTAAAGCGGGCCAGTTTTCAGAGGCTTTGCCTTTTTTCCAGCATAAGGCCCATGCTCATAAACCATCAGCTCAAGCCGCAACCATCCTGTGCCAACTCGCTATGGGCGAAAGGGCCCGATTGGTTGTTTCTCCAGATCAGGAGGCTAATCTCAGTCGGGAACTGCTCGCTTGGTATCGTCGCCTTCTCGTCACCAATTCCAAAGAAGCCGTATTGACGATCAACGCTCGTCTTGCTCAGTTGCGCGAAACGTTGCCCACTGCCGCGGCGTTGATCGAGCAATCATTGGCTGAATCCAAGGCGAAATAATCCGCGCCAAAGGAAATCTCTTTACCAGAGCCGCCGAGCCATCTCGGCGGCTCTTTTGCTTTGGAGAGGAGCTTAAAAAGGGAATAACTGTTAACGGAAAAAATTACGGCAGAGGAAAAAGTGCGTGGCATGTTTTTCCGTAAAGGAGATCTAGAGGTTGCATTCGGGTAGGTTTGCCTTCGGGCTCGCGTGGCACGTCGATTGCTTGCGGGAAATAAGTGAAATCTATGGTTAGCGGACCGTTCACGAGCAATAATTATCGATGGCTGGAAAAAATGCTCGACGCTACTGCTCTCGGAACAGGTCGTTAAATCGTCCCATTATGAGCGATATTCTAAAAGCAAGTTTTCAACTCAAGAACCCGCCCTCATTTGAAAAGAAACCTGAGGTGAAAGATCAAGACAAGAATTACCAAGAGTTAATGCAAGACCTTCGAAAAAAAGCTCTTGGATCATTAGGCGGAAGCATGGTGTATGTGGAGCGTACGGACATGATATGGGATGGTGATAAACCTAATGAGTGATCTTGATCGAGTGGAAAGCCCCACCAAGGATCTCAATCAACTCATTGATTCGATCTCGGGAATCGGACGGCATTACCATGAGCAGACCTTAATAAAGCACGCCAGAGCAAATGCCAAGCATTCAAGCAGGAGTCTCAAGAGCCTGCCAAAGCTCCAGGGGGCCAAGGCTAGTTCTGGTATTGTCATTAGTGCGGGCCCTAGCACGATCAGGCGCGATGTTGTCAATCGCATCTTAAAGTCGGGTTATCAAGGAACGGTAATTGCGGTTGATGGGGCTTATGTTCAATGTTTATCGAAAGGGTTAATCCCTGATTTTGTAGTTACGCTTGACCCTCATCCAACGCGTATGGTTCGCTGGTTTGGGGATCCTAACTTTGCCGAACATTCAAAGAAGGACGATTTCTTTGTTCGGCAAGATCTCGATAAAACTTTCCGTGAAAACAGCCTCTCTCAGAATAAACACCACATTGATCTTGTTAACCGATTTGGATCTCGCTCTAAGATGCTCATGGCCTCTTCAGCTCCCAGCACCGTTGTGGACCGCGTCATCGAATCTGGCCTGGATGTTTATTGGTGGAATCCTTTGGTTGATGATCCACAGAAACCTCAAAGTTTGACTCGTGAACTCTTTGAAATTAACAAGCTGCCATGCGTCAACACGGGTGGGAATGTAGGTTCAGCCTCCTGGATTCTCGCAACTGAAATTCTTAGAATTCCTCGAGTGGCTCTCACCGGCATGGATTTTGGCTACTATTCAGATACCCCATTTAACGAGACTCAAACTTACTACGAATTGCTTTCACATTTAGGAACGGACGCCAATCTGGAGCCCTATTTCCCTAGTTATCAATTTCCGGTTACCCAGACGTCTCACTTCTCAGATGCAACCTATTCTTGGTACCGAAAGAACTTCTTCGAATTATTTGGAAAAAGCAAAGCTCATACTGTCAATTGCACCGAAGGAGGAGTTCTTTTCGGCAATTCTCTTGAATGCATGAGATTGGATGATTTTTTTCTTTTAACCTCAGCTATCTAAATCCATGGCAAAAATTCTATTAATCAACCCCGTTGTGCGCGAGGAAAGCTCGGCCAAGCATATTCCTTATGGGATATCCCTGCTTGCGAGCATTGCCCTCAAGAAAGGGCATCAGGTTGCGATCTACGACGAAAACTGTCATCGACTTGGAGACGATGCAGTCGAAGCCTCGTGCAAAGCCGATCATTGGGATGTCATTGGAGTGGGTGGGCTCATCACTGCTTATAGCTCCATCAAAAGAATTCTCAAAATCGCCCGAAAAACTAATCCAAATTCCTGCATCATTGCCGGCGGCGGCTTCTATACCAGCATGCCACTGGAAATGATGGAATGGCTGCCGGAAATTGATTTGGGGATCGTTGGCGAAGCCTATGTCACTTGGGTTGAAGTGCTCGAGAAAATCGACCGGAAAGATTTCGATTTTAGTCAAACACTGGGTGTTTGTTATCGAAATCAAAGTGGCAAAGCACAACTCAACGCAGTCCGTCCCAACATAAAAAACCTTGATATCCTCCCTTACCCAGCATGGGACCTATTGCCTCTTGATCAATATTTTGCAAACTCAAGACTGCTTTATAGTGAAGCTAATTATACGTCCAAACGCCGAATCGATATCATGGGTAGCATCGGTTGCAGCCTCTTTTGTAAGTTTTGTTGGCACCTGGGTACGAGCGGCGATTTCTTGGTGGAGAAGAATCCGGAAGGCGAGATGGATGTCGTTTTCACCAATGGCAGGAATATCCGCTACCATCATCCCAAATACATTGTTTCAATGGTCAAAGAACTCGTTGAAAAATATGACATCGATTTTTGCAGCTTCGTCGATGAAAATTTTATGACGATGGATGTTTTCAGCAAACGCACTTGGATGTTCCAGCTCTGCGAAGAATGGGTTAAAGCTGGCCTCCAACCCACTTGTCAACGGGATGGCGTTCCGCACGATGAAAATTGCCGTGGCGTTCACTGGTCCGGAACGAGCCACGCTTCTTTGGTTCGGAAAGAAACACTGGACGCCATGTTTAAAGCGGGTTGCTCGCATCTTGTTTATGGCCTGGAATCTTTCGACGACAAGATCCTTTCCACTTTGGGCAAAGGCTCCAATGCCAAGAAAAACATAGAGTGTGTGAAATTGACCCTCGATTCTGGGATCATCCCCATTCCCAATGTGATTATTGGATTTCCAGATGAGACCTTTGAGAGTGTGGAAACGATGATTAACAGCCTGCTTCAGATCGGCCTTCACGCGAAACCCCATTTTGCTACGCCTTACCCTGGTTCAGAGTGGTATTACACTTATAAGAATGCGATCATCGAGCAGTATGGCGGAGATCTGGAGGCCTTTATCAAAGACCTCGGTGACGCTTCAAAACCAACCGCTGTTATTTCTCACAAGTTTTCTGCCATGCAACTCATTGGGCTTCAAGAAATTGTTCGCCAAAGGAATCTAAGGTTGCTCGCACAAGCCAAGAGACATTGGCATGATTGTGATGAATTCATCGAGCCGGTTGCCTATAAGCAGAAGTCCTTCAATTTCAATCCAAGGAATTTGAAAGCCCCTATTGAAAGTGAATCTGTAGCTCTCTAAAATCTCGGCGGTCCTAAATGGTCTTAGTTCCATGTATCAGAACCAGAAAATTCTTTGTTTTATCGGCGCTCGTGGTGGCTCTCAGGGCTTAAGAAATAAAAACATCCTTGATTTCGGTGGGAAGCCAATGGTTGCCTGGACAATCGGTGCAGGGCGCGGTTCCAAATATGTTGATCGAACGATTGTTTCTACAAACAACGCAGAAATTGCGGAGATCTCACGAGCCTGTGGTGCGGAGGTTCCTTTTATGCGGCCCGAACACCTTGCAACCCACGATGCATCCCTGGCCGACGGAATTTACCATTGCATCGATTGGCTTAAGTCAAACCAGAATGCTGCGTTTGATTATGTCGTAGCGCTTCTTCCCACGTCTCCATTGAGAACAGCGCAGCATCTCGATGACGCGATAGAGCAGTATTTCTTAAAGCGAAAAACTTGCTACGATACTTTGGGTTCTGTTTCTGTGATCTCCAATAAAATTGGAAAACTCATGTTCAAGAGAAAAAATGGTTATTTTGATTTCTGCTTCGAAGTCTCCAAAACAAATCCTATGCGCCAGGGCCTTCCTGAGTATTATCTTCCCAACGGTGCCATCTTCTTGGCTCCTATTCTTCCGGATAGATCTCAGCCTTTGTTTAATGGTGATAAAATGTTGGCCTACCAAATGCCAACGGAAATTTCTGTTGATATCGACACTGTCGAAGATTTAGATCTGGCCTTAACGGTTTTTCACAAGCGAGGATTAGGTGTAACTACCCAGCTCTGAAGTGCTCTTGGAACTTTATCGAGATACAAAGGCGTGAAGAGATAGTGCAGGATTTTATTTTGATGAATTTCTGACTTCTAAATTTTGACTTTTAGCTGAACTTAGAAATGACACATCCCTTACTTGATTTGGAGTTAAATGAGCTTTTGGAACGTAATAGAGGGCTTAAGGATCGTCATCTCGGCGAAAGGTGTTTTATTCTAGCGACAGGGCCTAGTATCAAGAAGCAAAACTTAAAACTGCTTCAAGGAGAAACGTGTTTTGCTTTGAGTAACTTTTTTGTTCATCCTGATTACTGGTTCATTAATCCCCGTTATTACAGCATCGCTCCTTTTCATTACCCACCTTTCACGGAAGAGGTTTGGCACTCTTGGATGCGGGAGGTCAGTGCGGGCACTCGCAACGCCACGATGTTTTTTGGACTAACTGATCGCGAACGTAATTTGAAAAACGGACTTTTTGAAAACCGTGAAAGCTACTTTGTTCGTCTCCAAGATGGCCTTGTTATACAACACTGTGATTTGACTCGACCGATTCCTGCCCCTTGGACCGCTCCCATCATGGTGCTACCAATTGCCATATACATGGGGTTTCGAGAGATTTATCTTTTGGGGTGTGATCATGACTGGATCTTGCATCTCCACGAAAGCACGCATTTTTATGAGGAGTCTCAACATGCCTGCGTTCGTGGCGGAACCGATATGTGGGTAGACAGCCAGAAAAGTGGTTATATGGAAGGTCAATGTCGTCATCTAATCCTTTTATGGCAGCAATATCGCATGCTGCAAGCGGTCGCTCATTCCAAAGGAATCCAAATCATCAATGCTACGACGGGAGGGATTTTGGATGTTCTTCCTCGTGTTAAATTCGAATCTCTTTTTGATGCTTCACGGTTGGCTCTCTATCCAACTTCTTCTTCACGCGAACGGGTTGACGTGCAGCCTTCGATTCCTACGAAGAGTAAAAGTTCCGAAATGTTTTTCATGGATGATTCCTTATAAAACTCATAGGAGTTTGATTTTTTGCGATGGACGGAGTGATGGCCTCCAACCAGCATTGAAAAAATAAAACCCCATCGGATTCAGGGTGCGGTAACGATTCTCAGCGAGAACCGATCGCCATCATTCAGGAAGCCGACGTTACCCTGACCGACCCAGTTCCAGATGCGCGATAAGCGTGTCGCATTTGTCAACAGCAGCCAAGGAGGCTGCATACGCCTCGGTCAGGGCCGGGGTGTCGAGAAAAGACCAACGCTTATGGCCGCCTGGCGCTCCCTGGCTGAGCCAGTGCAAATGGTTCGATAACGGATAACGCTGGAACTGCAGGATTGATACAACACGCAATCCCGCCTGCACCGCGAGTCGGCGCAAAGTCTCAGCGTTGAACAGGAACAGATGCTGACTCCAGTAAGTGAAGCGCTGGAAGGCGTCGCTATTATACAGGGTCAGCAAAGCATCCTCGGAGCTAGGGACCTCAATGACTAGGCGTCCCTTGTTTCCGAGCCGCGCAGCCAGCTCTTTCAACTTCCCTCGGGGATCCTGCAGGTGTTCAACGACGTGAAAGGCTGTAATCAGATCGTATTCACCCGACGCCTGTTCTAGGTCGGCTCGAAGCGCGATGCGATCTTTCCAGAACTCATGAACACGATTTTCCGGTTCGATCCCCGTAACTTCCGCAGCCAGCGACTGTGCTTTTCGTAAAAAACCCGCAGCGCCGCAACCAAAGTCCAGCAATCTGCAATTGACCAACGCAGGTTTCAGCATCTCGAAACGACGCTGGTCGTCCTGGTCGGTAGTTCTCAACCACGATTCGATCGATGGCAAATGGTCTCCATGCATGCCAGAATTTTCGTAGTGACCTGCCGAGATGTGCTGGAGTGAACTGAGCGTCACCAATCCACAGTTGGAACATTCACGGACCTTCAACGACGCATCGTCGCGCACAGTGCCATTGCGAATGCGAAAGCCGCGGTGGTCGCAGAGATAGCAGGTAGGAGCTGATGTATCCACGTAATCTAGAGGTGACCCCAAGCGTTTGGATAGATTTCCCATGACTTTAGACGGAGGCTCTGCCGATGGAGGGTTACCCACGGGGCCGGATGAGGGTTGCTCGCGACGTGGGTAACCAGACCGCACGAGGCGTGGTGCGAATCATGGTGATGCTTCTTCGTTGTGTTCGAGGTTGTCAAAGTAACTTAACTCCAGAGACTGGTCATCATGAACTCTGAGCGGTTCCTCATTGTCGAGTTAATTTTTGGAGGTGATATAAGGTTTCGGTTTTCAGGTCGGCCGGGCGATCTTGCGGTCAATGGCTGGATGTCAATAATAGCACCTGCTCCAAGGTCGAAATCCCTTCGCGCGCCTTGTCCAGCGCCACGACGCGCAACGTCTTCATCCCTTGAGCTATGGCTATTTTTGCGACTTCCATCGAGCTCGACCGTGCGATGACGAGCTTGCGGATTTCATCGGTGATCGTCATGACTTCGATAATTGCAGCGCGCCCGGTATAACCCGAATTCTTACACCGGTCGCAGCCGCGTCCCTTGTGAAGCGTCGATCCTTCGAAGAGTTGAGGGTCTATGTCAAGATCTTGAAACATCTTTGACGGATAGGTGACCGGCTCTTTGCAGACGGGGCAGATTCGTCTCATCAAGCGCTGAGCACAAGCGAGGATAACCGAGGAAGAAATCAGGAAGGGAGCGATTCCCATGTCATCGAGCCGGGCAATGGCGCCCGCAGCATCGTTACAGTGCATCGTGCTCAACACTTGATGGCCCGTCAGCGCGGCTTCCACTGCAATTTCCGCAGTCTCTTCATCGCGGATTTCGCCGATCATGACGATATCCGGGTCCTGGCGCAAAATGGAGCGCAGCGCCGCCGCAAAGGTCAATCCGATGTCTTTGTTCACCGGAACTTGGTTGATTCCTGGAATTTGAAACTCAACCGGATCTTCGACGGTCACTATGTTGTAATCAGGGTTGTTGAGTTCGTTCAGCGCGGAGTAGAGCGTTGTAGTTTTCCCCGAGCCCGTGGGACCTGTAACAAGGATGAGCCCGTGGGGCGCGTCCACGGCGGCTCTAAAACGGCGGAAGGTTTCCGTGTCCATCCCCAGCTTCTCGATGCTGGCGGAGAGGTTCGATTTGTCTAACACACGGAGCACGACTTTCTCTCCATGCACCGTAGGAAGAAACGACACGCGCAAATCAATATCTTTTCCCCCGACTTTCATCCGCATCCGCCCGTCCTGCGGCAATCGCCGTTCCGCTATGTTCAGGTTGCTCATGATCTTTAGCCGCGAGATCAGAGCGATCTGCAAATTCTTGGGTGGAGGCGTGGCATCCATCAGGGAGCCGTCGATGCGGTAGCGCAATCGCACCATTTTCTCGAACGGCTCAATGTGAACGTCGCTCGCGCGATCTTTGATCGCTTGGAGCAGGATGAGGTTCGCCAACTTGATGACTGGGCCTTCCTCGGTCGAAGCAGCCAATTGATCGAGGCTGATATCCTCGATGGTTTCCTTGGTGAGCACGAGGTTGTCGGCTTCCGCTTCAATATCTGCCTGCTTTTGCGCATCCTGAATGATGTCCTCCATGCTGGAGGATTTTGTGTCGAGATTGTTCAGCTTATCGAGGATTGCCTTTTCAGAGGCAATCATTGGAAAAACCTCGAGTTTTGTGATGCGCTTGATGTCGTCGAGAGCCAGGACATTCAACGGGTCCGCCATCGCTAGAAACAACCGGTTCTCCAGCCGAGAGACCGGGATGACCTTGTGGTTATGCGCCAACTCGCGCGGAACCAAACCGGTGACTTCCGGATGAAGGCTCATCCGGGCAAGATTGATCGGGGGCGTGTTGAGGACGCGTCCCATCGAAACCACCATATCGATATCGCTGATGTAAGATTTCTCCATGATCAGCTTGATCAGGCGGTTCCCTCCTTTCTTCTGCTGTTCGAGAAGTTCCTCGACCTGTTTCACGGTCAGCAGGCCGTCCTCAACCAAGGCGTCTGCGATGCGTTCTCCAAATGATTTGACCGGGGGTGCCATGAATTAGCGGAATGTTTTGCGAAGGAGTTTCAGTAGTTCATCGGGCGAAGCGATATACCAGAGCAACCGATTCTTCGGGAGAGAATCAGACTTCGCTTTTTCCAGCTCCCGAGCCGCTTGCTCATTGAACGGGTTGGCCGTGGCGACAAGTACCGATTTACTCATCCGGTCGAAAGGTAAAATGCACCAGCGGAGACAGACATCGCGAGAGAAGCTACGTGCGAACTCGACGTCCACCTCGTACTTATCGAGTGGCAAAAAGCTCAAGCGCGATTTCTCGCAGATCAGCTTGAGAGATTGATCGACCGGCAATAGTTGCTTGTCCGCCAACGTCTGAATGAAAGGGTCGTTGATCTGCTTCGGCGATTCCTTCACGTTCGGTGTGTTCCAATACAGGTTGAAGTCAGTGAGTGAAATCCGTTTGCCGTCCACCAAGAGCTTTTGCATTGCCCTGCGCCCATCATCGATGTCAGTGGGTGTCGGCGTCCCGTTGCCTAGCTTCAGATTGACGGGAGCGGGCACCGGTTTCTCGGGTGTCTCGGCGTCATTGTTTTTCTGGGGGGCAGAAAAGCTGGCGGCCTTGCTTTCAATTTCATCCAAGGCAGCCCGCACCTCGGGATCCTTGGGAAACAGTTGAAGAATGCTTTCATACTCAAGAATGGCCGAAGAAATCTGACCGGAATGGACGTAAGCTTGAGCGATTCTTTTCGAGGTGTTCACAACCTCCTTCTGCTGTCCAAGCTTGAAGTAAGCCTCTTTCAGAATTTCTAAAGAGACATAATCCGAAGGGTCCGATTGAGTGATGACCTCAAACATCTCAATCGTTTGGAGTGTTTGAGCCTTTTCGTTGGCCGGCAAATGTGCGGACATGACTATGCTACTTAAATCGCGGCAACGCGGATCGAGAGGGCTGTAATCATGTGGATTCCGAGTTGCCCAGTTTGGTTTTCACAGAAAGCAAGACTAGTTAGTCGCGCTGCTCAAAGCAACCTCGCTCTGCATCCGCGAAACGAACGTCTTCCGTTGGAGTGATCAGGTTTGCTAGTTTTTGGGTTTCAACACTCCGTGATTCCACAGTTCCCCCTACTCGCATCTCGGTCTGCTGTGCACCGACCGAGACGCAGAAGACCGGTGCTGGAAGTTGATCGACGCCTATGATACCGTTTGCCGCACATGGTCAACAAATTCTATGTGCCGGGCGAACCCAGAGCCACTAGAGTTCACGACCTCTTCACCACGATTGCGCCTCGATATGATCTGATCAATGACTTGCAAAGTTTTTGCATGCATCGTTATTGGAAACGGCGATTGGTTCAACTCGCTCGGGTGAAATCAGGGGAGCGCGCACTCGATCTCTGCTGCGGCACGGGAGACCTCGCGTTCGCTATGGCACCCGGTGGAGCAATGATTACAGGCTTGGATTTTAGTGCCTCGATGCTTGCAGTGGCGCGGCAGAGGAGGCGGACGTCACAGGTCAGACGTCAGAGGTCAGAAGTCAGAAGCCCGGAACGGAATGCGGAAACCCCGTCCTCCGGCTGCCGTCCTCTGGCCTCCGTCTTCTTCGTGCGCGGCGATGCTCTGCACCTTCCTTTCCGAGATTCTCAATTCGAGGTTGTCACGATGAGTTATGGGCTGCGCAATCTGGCAGACTTCCAAGCTGGTCTCAGTGAGATGGTGAGGGTCGCACGACCTGGGGGCCGTTTGCTCGTGCTCGATTTTGGCAAACCAGACAATGCACTTTGGCGAGGACTTTATTTCACATACTTGAAGTGGTGCGTTCCGTGGTTCGGCCGAATTTTCTGCGGCGATTCAGAAACGTATGGTTACATTTTGGAATCACTGAAGAATTATCCGGCGCAGAACGGCGTAGCAGCCGCCCTGGCCGAGATGAACTGCGAACGACTCCGAATCGTTAAATTCTTGGGCGGCATGATGAGCATCAACTACGCAGAGAAACGTGGCCTCTAGAGGATCGACCGAAGACCATGATCATGTTTCGATGGGTCTTAACCAGAACTCAACCAGATCCATTTCCTTGTCGCCCTTGTGTCATCTGTTGCGTTACGATCCGGAAAACGTAAGACACCAATGGAAAAAGCAACCGAAGAGAATCTAATACAGGCGAAACCTTCGCAGTCAAAAGGGCATTGGATGGTTTTGATCGCGGCCTTTCTGGGCTGGATGTTCGACGGACTGGAAATGGGTATTTTCCCGCTCGCAGCTCGGCCGGCTTTGCAAAATCTCTTGGGCGTCGCGGACGACCAGCTTGTGGGCTTGTGGATGGGACGCATCACCGCCCTGTTTCTCCTCGGCGCGGCTTGTGGTGGATTGATCTTCGGCTGGCTTGGTGATCGCATCGGACGGGTCCGCGCGATGACTCTAAGTATTTTGGTTTATTCGATCTTTACCGGGCTTTGTTACTTCGCCGCGGTGCCGTGGCATCTTGGTTTGATGCGCTTCGTGGCTGCTTTGGGAATGGGAGGAGAATGGTCGTTGGGAGTGGCACTTGTGATGGAATGCTGGCCCGAGAAACATCGTCCGTTGCTGGCGGGAGTGATCGGTGCGGCGGCGAACGTGGGCTTCTTGTTGATTGCCATCGTGGGGTCATTTATTCCTGTCACACGGGAGTCATGGCGCTGGATAATGCTAGCGGGGGCAGCACCGGCCGTTTTGTCTCTCTTCATCATTTTCTTTGTGCCTGAATCCGAGCGTTGGAAAGCGTCCACCAAAACGGGCGCGTCCCGTCCGCTGAGGACCATTTTCTCGCGTTCGTTGCTGAAAGTAACTCTCCTCTCAATTGCCTTTGCCTCGATTGCCCTGATCGGCACCTGGGGATCAGTGCAATGGCTGCCCTTGTGGGCGGACAAATTAACAGGAGGAACAGTGCCTCGCGCCAAAGCGAACACGCAGATCCTCTCGTCGATCGGCGCCATTATCGGTTGTTTCATTGGGCCGTGGATCGGTGGGCGAATGGGACGGCGTCCAGCTTATTTTCTTCTCTGCTTGGCATCCTTGCTCCTTTGCGGCTTTCTGTTCCGAGTCGTGACCGCATACAACACATTGTTCCTTGTCACAGTCGGAGCGGTAGGATGTGTGACAGCGGCATTTTACGGTTGGTTTCCACTCTACTTGCCGGAGTTGTTTCCAACCAAGGTCCGCGCCACTGGCCAAGGTGTGAGCTATAATTCCGGGCGTATTCTTGCCGCTGTGGGCGCTCTCCAAATGGGAAATCTAATGCAACATTACGGAGGCGATTACGCCAAAGCAGGCGCTTCGATTACCTTGGTTTATCTGTTTGGCCTCGTTCTGATTTGGTTCGCCCCAGAAACCAAGGGAAGGCCGTTGCCAGATTAGTCGTAGCCAGCCTTCATTTGCGCTTGTCGCTTTCTCTGCTGAACCTGATTGTTGATCGATGAGTTTGCCGAAGGTTACCGCTGAGACAATTCGTGCCATGAAGGGAAAGCGCCGTATTCCGGCGCTCACGGCTTATGACTTCCCTATGACGAAGCTCCTCGATGAAGTCGGCATTCCGTTCATTCACGTCGGCGATACTCTCGGAATGGTCGTGCTCGGTTATCCCGATACCACGCATGTGACGATGGAGGAAATGGAGCATCACGTTCGCGCGGCAGCTCGCGCCCAACCTCGCGCGCTGCTGGCTGCCGATCTGCCGTATCGGAGCTACGAAACGGTCGAGAGCGCTGTAGATAATTCGCGGCGCCTCATCGCCGCCGGCGCGGAAGCGGTCAAAGCCGAAGGAGGACGAATGATTCTTGAAAAGGTTCAGGCGATCGTGGCTGCGGGGATTCCTTATTGCGGACATTTGGGAATGTTGCCGCAGCACGTGAAAGAAGAAGGCGGTTACCATAAAAAAGGCAAGACCGAGCCTGAGCATGAAGCGCTGCTGGCCGATGCTCAGGCTCTGGCTGATGCAGGCGCGTTTGCTTTGGTCTTGGAAATTGTTATCCCGACAGTCGCGAAAGAGATTACGGACATGATTCCGATTCCAACCATCGGCATCGGCTCTGGTCCAGATTGTGATGGGCAAATTCTGGTCACGAACGACTTGCTCGGGATGTTTCCGTGGTTCACGCCGGGATTTATTAAGCCTCGACTTAATGCCGCTGAGCAAATCCGAGCTGTTGTTTTGGAATGGGCGCGATCTATTGCATGAATTCGAAATGAAAAACTTAACTCACATCGATGCCCGTGGCGAAGCCAGCATGGTGGACGTCTCCGCTAAATTAATTCAACGACGTGAAGCAGTGGCCTCCGGCGAAATCAGGCTGCAAAGGACGACAATCGACCTCATCGAATCGCAGGCCGTAGCCAAGGGTAACGTCCTGGCCACCGCCCGGCTCGGAGGAATTATGGCGGCCAAGAAAACAGGTGACCTCATCCCGCTGTGTCATCCATTGCCCATCACCCATTGCGAGATTCATTTTGAGGTTCCCATGAGCCGCGACCGCATCCTCATCTCCGCTTCGGCCAAAATTACGGCACAAACGGGCGTGGAAATGGAAGCGCTCACAGCGGTCAGTGTGGCTGCCCTGACGATTTACGACATGTGCAAAGCAGTGGACAAAAAAATGCGCATCACCAACATCAAGTTAGTGTCCAAGACGAAGAAGGCGATAGACTAGGGGCAATCGACGTTAGCGGCTGAGCGCTTATTGCCGATTACATCTCCATCACAGCTTATTATCTCTATGCAAATCCAAGTTGGCATCATCACCATTTCAGACCGGGCTTCACGGGGGCAATACGACGACCTCGGCGGTCCGGCGCTTCGGAAGGCAGCTCAAACAAACGGCTGGAAAGTTCTTGTGGAAAATTTAGTCCCCGATGACAAACGCGACATCCAGCGGGCGATTCGCGAGCAAATCGCCAAGGGATGTGAACTTGTTCTGACGACGGGCGGAACAGGCGTGGCTCTCCGCGATGTGACTCCGGAGGCCGTTCATGAGATCGCGATAAGAGAGCTGCCGGGCTTCGGTGAAGTCATGCGCAGCGAATCAATGAAGATCACCAAGAATGCCATTCTTTCGCGCAATCTTGCCGTGGTCGTCGAGAAGTCGCTGGTCATTTGCTTGCCGGGCAAACCGAGCGGCGCGGTGGAATGTCTCGGCTTCGTCGTGGGGGCCATACCGCATTGCATCGAGGTGCTGCAAGAGGTTCCGACCAGTTGCTGACGGGGTTGAAACTATCCTTCTCGAACCACCGCTTGCAGCTTTTGCTTGAACTGCTCGACGAGTTTTTCATGCACCGAGTTGACTTCAGCGTCGGTTAAGGTGCGCTCCGGATTTCGGTAGGTAAATGCGTAAGCAACGCTCTTTTGTCCGGCAGGGACGTTTTTACCGCGAAAGACATCGAACAATTCGACGGCCTCGAGGTGTTGCGTCTTCGCTTGCTTGACCGCGCTCAGTACATCTTCGTGAGTGGTGACCTCTGGCACGATCATAGCCACATCGCGGCGGATAGCCGGAAAAGCTGGCAGAGATTTGAAGGACTTCGCGGTGTTTCGTCGCGCCAGCAGGAGGTCCAAATTCAATTCCGCAACCAGCACCGCATCTCGCAAGTCGTAGCGCTTGGCCACGGTCGGCACAAGCTGACCCAATTCACCGAGCGATTGTTTACCAAGTTGAATCGTCGCGGATTCAAGAAAAAGCGCGTTGGGTTCGGCGCAACGAACGTAGCTCAACCCGCGCGCGCCGAACTGTTCGAAGAATTCTTCCAGTAAACCTTTCAGATTATAAACATCCATCCTGGCTTCACGTTCTTCTCCGCTCCAGAACGTGGAATTCCGTTTCCCGGTCAAGGCGATGGCAAGTCGGCGTTCTTCGCGAACCTGGCCGTTGACTTGTGCAAAGACGCGGCCAATCTCGAACAGCGCCACGTCACCATTTTTTCGATTCAGGTTGTGACGCAGAGCGTCCAACAACCCAGGCGCTAGTCCAGGACGAAGGACATCCATATCGCTGCTCAATGGATTTTGCAGCGAGACAATCTGCGCGGTGGCCGACCCAGCGGCCATCTGCGCTGCCGTTTCGGATATCAAGGTCTGACCCTGTGACTCGTTCACGCCTAGGCCTGTCAGGATCCGGCGAGCTTCAGCCAATTGGTCGTGGACGGCGTCGTAGGCATTTGCTCCAATCGCTCCGCGGGGCGGCGTAGCAGGAATTTTCTCGACGCCGTAGAGCCGGGCGATTTCCTCGATGAGGTCCACCTCGCGTTTGAGATCAACGCGGAAGGTCGGAATCCTCACCGTACACAATTGACCGTCGTGTTCACCAGCGACTTCCAAACCGAGCTGGCGGAGATATTGCATGTTCGTCACCGGGGAGATCTCGACTCCCAGCAATTGATTCACCTTGGAGTGGCGTAAAGTAATTTGCTTGGGCTCGGCGAGCTTTGGATACGCATCGACCACGCTTGTTGCAAGCTGTCCACCGGCCGTTTGCAGGATCAACTGCGCCGCGCGACGGCTCGCCCAATCGCAGATGCCGACATCTCCGCCACGCTCAAAACGATAGGAGGACTCTGTCCGGAGATCGAGCTGTTTGGAGGTGGCGCGAATGTTCTGCGGTTTGAAATAGGCGCTTTCGATCAGCACATCGACAGTGCTGGCATTGATCTCGGTATTCTGCCCCCCCATGACGCCGGCCAAAGCAATGGGTTTTGTCTCATCCGCGATGAGCAGCATTTGATTAGTCAAAGTCCGCTCGCTGCCATCGAGAGTGATGAACTTCTCACCGTCTGCTGCGCGGCGGATGACGATCATGGGGCATCCATCATGGCTGTCGGCGTTCTTACCGAGCAAATGATAGTCAAACGCGTGTAACGGTTGGCCGATCTCGATCATCACGTAATTGGTGACATCGACGACGTTGCTGATGCTGCGGATGCCAATCTTCTCCAAGGCCTGGCGGAGCCAGGCCGGGCTTGGACCAACCTTCACGTCGCGAACGACCCGCGCAACGTAACGCGGACACAACTCGGCGTCCTCGATACGAACGGACACCAAGGCCGCTGCCGAGGCCGAACTGGTCTCGTCCAAGTCTATTTCGGGAAGGCGCAGCGGATTGCCTGAGACCGCGCTGATTTCGCGAGCAATGCCAATGACACTGTTCAAGTCGGGCCGGTTCGGCGTGATTTCCAAATCGTAGATTACATCGCTGCCGGACCGGCCGAGATGCTCGGCAAATGACTGTCCGACTTTGGCGTCGGCAGGCAAGATCAAGAGTCCTTCCGCCTCTTCAGCCAAACCGAGTTCCTTGGGCGAACACATCATTCCCTGGGACTCGACACCGCGAATCTTGCCGATCTTGATCGTCATCGGCGGTTCACCAGGTTTGGCGGGCAACGTCGAGCCCGGTAGGACCAGCGGGACCTTGTCGCCAGCTTGGAAGTTTTGCGCGCCGCAGACGATTTGGCGTTCTCCCTGGCCGTCGTTGACACGGCAGAGGGAGAGCTTGTCAGCATTTGGATGTTTGTCGCGCGTGAGGACTTGCGCGACCACGACTCCTTCAAATTCACCGCCGATTTTCTGGACGCCCTCGACTTCGAGTCCGAGCATCGTAAGGCGCTCGGCTAGTTCCTCGGGCGACCATTTGAAATCAACGTATTGCTTCAGCCAGTTTAGTGTGACTTTCATGGGAAATTATTCGGTATAACCGGGCAGATGATGTTTGGCCCAATGTTTCAAGGCGCGCTGCTCGTTCGCCTGCACAGCAGCGATAGCAGGAATCAGTCGGCGCGATATGCGTGGGTCATTTTCAAAGAACTCGAAATCTGCGGTCTTCACGGCGCGAGCCCGGCCGATCCAGCGGCTGGGGCGGAGGCTGGCAGGATGTTCGGCCTGACGACAGAATTCACACTTTAGAAACTCCGAGAGTAACTGTCGGTGCAGTTTGTCCTGGGGACGATCTTTTTTTGCTCGCATCAGCGCCGTCTTTTCCGCGAACAGCAGTGAGGCTTCGACCACGTTAAATGCAAAGTCTGACAGTTGCACCAGGCGTGCGGTCTGAAGTGCTGTGTCCGGAAATATCTGGAGGCCTGCTTCGAGGAAGTCAATTTCTAACCCCTCGTAGTGAAACGTGTGCGTGGTCTCGTCAAACGTGGCACTCAGCAAGTCTGCGGCTTCGGTGACCTTGAGGCCCATGAAATCCACGTCCTTACTGAGCCAATCGTCCTGCTCGGCGGCTGTCCAGAGCGGCACTTGAAAGTCCGGGTCGTTCCACCGCCGGAGGGTCTCGCGGTAAAACCACGCCGCGCCGCCGCCGACCAGCACGACGGTTTCCAGAAAGCCCGGGAAAGTTTCGTGGAGTTGCTTGATCGCCAGGCGAACCCGTTCCCAGTCGTAAATCTTTGGGAGAGTCATATCAGTCCAGATGCATCACGTCCGGCTCCTGTTCGACGATCGTGAACGGTCCCATGTGCTCGGCCATTCGCCGCAATTGCTCGGCGGTGTAGCGGTTGCCGGGAAGTTGCTTCCATTGTTGCTTGCGCTCGTAATGCGCCGCCTGCGGGGCTTCTTCCACCGCTTCGCCGCTGCGCGGGGCGTGGGATTCAGGCAAAGTGCTCATGTATCAGAGTCTAGCTCATTCCATCCTGGACTTCGAACTCAGGCATGGCGAACCGGCTGGCCAATTCTTCAATCGATCAATTGAAATCAGTTAAAATTGCCTCAAGAACCTCACGTCATTCTCGTAAAAAAGACGTATATCGTTGATCCCATAACGGATCATGGCGATGCGCTCGATTCCGAAGCCGAAGGCCCAACCGGTCCAGACTTCAGGATCGTAGCCGACGGTTTCAAACACCTGTGGATGCACCATGCCGCAGCCCGCGATCTCAAGCCAATCCTTGCCCATCTTTTTCACAAGCGCGCTTGAGAAATCGATCTCAAAGCTCGGCTCCGTGTAGCTGAAATAATGAGGACGGAACCGAATCTTCACGTCCGCGCCAAGCAACTCCTTGAAAACAAATTCAACGGTGCCTTTCAAATCCCCGACCGTGACGCCTTTGTCCACATAGAGACCTTCGATCTGCTGGAACGTCGGATTGTGAGTGGCATCCGCGTTATCTCGACGATAGACGCGCCCGGGAACAATAATGCGAATCGGCGGCTGCTGTTTTTCCATGACCCGGATTTGCACGGAAGATGTGTGGGTCCGGAGCAATGCTTTGTTGGGTATGCTCAGGTAAAACGTATCTTGAGCATCGCGGGCCGGATGATCCGCCGGCGTGTTAAGCGCGTCGAAACAATGATATTCGTTTTCAACTTCCGGCCCATCGGCCACTACGAAGCCGATCTTGCGGAAGCTGCGGACGATATCTTCGGTCACTTGCGTGAGTGGATGAAGCTTGCCGAGTGCTGGCCTGCGTCCGGGCAGCGTAAAATCGGTCGGCTCTTTGGGTAAAGCGGCTTTGAGCTCGAGTTCGATTCGGCGTTCGGCCAAGGAATGTTCCAGCTCGACTTTGGCTTGGTTCAGAAGTTTGCCAGCAGCGGGCCGCTCCTCTTTCGGCAGAGATCCCAGTTGCTTCAGCAGAGAGGTAAGCTTCCCGTGGACACCCACGTAATCCACCCGAGCTTGCTCAAGCATCACGAGGTCGGACGCTACCCGCAGTTCTGTGAGAGCCGATTGCTTCAGCGGTTCGATTTGGTCTGTGAAGGACATAAAAACAAAAACGGACGGCCCCATGTGAGGTCGCCCGTGGTGTTGAAATCAAAATCTCTTTTGCGATCAGGCTTTCGCGGCCTTCGTCTTCAACGCCTCCGAGGCGATACGGACGAGTTCGCCAAAAGCCGACGCATCCGTCGCGGCGAGGTCGGCGAGGACCTTTCGGTCCAACGCCACATGGGCTGCTTTCAGGCCTTCTATGAACCGGCTATAAGTAGTGCCGGCAGCTCGGGCGGCAGCATTGATGCGAATTTGCCAGAGCGCGCGGTAGTTGCGCTTTTTGGTCTTACGATCACGAAAGGCGTACTGCCGACCGTGATCTAAAGCATCAGCGGCATAGCGGTAAAGTTTTGAACGACGCAGCCGAAAGCCTTTGGCGGCTTTGATTGTCCGGTTGCGGCGCTTGCGGGAAGCGGGAGCATTAGTAACGCGCATGGATTGGTAAAATGGTTAGATCGTTAGAAACGTGAATGCCGACCCGTGTCTAGTGACTGAAGGGAAGGTTCTGGGTAATTCGGTAGGTATCGGTCTTATCCACCTGCTTGGATGTGCCAAGAGATCGACGCCGCTTGGGGCTTTTCGACGCGAGCAAGTGGCGCTTGCCAGCACGGGATCGCATTACTTTGCCAGTTCCCGTGATCTTGAACCGTTTGGCCACAGCTTTACGTGTTTTAATACCTTTAGGGCGACGCATAAAATATACTTTCTTTCAAAAAGAGCGCGCAATATAGAGTTAGCACCGGGAGGAATCAAGCGGTATTTTCCGTGATTCCGTCGAGCAACCCTGGTTATGGTGTGGCTGCATGAGGATCAAAGCGTCCCGAGTGGCGCGAAAACTGAAGCGGAAGGGATGCTTGCCGGTTTGCCGAGGCTTTCTGAATTGCGGGCCGCCAACTCTGGCCGCCGACCGGTAGGCAGCTTGAGCCAATGGAACTTAGAGATTTTGCCGAGCAGGTTTTGTTCGCCACGACCCTGGAGGAAAAGCTCCGGTGCCCGGACGTTCTTACGGATGCTCGGCCAGGATCGCCCTTGGTCACGCCTGGCGCCCCCGGTCGTCCACCCGAGTTGCTTTTCAAGCCGCCGGGTTCTGGTCAGTCCGGCTTTCCCGGCTTGCGCCGCCTCGAACAGCAGCGTGAGCGCGGTCGGTTGCTGCACTTCTTTGGCAACCATGAGCTGCTCGCCACCGAGTTGATGGCCTTGGTGCTCTTGCGCTTTCCCGAGGCGCCAACCGCGTTCCGCCGCGGTGTTCTGCAGACTCTAAAAGACGAACAGATTCACACGCGACTCTATATCGAGCGCATGCGGGAGTGCGGTGTTCACTTCGGCGAGCTTCCCGTCAGCGGCTATTTCTGGCGCTCTGTCTCTACGATGGAAAATCCCATGGATTATGTGGCGGCACTGAGCCTGACGTTCGAGCAGGCGAACCTCGATTTCTGTCGCTACTTCGCCCAAGGATTCGAGGCGGTCGGCGATGCCGACACAGCCCGTTTGCTCGAACAGATTTACCGGGACGAAATCAGGCACGTCGCCTATGGCTTGAAATGGTTTCGCCGCTGGAAGAAGCCGCACGAGAGCGATTGGGAGGCGTTTTGTCGGCAATTGAAATTCCCGCTTTCCCCTCAACGGGCCAAGGGAATCAAACTGAACATCGAAGGCCGGCTCGCGGCGGGACTCGATCCGGGGTTCATCGCCGAGTTGAATGTCTATTCTCAATCCAAGGGCCGCACTCCCAGCGTCTTTGTTTTCAATCCGTTCTCCGAAGGACGCATTGCCCAGGGCAGGGCCTTCACGCCGGTGAAGCACCAGGTGGCGCTCGCCAAAGATCTCGCTAACTTGCCGCAGTTCCTTTGCCAACAAGATGACATCGTGCTGTTGACGAAGCGTCCGTCGGTGGAATTCCTGAGTGGCATCAAGCAAGCCGGTTTCGCCCTACCAGAGTTCGTTGAACTGAAGGGGCAAGCAATCGATCCGGCGAGTCCCTTAAGTGAACGGAAGATCGGCAGCTTGCGTCCGTGGGCCTGGGGGCCTGACAGCATCGAATTGCTCGAACCGCTCTTTGCGAACGTGACCGGCGAGGAGCGAGCTGCGAACCAGCGCTTCAATGAAAACATTGCGCGGCTCTACTCCAAGGCTTGGAGCGCCGGGTTACTACGAAGCATGTTATCGCGGTGCCGCAGAGGTGACGAGGCTCAGGTTTCCCGAGAACCAAGTCAGAGCCTTCTCACGTCGGCTCCTGTTGAATCCTGGCTTTGTACCGAACACGAGGCGGGCGTCGCGGTGGATGATCTCGACAGCGCGCTCGGGGCGATTGAAGCCATTCGTCGGCGCGGCCATCACAAGATCGTGGTCAAGGAAGCTCTCGGACTCGCGGGCCACAACGCGATTCGCCTGTGGGAACCGAAGCTCCTGGACGCGCAGCGGCGTTGGATCGCCCACGCTGTGCATAACGGGCGGCGCCTCGTCGTCGAACCGTGGCTTGAACGCGAGCTGGATTTCTCCGTCCAGCTAGAGATGACGTCCCGCGGTTTGAAACTCAGCGGCTACACAGGCTTGATCAACGACCCCAAAGGCCAGTTTCGAGCCAATTGGACAGCGCCGAATCACGACCGACGGATTCCAACGAACGTGGCCGCGCTCTTCATCGAGCCTGGCGACATTGCGAGCCGGCTTCAGCGCCTCTATGCCGACATCTTTTCTCTGCTCGAAGCTGAACTCCAACAGGTCGGCTATCTCGGGCCGATCGGCATCGATGCATTTGTCTATCGTACGCCCGAGGGCAATTGTCGCCTCAAGCCAATCGTCGAAATCAATCCGCGTTACACGATGGGGCGATTAACGGCGGAGCTGATGAAGCACGCTTGTCCTGGAGGCTGTGGACTGTTTCGTCTCGTCAGCCGCGCCATGGCGCGTGAGGAGGGCTTTGATGATCTCGCGGCTTACTCGCGTTCTCTGAGTCAGCGCTTTCCTCTCCAGCTTCAAGGTGAACCCGTGGCGAAAATTTTTGAAGGTGCGCTTTGCTTAAATGATCCGGCGGAAGCCCAAGAGTGTCTTGCGATCTTTCAGGTCAGCCGAAGGCTCGACGCGCTCGTTGACCTCGGTGGCTCCGGAGAAAGGCGGCGGCTTGAACATTGATCGAGGCATGACGACGTCAACCGCGACGCCGTGGACCGCATTTCTCGTGAATGGGCAATCAGCATGCCCTGAAATGCCTCAACTATTTTGGCAGGAAGGGACGCACGCGCTCGATCAGCAACTTGTAGCCTTCGTCATTGAAGTGGAGTTTGTCGGCGACGAAAAGCTCCGCGCGGGGCTGGCCGTCTGAGCCGAGCACCATCGGGTAGGTTTCAATGTATTTCACATGCGGCGTCTTCTTGATGAATCCTTGGACCATCGTGTTGACCGCCTTCTCTCGGCCGGCCTGTTTCCACCGTGCGAGGCTGGGGCTTAGCGAGATGAAAACAATCTCCGTCTCGGGTAGCTTCGAATGGATTTTCGCCACGAACTCCTTGTAGTCCGCAAAGACCTGTTCCGCCGATTTCCCCGCGTTGAGGTCGTTGCCACCCGATCGGAGAAAGACCATCCGCGGTTTATACGGGAAGATAATGCGCTCAGCAAAATGGGTGGCATCTACGATTTCGGATCCGCCGAACCCGCGATTAATCACGCGATGATCCGGAAAATCCCGCGCCAACGTCTTCCATCTGACAATTGTGGAGGAGCCGATGAAGAGGACCCCTCCAGTGGGCGGTGAATTGGTGCGGTCCACTTGCTCATACTCGGCAATGTTCTTCTCCCACTTGGAATAGTTGTGCTCAGTCTCTGCGCTGAAGGCCACTCGCCAAGGCGCGATGATTAAAAAAACAACGAGTGAGATTAAAGACAGGCGTTTCATCGTGAAAGTGGTAACGCAATCGAGAACTCGCTGCAAGAAGCGACTTGAACCGGACCATCTCACGCACAGCGCCGAGTCAATCGAGATTGTAGTGTTGTATCGATTTGTTCGCCTCTGCGGTTCGTCGCGGTGGGCGCTTCAGTCATCTGGTCGCGCAGTTGCACCGCGCTGACCCCAAGTGTCGGATCAAGGCTTCGAGTCCGATGCGGTATCCGCGCGGAACAAAAGGGGAGCAACTTCCGCGAGATAACGCCGCCAGATCGCGTAATTGTGGCGGCCCTCGGTGGCGAGGAAGCTAAAGCCGATTCTGCGTGAAGCGAGAAGATCCACAAGCTGCCGGTTTCGCTCGAACGCCGAATCTTGCAAGCCACAGCCGATCCAGAGCAGCTTAAGCTTCTTGTTAGTTTGTGCGGGATTATCGAGCAAAGTTTTAAAGCGGTTTTCGAAATTACCGGGCACTGCTGAGCTGAACGCGCCCACCGCACTGAAAAGGTCGAGGTGAGTCAGCCCGACCTTAAGCGCTTGCACGCCACCCATCGAGAGTCCGACGATGGCTCGATAGTCTCGGCCGGACACAACGCGATATTTCGTCTCGATTTGCGGAATGACATCCTCGATCAGGTAGCGCTCGAACGTGTCAGTGTTGTTGGTCTGCGGGCCATCGTAGGGAACGGCGTGACCCCAGGGCATGACGATGATCATGGGCACGGCTTTCTTTTCAGCCAGCAGATTGTCGAGGATGAAGTTGGCTTTGCCCACGTCGGTCCAGCCTGCGGCGGTATCATTATTGCCGTGGAGAAGATACAGAACCGGATAACGAATGGATGGATTCTCAGCATAACTCGGCGGAGTATAAACGTAGTGGGCGCGTGTATCTCCGATGACTTTGGATTTCCCCCAATTTATTTCGATCGTTCCGTGAGGCACGTCGCGGAGTTGCCATAGTTCTGGAGGATTGCCTGGCACATCGACCAGACTCGCCGAGGTTCGCGCTCGCACTTTCAACCGAGGGTTCACCGGATCGGGAACTGTGATGCCATCAATGGTGATGGTATAGATGGCAATACCGGGATCGAGGGGGGCAGTGGTCACGCTCCAAACGCCTTGGTCGTCCCGGGCCATATTCTGCAATGTTCCCGGAGCCATCCAGTCACCGAAAAGGCCCACTTCCAAAGCTTTGGGCGCATGAACGCGGAACGTCACGCGCCGATCTGTCTGCACTTCAGGTGAAACCAAAATGTTCTGACGAGGTGTCTGAGCTAGAGCTACCGCCGATGCCAAGAGGAAAATGACGCTAAATTGTTTCATAGTTCTCGGAACGTAGCAGCCAATCTGGCGGACCGCATCCAGAGTTTTGGAAATTCCTATGAAGTAGCCAGCAAACTTAAGGGGCGGGTCAGTTGCGTGTCGCATTCTCCGGCCTCACGAGCGAATGCTTCCAGCCGCTCCTCAACTTCGTCAATCACTGCGTCGGGCGTCGAAGTCCCCGCAGCGATACCGACCGCGCTGGCTCCGAACAACCAATCAGGCTTCAAGCCCGCCGCGTCTTGCACATGAAAGAC